>NZ_REBQ01000076.1 GCF_007692655.1 Halomonas sp.
ATCAACTAGAAGAGATCAACTAGAAGCGATCAACCAGAAGTATCAGCTACAGAAGTGTTCCTATTACCCATTAAGCGTAGGCGATAATAGGAAAACGCAGTCATCTACTATTAAGTTAACTCGCTGGCGCGCTGTGTCTAGCTAACGGTTTTAACGTTTCTTGTTATTATTCTAACGCTCGTTTAAACGGTTATGCCTGCCCAAATCGGCGATGTAAATAGGTATTTATCTCATCGGACTCATACATCCACTCTTCGCGCCCATCGTCATGGGTGATGTTTAAGCAGGGCGCTTTCACTTTGCCACCGCCTTCCAGCAGGGCTTGCTTATGAATGGGGTCGAGTTGGGCATCGCGCAGTTCGATGTTTAGACCCAACCGTGCAATCTCTTTACGCACTTTAATACAGAAAGGGCAGGTGCGGAATTGATAAAGCGCAAGCTGCTGGCATGCCTGGTCAACCTGTGCTTGCTCTTCAGGCGTACGTTCTACTGACTTGGGCGTTGAAAGTTTTTCAGAAATCAGCATGACGGGGGCGAGAATCAAACGGAGACCGCGGAAAAAATAGCGAATAACAATGCGCATTGTAAAAACTCCTTGCCTAGAAATGTAGGTGCATACCATCGCTATGAGCTGATAGATCAGGCACCGAAAAAAATAGAAGGTTGCGGCATCCTGCAACAACTGAACGGATTTGTCACTTGAAGGGTGTTTTGCCAACGTTAATCGCCGTTTAAAGCGATGATTGGATGAGCAAATTTAGCCAGCATGCTAGGCTAATCGGCTATTTTGATAGCTTTTGTTCTATCGGATTAGCTTTAATGAATTTGTTTATTGGCGATTAACGGGGCAAGAGCCATGCATCTGCATATTATCGGTATCTGCGGCACCTTTATGGGGAGCCTGGCACTGCTGGCACGTGAGCTTGGGCATCAAGTAAGCGGATCAGACCAGAGTGTATACCCGCCAATGAGTACCCAGCTGGTTGAGGCGGGCATTGCTTTGATGGAGGGCTATCAAGCGGATCACTTATCGCCAACGCCAGATTTGGTGGTGGTGGGTAATGCGATGTCGCGAGGAAATGCAGAGGTTGAGGCGTTGTTAAACAGCGGTATTCCTTATACGTCAGGGGCGCAGTGGTTGGCCGAGTACGTGCTGCCAGGTCGTCGGGTTATCGCCGTGGCAGGCACCCATGGCAAAACGTCTACCGCAAGTGTTGTCGCTTGGTTATTGGAAAGTGCGGGGCTGTCTCCGGGGTTCTTAATTGGCGGCGTGCCGCGCAACTTCGGAGTGTCAGCTCGTATAGGCGATCCCCAGGCGCCTTTTGTGGTGGAGGCTGACGAATACGACACCGCCTTTTTCGATAAGCGTTCCAAATTTGTTCACTATCGCCCACATATTGCGATACTAAATAATCTTGAGTTCGATCACGCCGATATTTTTCCTGACCTAGCCGCCATTGAGCGCCAGTTTCATCATTTAGTACGCACCGTGCCCAGCCAGGGGCACTTGCTAGTGGCAGATGAGCAGCCAGCACTTGAGCGTGTTCTGGAGCAGGGGTCATGGACCCCGGTTGAATATTTCGGCGCTCAATCCACCAGCGAATGGCAGTTTAAGCTAGAACGCGACGATGCCAGCCGCTTTCAGGTGATTCACTGTGGTGGCATGCCTGGCGTTGAGGAAGATGGCGTCGTGGAGTGGGCACTTACCGGTGAACACAACGCTCGCAACGCCTTGGGTGCACTGGCCGCTGCTCATCTATGTGGCGTTGATTTAGCCCGGGGCTGTGCGGCGCTGTCCCGTTTCGAAACGCCCAAGAGACGCCAGGAGGTGCGTGGCGAAATCAACGGTATTCAAGTTATCGACGATTTTGCTCATCACCCGACCGCGATTGCCGCCACATTGAAGGGGCTGCGTGCAGCCACCACTAAAGGACGTTTGCTCGCGGTGATTGAGCCACGCTCGAATACGATGCGACTGGGGGCGCTGCGCGAACGGTTGATCGAGAGTGTGGCTGATGCTGATAGCGTTTTTTGGTTTCAACCTGCGGGGCTTGATTGGTCGATGGAAGAGCTAGTGGCCACTCAGGGCGCGCATGCCCATCTATATAGCGATATCACTACATTAGTGGATGCGGTCGTTGCTCAAGCGACACCGTTAGACCGTATTGTAGTGATGTCCAACGGTGGATTTGCAGGCGTGCATGAGCGTTTGCTTGCCGCCTTAACCATAGCCCAGGAGGGGTAATTGTTGACTGATAACAGTACTGCAAAACTAGCCTTCAAAAAGCCGATTACCGTGGCGCTCACTGGGGCATCGGGGGCGCAGTATGGACTACGCCTGATTGATGTATTGGTGGATGCAGGCCATGAGGTGTGGGTAATGATTTCTAAAGCTGCCCATATGGTGATTGCTACAGAAACTCCCTTTTCACTGCCGGCTCAGCCGCAGCGCTTAGTCGAAGCGCTGAGCGAGCGAAGTGGGGCACAGCCAGGTCAAATCCGCTGCTTCGGACGTGAAGACTGGATGGCTCCAGTGGCCTCGGGGTCCGGTGCGCCTTCGGCGATGGTCGTGTGCCCCTGTTCTACCGGCACGCTCTCTGCGGTCGCCACGGGGGCCAGCAATAACCTCATCGAGCGGGCTGCAGATGTGGCTATTAAGGAGCGCAGAACATTAGTGCTGGTGCCCCGTGAAAGCCCGCTTTCACCTATCCATCTTGAGCACATGCTGGCGCTGAGTCGGTTAGGCGTGGTGATCTTACCCGCCGCCCCAGGCTTTTATCATGGTCCGCAACGCATTGATGATCTGATTGATTTTATTGTGGCTCGTATTCTTAACCAGTTAGGCATTGAGCATACGCTCGTGCCTCGCTGGGGTGAGGTCGACGGCGCCGCTAGTCCCAGCTCGGTAAAGGATGACGAGTAGATGATGTCGTGGGCCATGCTGTCTGTCTTTGTACCAACCTTTCTGTTTGTCTCTCTCACCCCTGGCATGTGTATGACGCTTGCCATGGTGCTGGGGATGACTCAGGGCGTTAAGCGCACGCTGTGGATGATGATGGGTGAGCTCATAGGGGTGGGCTTAGTAGCTGCAGCAGCAGGGGCGGGCGTTGCTGCGCTGATGCTTCGTCACCCTGAGCTGTTTGCACTGTTCAAATGGGTGGGCGGTGGCTATTTGGGTTATTTAGGTATCATGATGTGGCGCTCACGTGGGCGTATGGCGATCCCCAATGAATTGAATGCGGGCCCTCCGGCGAGTCGCCTTCAGCTTGCGTTGCAGGGGTTTGTGACGGCGGTTGCCAATCCAAAAGGGTGGGCATTTTTTATGGTCTTGCTGCCGCCGTTCTTGGATAGTAGCCGCTCCCTTGGCATCCAGCTCAGCCTATTAATCGCTGTGATATTAACGATTGAGTTTGCCAGTATGCTGGTATACGCCACGGGCGGAAAAACACTCCGCAGTGTATTAGGCAAAAGTGGCAACGTGCGTTTACTTAATCGCATTGCAGGTACCTTGATGATCGGGGTAGGCCTGTGGCTTGCCCTTGGCTAATCTAGGCCGTTCGTCATCCTCTAAACAGGCGGTAAAAAACCGACCCGAGCGCTGACCAGTACCAGCGATGCAATGCCTAACAGCAGCCAAGGACAAGGACGTAAACTGGCCCTTGGCTGCTGCTGCCAATGAAGCATGGTGAGCGCACAGACAATCATGCCCAGTAACGCCCCTCCGACCAGGTCGCTAAACCAGTGAACGCCAATCATCAGGCGGGAAAGTGCCATGGGCAGTGCTAACGCAAGCGCCACCCAGTAGGCCCAAAAGCGCCTTTTGTGGGATATTTCAGCCGCGATAAAAGCCGCTGCCAAGCCGCATAGCACCACGGCTGTAGAGGTATGCGCGCTGGGGTAAGAGAAAGACCCCGTTAAGTACTCCGGTGTTTCAGGTCTGGGGCGGGCAAATAAAGCCTTGCCTAGCGTATTGAGCAGCGCGATGCTCGCCAAGGCACCACTCCAATGCAGTAGTGCATCAAACCTTTTGCGAACCAACATCCATAGTGCCCAAGGCAGTATCAGGGCGATGATGCCGTAGGTATCACCCACTCGAGCAAAAATAATACCTACTGAATAGAGCAGATCATTTTGCAACCACTCGAAAAGCCGTTGAACAAGCAGATCCATTTCTAATGGGCCATGATGGGCAGTGACGAGCAGCGTCCAGCCTGAAAGGCTGCCCAATGCAATCACCAACAGCAGCAGTGAGGCCAGCGGCACCTCACCTGACTGGCTCATGACTAACCATGGTCGGCGCAACCACGGCAGCCTGCGAATGCTACCGGCAATGATGCGGTAAAGCCTTCCTTTGCGGGTGGCCTGTTGTCGTCCCCATGAAAACACCACGGCCAATACCACAATAATGGCGGCGAGTATCACCAGCGCAGCTTCAAGTCCCGGGGGGAGATCCAAATGGTGTTGCCAGGCACGTCCAAGCAGGTAACCGGGTAGCACATAGGCGGGTGCCCAGAGCGCTGCCGACCCCACGTTGGCCCATGCGAAGGTGCGCGGTGACATGTACATCATTCCTGCCACCAGAGGGATAATGGGCCTGACCGGGCCAACAAAACGGCCTATAAAAACTGAAGAAATGCCATATCGATCGAAGAAGCGTGATCCACGCGCCAGCCATTCAGGGTGCTGCGCAAGAGGCCAGCGTTTAGTGACTTGATCACCATGGCGATAACCTAACGTAAAGCTAATGCTATCCCCTAAAATAGCGCCGATAAAAGCCGCGCCAACTAGCCATGCCAGCGCAACCTCTTGATGCCCCGCCAGAGATGCCGCGGTGGTTATAAGTACAACACCGGGTACCAGCAAGCCCACCAGTGCCAGCGATTCCAATAAGGCGATGATTAAAACCAAACACACCAGCATCGTGGGAGATAGTGTTAAGGAATAGAGCGTATCGGCAAGCTGCACAAGCATCTCCAGCTCAGCATAGAAGGAATAGACAACTGCTTATTAAACGTTGGCCAAGGCAAGGCCACGTGCCTCAAGCCGCTTAACATAAAACGCGAAGCTTTCTGTGCGAATAGGTAAACATGCAGCGATGCGTACCTCAAGGTGGCCAGTTTCAACCAGTACCCGCTGAGAGAGGGCTCTCTGTAAACGCTCGCGGACTAATAATGCACCGCTCTCACTGGTATCCGGAAGGACAAGCCAAAACGTGGCTTTATCGGCTCGGCCCAGTAAGTCATGATCCCGACAGCGGCTATTCACTTCGCTGCATAAAGCCTCTAGCAGCGCTATCTGTGCTCGGTGGCCAAACTGCTCTTCAGCCATATCTAGCTGCGGTAGGTGTAATACCAATACCGCCAATTTCTGGTTAAGCATTGCCGCGCGCTGGTATTCGTTATGTAGGCGCTCTTTTAGGGTATCGATATGGTAAGCATTACACTCACTGTCGTTGGGATCTGTTGCGCGCAGCAGAGCTCTGCGTCGCGCATGCTCCCAGCGTGGTAGGGCGAGTAGCAGCGTTAAAGCGATGTAGCCCACCATTATAGCGGCTGGGGCGGTAGCTAAACCTGGGAGAAACCACCATACCGGCCCAGCAGCAATACTCACTAACACAGCTGCCCCCAATGGTAGCAGCAAGAAGGCTGCGGTAATCGGTAAACCCAGCCAGATAAGCGATACGTGAGGCTGATAATAGAAGGCGCCAAGCACGACGGAATAGATGCAGCAAAGCAATATAATGCTTGGTAAATAGGTTTTAAGGCCTTGCCCCATGTGCATCAGAAGTGCTGCGACGAGCAGTAGAGTCGTAAAAGTGGGGATGAGCAAATCGCGATATTCGCCCATGGCATACAGCCATAGCGTATAGCCGATCATGACGACAATACTTGAGCCATGGGCGAGCGTCATTAAGCGGTTGGATATGTGATGCTCAGTCATGTCGTCTCTCGCACGCCTTCAGTCGGCAGTTTGCTCATACCCAGCACTGTCAGTGTCTCAGGTTCTATATGCATTAGTTCCAGGTATTCACTTGCCGTGTTTTCAGGCAGGCCAGCGAGCAATAGATGGCGCCGTTCGGCAGCTTCTTGCGGCGTGCGTGAAAGCATTAGAGTGACAAGCGTATTGCCATTTAAGCGATAGACATTTTCGAAATCGTAGGTTAATTCACATAATTTATGCGCCGTTGGCCAAAGCTGGTGACGCTTCACCTGTAGGATAAATACTTCTCCATGGATCCCTTCACGTTCACAGCGCGTCTGCTCTCTGGCAATATCGCGTAGTAGTTGTTCACCGGCCCATAGGTTCAGGCCAGGAATCAAACGAAGGCGTTGGCGGATGGAACCGTTGATATCGATTAACTGCTGTGCACGTGATAAAGCAAGCAGGCTGAGGATGGTCATTGAGGAAAGTAACAGCGTAAATTCAGGGGCATTCAAAAACGGTGCCAGCATCACGGTGCTAATCAGCGCTGCGCAAAGATTAAAGGCTACTACCCAGCTTTTTTGAGGTAGCATCAACATGGCAGCCCAAGCCCAAATTAAAATGCCGTGCCGCTCAGGCGCAACGGCGATTAGACCCACCAGCAGCACGCCCGGTAACGCTTGCCAAGGGCGGCCACGGGAGCGCCGGTGGCTGAAGTCGAGCATTAACGCGGTGATAAATAGCCAGCCAACAGAGAGCCAAAGCACCAGCGCTGTGGTCGGGTTGGTAGCCGGAGTCCATAACGCCAAGGCAACGGCAGCGGCTAAAAGATTAGCCCTTAGCAGGCGGATTTTGTATTTACTTTGCATGGTGGCCTACTATTCATCCTGAATAACCGAAAGTATCCTAACACGACACACATTAGTGGCTTAATTATCCTCAGTATAACGTTGAAATGGCATAGCAAAAGTTTAAACCTCAAGGATGGCTGTGTTACCGCGTCTATCCACCTTGAGTAGGGTTATTCTAATCGCTTTAACCGCCATAAGTACCTCCTGAGGTACCATTGACACTATTTACGATAACGCATGGAGACAGCATGAGCGTTTTAACACCGTTCCAAGACGAGTCCCTTCAGCACTTATCTGATGGTAATGTGCCGGCCTACATGCAGGCGCTGGGTAAGGCTGCTCGTCGGGCGGCAAGCGAACTACGCCGTGCAGACACTGGGCTGAAAAACCGCGCTCTTGAGGCCATAGCACAGCGTTTAGCTCAAGCGCGTGGAAAAATTTTAGAAGCCAATGCCGCTGATTTACAACGCGGTCAAGAAAGCGGCCTAGAGAGTGCGCTGCTGGACCGTCTGGCCTTAAACGAGTCGCGTATAGACGCTATGATTAATGGTCTGCACCAAGTGGCTGCCTTGCCAGACCCGGTGGGTGAGGTGAGTGATATGCGCTATCGGCCCAGCGGTATTCAAGTGGGTAAAATGCGTGTCCCGCTAGGTGTTATTGGTATTATTTATGAATCTCGTCCCAATGTAACGCTGGAAGCTGCCAGTTTAAGCTTGAAGTCTGGCAATGCCTGTATCTTGCGGGGTGGTTCAGAGGCAAGTGAGTCAAATGCTGCGCTTAGTGCCTGCATCCAGGCGGGGTTGGCGGATGTGGGACTACCTGCGGGAAGTGTGCAGGTAGTCGCCACCATCGACCGTGCCGCCGTGGGTGAAATGATCAGCATGCCGGAATATGTCGATGTCATTATTCCCCGTGGTGGTAAGTCATTGATTGAGCGCATTTCCCGGGATGCTCGCGTACCGGTGATTAAACACCTGGATGGCGTTTGTCACGTTTATATAGATACAACCGCTGATCCTGCCAAGGCGCTAGCGATCGCCGTTAATGCAAAAACGCATCGCTACGGCACCTGCAATACGATGGAGACGTTGCTGGTTGATGCGCCCATTGCTGACCTGCTATTACCCGAGCTGGCTCGCGCGTATGGCCAACATGGGGTAGAGCTTCGTGGCTGCCAGCGTACTCAAGCTCTGCTGCCTCAGGTAGTGGCTGCCAGCGAAGAGGACTGGCACGCCGAGTACTTGGCGCCGGTATTGGCAATCAAAATTGTCGAGGGGATTGATGAGGCGATCGCTCATATTGAGCATTATGGCTCTCACCATACCGATGCCATTGTCACTGAGGATTACTCTCTCACTCGGCGGTTTATGGCAGAAGTTGATTCCAGTTCAGTGATTGTTAATGCATCTACCCGTTTTGCCGATGGTTTTGAGTATGGGCTCGGTGCCGAAATAGGGATTTCGACGGACAAACTTCACGCCCGTGGCCCGGTGGGATTGGAAGGCCTAACCTCACAGAAGTACGTGGTTTTTGGTGATGGTCAGGTGCGCGAGTAATGCCTGGACGAGTAATGCTTGGAGCTGAAGAGGTGGTCGAATGAGTAGCCATGTGCCTCGGGTCGGCATGCTGGGTGGCACATTCGATCCTGTTCATTTAGGACATTTACGCAGTGCGGTGGAACTTTACGAAGCCTTAGCGTTAGATCAGTTACATATGATACCCGCTCAGCAACCGCCTTTGCGGGGGCAGCCTCAGGTGTCTGCCCAGCAGCGCTTAGCACTGTTGAGAGCCGGCATTGGGGAGACGCCAGGATTAATCTGCGATGATCGAGAGCTGCGGCGTGAAGGGCCTTCGTATAGCGTAGACACGCTCATGGAGTTGCGGGCTGAATACGGGGATCAGGCGCGCTTAGTCATGGTGATTGGCTTTGACGCTTTCTTAAAGCTTACCCAGTGGCATCAGCCTGAGCGACTATTTACACTTGCCCACTTGGTGGTTATCGCTCGCCCGGGCTACAACGACCCTCTACCTGCTTCATTAATGGAACTGGTTGAGACGCGTGCAGTCGATAGCGTAGAAAAGTTGATGCAGCGGCCCTGTGGGGGATATTTGACGCTGGAACTGCCATCTCTTATGGCAATTTCTGCTACCTACATACGTGAGCGTCTTGAAGCAGGCAAAAGTGTCCGCTATTTGCTGCCAGAGCCAGTTGAACAGGCGATTGAGCATTACGGACTTTATCAGCATCGCGAATAGCGCTGGCAGTCAGCAAAGAAGCCGTTACAATGGCCGGCTTTATTGACCGATTACCGAACGAGGTTGTCTTTAGGAGTCATGCACATCGATAAATTGAAAAGCCTAGCGGTTGACGCGCTAGAAGAGCTCAAAGCACGTGACATTACGCAGTTAGATGTTGCCAAATTAACCGAGGTCACCGACCTCATGCTGATTGCCAGTGGAACCTCCACTCGGCATGTGGCGGCCATTGCGCAAAACGTAGTGGAAAAAGCCAAGGCTGCCGGCCTTGGGCCGTTAGGGGTTGAAGGCGGCGACAACGCCGATTGGGTGCTGGTCGACCTAGGCGATATCGTGGTGCATGTGATGATGCCTGAAGCTCGGGTACTGTATGATCTGGAGCGGCTATGGGCTGACCTACCTAACGACTCTGGTGTCATTAAAGAAACACTTGAACGCTTTCATGAGCGGGCAAGCATGTCATGAAAATTAGGCTGTTAGCGGTGGGCACCAAAATGCCTGCCTGGGTAGAAGAGGGTGTCGAAACCTACCGCAAACGGCTGCCTAAAGATTTTCATCTCGATATAGAAGAGATTCCGCTCGGTCAACGGGGCAAGAATGCAGATATCGTTAAGGCGCGGGCTCTCGAGGCTCAGCGTATTCGCGATAAGCTGCGTGGCGACGAATATATCGTGGCGCTAGAAGTTAAAGGTAAACCCTGGACAACCGAGCATCTTGCCCAAGAGGCTGAGGCCTGGCGGATGACGGGTCGGGATATTGTGTTATTGGTGGGGGGGCCAGATGGCCTTGAACCATCTCTTTCAGCGATGGCTGAAAAAACGTGGTCACTTTCTCCACTGACACTGCCGCATCCTCTGGTGCGCATTATCCTGGCCGAACAACTCTATCGAGCCTGGACATTGCTGGTGGGTCATCCTTATCACCGTTAATGGCTGAAAGGTGAGCAATCACATTTCATTGCCTGCTGCGTTCATTATTTTGTTTTGAGAGTCACCGTTGCCATGCTCAAGCGCCCAAATACGCTAAAAAATTCCGAGCAAGAACTGCGTATTTTTCGTGTTAGAGCACTACTTGCAGTGTTATTGGTGATGACGCTCGCAAGCTTACTAATGGGGCGCTTGATCTATTTGCAAGTGGTCCAGCACGATTTATACAGCACCCGATCTGAAAATAACCGTGTCAGGGTTGAGCCACTGCCTCCCAATCGTGGATTGATTTATGACCGTAACGGCGTGCTGCTAGCCGAAAATCGGCCTACCTATAATTTGACCCTTGTCCGTGAACGCGTCGATAACCTGGATGAAACCTTAGCCTTGTTGGTGGAGCTGCTTGAGCTGCCTGAAGAAGAGATTGAGGCGTTCAATGTGCGTTCCCGGCAACGTCAGCGGCCATTTCAACCAGCGCTTCTTACCAGCGATCTTAATGAAGACCAAATCGCTCGGCTCGCGGTCAACCGCCATCGTTTGCCGGGGGTGGAAGTCGAGGCTCAGCCGCTGCGTTTTTATCCGGATGCAGAAGTAATGGCCCATGCATTAGGCTATGTGGGACGAATTAATGCTGAAGAGATGCAGACCCTGGACGCTGGCCGTTACGCAGGTACGCACTTTATCGGCAAAACCGGGATTGAACGCTTTTACGAAGAAGAGCTGCACGGTCAAGCCGGCTTGCGTAAAGTCGAAACCAATGCCCGTGGACGGGTATTGAGAGAGCTAGGTAGAACCGACCCGGTGCCCGGTAAAAACGTGACGTTGACGCTGGATAGGTCGCTGCAAATGCTAGCCTATGAGTTGCTGGATGGTCGGCGTGGTTCAATCGTGGCGGTTGTGCCGGACACCGGCGAGATACTTGCGATGGTATCGACCCCGGGGTTTGATAGTAACCAGTTTGTGACCGGGATCGACGTTGCTTCTTACCGAGCGTTGCAGGAAGACCTTGATCTGCCACTATTTAACCGAGCAATTCGCGGCCACTACCCACCGGGTTCAACGATTAAACCCTTTTTAGCCTTGGCAGGTCTTGTGGAGGGTGTCATCACTCCTGATAGCACCATCAATGACCCTGGCTTCTATCAGCTACCTAACGACTCTCGCCGCTACCGTAACTGGTTGCGCTGGGGGCATGGTCGCGTGGATATGGAGCGCTCCATTGCAGTCTCCAATAACACCTACTACTACACCCTTGCACATGATTTAGGCATTGATAACTTACACGAACAGATGAGTAACTTTGGTTTTGGTAAGCGCGTTGCCCATGACGTCCAGGGGGAGAGCACGGCATTGATGCCATCGCGTGATTGGAAGCGCGGCCGTTTTAACCAGCCTTGGTACCCTGGCGAAACGCTATCGGTAGGCATTGGGCAGGGGTACTGGCAAGTTACCCCGCTACAGCTGGCGAGTGCCACAGCAGCGCTAGCGAATCGTGGTCATTGGGTCAAACCCCGGCTGGCCCACCAGATTGGTGATACCCCCGTTCCACGTGATTTACCGGATACGTTAGACGATATCGTACTGGCCAATGAAGGCTGGTGGGATCGCGTATTCAGTGGCATGGAGAAGGTGATGACTGGCCATGAAGGAACCGCTCGCCGTACAGGGGTGGGCCTTGAATATCGTATGGGCGGGAAGTCGGGTACCGCTCAGGTTTTTTCACTGGGACAGGACCAGCGTTATAACGCCGATGAACTGGCTGAGCGGCTACGAGATCATGCCCTGTTTATGGCGTTTGCACCGCTAGAAAACCCCCAAATTGCGGTGTCTGTCATTGTCGAAAATGCCGGTGGTGGCAGTACCCACGCTGCTCATTTGGCCCGCGCTATGACGGATGCTTGGCTACTGAAGGAAGAAGCGCCAGATGTAGAAGATGTGCGCGGTGTGCTAGAGCAAGATAATGCCAACGTGGAGGGCAACTAAGCCATGCCTTGGCATTTTATAGCCCGTTCGATGCGTGGCTACCCTGTACGCCCGCCTGATAGTGGTATCGCTCGCCGCAAAAGCATCTGGGAGCGAATTCATATTGACCCCTGGCTGCTCGGTTTGTTACTGGTACTGATGAGCAGCGGTTTAATTGTCCTCTACAGCGCTTCCGGCCAATCAATTGATGCGGTTATCGCTCAGAGCGTGCGCTTTTGTATAGCGCTTGTGGGTATGGTGATCATCGCCCAATTTACACCCTCCACCTTTTTACGCTGGGCACCGCTTGCCTATTTGTTTGGCGTTGCGATGTTAGTGGCCGTTGAGCTGGTGGGCGATGTAGGTATGGGGGCCAAGCGCTGGCTGGTTATCCCCGGTGTCATCCGCTTTCAGCCCTCAGAAATGATGAAACTGGCGGCTCCCTTGATGGTGGCCGCCTATCTTAATCGCTGCGAATTGCCACCTCGACTGCGCGATATAGCCGTTTGCGCGGTCATTATTGGCGTGCCGGTTGTGCTTACTGCCATTCAGCCGGACTTGGGCACCTCGCTACTCATCTCCAGTGCAGCCATCATTGTGGTGCTTTTAGCGGGATTGTCATGGAAGTTAATAGGGTTTATTTGTGTGCTGGGCGCGGCGGCGATTCCAACGCTGTGGGTAAATATGCACAACTACCAGCGCCAACGGGTATTGACGTTTTTGAACCCTGAAAGCGACCCTTTGGGTTCAGGGTGGAACATTATTCAATCTACTACCGCGATTGGCAGCGGAGGCCTATGGGGCAAAGGTTGGCTTGAAGGCACTCAGTCCCAGTTGGAGTTTCTGCCTGAGCGCCATACCGACTTCATTATTGCCGTGCTGGGGGAAGAGTTTGGCTTAGTGGGCATGCTATCGCTGCTGTGTCTCTACCTCTTGATTGTAAGCCGTGGAATTTGGATGGCGAGCGCCGCTCAAGACACCTTTGGGCGCTTGGTCGCAGGCAGTATCATTTTAACGTTTTTTATCTATGTCTTTGTCAATATGGGCATGGTGAGCGGCATTTTGCCGGTGGTTGGCGTACCGCTGCCGTTAGTCAGTTATGGGGGCACCTCAAGCGTGACCTTGCTGGCCGGTTTCGGTATTCTCATGTCGATACATGCCCATCGGCGGCTGCTTTCGCGCTAAAGCAAACTTGCCCATTTGGCATCAGCGAATCGCCCGGTATCCGTGCCTTCGCGAAGTGCCCTTGGGGATAGAGACCTTAGGAATGGATGGTTCTAGAGAGAAAAATTCTAGAATTAATAGCTCAGGAGTGGAGAAATGAACAAGGTCCAAAGGAAGGCAAGCTGCTGTTTACTAGCAGCACTGATGTGCTGGGCAGTGCCTGCATTTTCCGCTGATGAGACTTCTCAACAGCACTTTTCTCCACTGCAGAACGCTGATACCAAAGCGCTGATGGATGAATTGGTGGAGCAGGGAATGCCTGAGGAGTGGCTGATCGACACTTTAGGGCAAGCTAGCTTTACGCAAGGGGTGTTAGATGCCATGGAAGGGGCCGCTGAGCGGCGTCTACAGTGGCATGAGTATCGCGCTATTTTTATGACCGATCAGCGTGTCGAGGAGGGTGTTGAATTTATGCAGGCACATGCAGACACCCTGCATCGAGCCCAGTCTACTTACGGGGTGCCGGCTGAAATCATTACCGCTATTATTGGCGTCGAAACCTACTACGGGCGTCACAAAGGCCAGCACCGTGTACTTGATTCGCTGGCTACTCTGGCATTTCATCACCCGGTAAGAGGCGGTTTTTTTCGCGGCGAGCTTGCCGCATTTTTGCGCATCGCCTATGAGCAGCAGGTAGACCCCACTGAGTTGCGTGGTTCCTATGCCGGGGCAATGGGATATCCCCAGTTTATTCCTACCAGCTATCAGGCCTATGCGGTTGATTTTGATGACGATGGGATTCGTGATCTGTGGGAGAATCCAGTGGATGCCATCGGCAGCGTAGCGAACTATTTTGCTGAGCATGGCTGGAAACCTGACGCCGCTATTTATCATCAGGCGACGGGTCCTGAGCAATTGCCAGAAGGGCTTTTCAACGAGCTCTCTTTCAATCAGACGTCTACACCTACTGTCACGGCTGCACAGCTTGCCGAGCATGGGGTTGAAGCCACTGAGCCATTAGACGATGAATTAAGGGTAGTTCCATTAGCGCTTGAATTTGCCGATGGTGAGACCCGTTACCGGATTGGCGAGTTTAATTTTTATGTCATTACTCGCTATAACCATAGCCATCTCTATGCCATGGCCGTTGCGGAATTGGCGGAAGCGATTGCTGAGCAGTATGAGGAAGAAGCATGAGGACTCTGACAACAATCCGGCTGACAAGGACCCGGCTTACAAGAATGCAGAGGGCGGGTGGCTTAATTACTTTGTTAGCGTTGATTAGTGGTTGTGCCAGTAATGAAACACAGCGCAGTGAGGCTCCCAGCAGCACTCAACAAACCACAACACCACCTGCCTCAACGGCAGCGAGCACGAGTGGTGGCCGGTATGCCATGAGTGGGGATGCCTACCCCCTTGAGCCACCGGATGTTACCAAAGTGCCCGATGCAGAGCCTCGAGTTGAGCCGCTTTCCCGGGGCGGCAATCGCTCAACCTATGAAGTGTGGGGACAAACGTACCACGTGTTGCCGGATGCCTCGGGCTACGCAAAGCGTGGTACCGCCTCTTGGTACGGTGAAAAATTTCACGGCTACGCCACCTCAAACGGTGAAATCTACGACATGTATAAAATGTCGGCAGCACACCGTTCGCTACCGCTGCCTACCTATGCTCGAGTAACCAGTTTGGATAATGGTCAGTCGGTCATTGTAAGAGTGAATGATCGGGGCCCTTTCCATAGTGATCGGGAAATTGATCTTTCTTACGCTGCGGCTGCGCGCTTAGGTTTCCTTGATGACGGAACGGGGCCTGTCAAAGTCGAGGCGATTGATCCGGAGCGCTGGCTTGCCGAGCGTGGCAGAGGCTCGAGTGCGCCTTCAGAGGCGCCACGACAAACGTCGGTAGCGAGTACAGACTCATCCTCGTCCAGGCCAGCTCCGCAACAGTCTGCGTCAGCATCGTCCGCCCCTGTTCAAGCGTCAGCGGCGCAGGCGGTGGCCTCAAGTGATGCCATGTATTTGCAAATTGCCGCGTTAGGAAATTCCGAAGGGGCGCAGCAGTTACAGCAGCGTTTGGAAGGTGAGCAGCCGCATTCCGTGCGTATAATGAATGATGCTGATGTATACCGTGTTCAAGTGGGTCCCATTGCGCCAGCGCAAGAGTCTCAAGCACGTGAAGCGCTTCGCCAAGCGGGCTTCCCCCAAGTCTTTGTTGTGCGATAATTCATACCCATGTTATTTCATGTGGCGCGGTTTTCCGCGCCGCTACTTTTTGCAAGCAAGCTTTCAAGTAAGTGAGACTGATGTTATGAACGTGTTTACCTCCGTTAGCCGCTCCGCACGGCTGTGCCTTTTTGTTGCCATGGCAACCGTTACCTTGCCTGCCATAGCTCAGCCGGCTCCTCAGCCCGTCGTTCCTCAGCCGCAAACCATTATTCCGGCTGCGCCTCAGCTAGCGGCAAGTTCATGGATACTTATGGATGCGCATAGCGGCCGGGTACTGGCGGAGCATAATGCAGATGAGCGTCTGCCGCCGGCAAGTCTTACTAAACTGATGACCGCTTATCTGGTTGAGCGCGAACTTGATCGTGGCACCATTAACCTTAGCGATATGATCAATATTAGTGAGAATGCCTGGCGTACCGGCGGCTCAAAAATGTTCATCGAGGTTGGCGATCAAGTCTCGGTCGATGATTTGCTGCACGGCATCATCATTGTGTCTGGCAACGATGCCAGCGTGGCGATCGCCGAGCATTTGGCGGGCGGTGAGGCGCCGTTTGCTGATCTGATGAACCAGCACGCGACGCGGCTGGGCATGCATAACACGAACTTCCAAAATGCTACCGGCTTACCGGGCGATAACCACTATTCAACTGCGCGTGATATGGCGTTGTTATCGCAATACATTATTAATGATTACCCCGAGCATTACGCTATCTACTCCCAGCGCACCTTCTCTTTTGCCGGTATCGACCAGCCCAACCGCAACCGTTTGCTGTGGCGTGACCCAACGGTTGATGGGCTTAAGACTGGCTGGACAACCGAAGCTGGTTACGGGCTCGTTGCTTCAGCCAAGCGCGACGACATGCGCTTGGTGTCAGTGGTAATGGGGACAAGTTCAGAAGAGGCACGCGCTCAGGAGACACAAAAGCTGCTTAGCTATGGTTTCCGTTTTTATGAAACCACCAAACTGTATGAGCGAGGAGCCGTGTTGGCAACCCCTCGTGTTTGGGGCGGCGATATTAACCAATTGCGCGTCGGTGTCGATGAAGAGGTCTTTATGACCCTGCCGCGTAATCGAAATGAAGAGCTGCGCGCACGTTTGAACATTGACTCGGATCTTCAGGCACCAATTGCAGTGGGTGACGAGATTGGCACCCTGGAAGTGCATTTGGGGGACGAGGTAGTAGGCGAGCGTCGTTTAGTGGCATTGGAAAGTGTTGAAGAGGGCGGCTTGTTTAAGCGTTTGTTTGATCAAGTGCGGCGCTTCTTTAGCGGTTTGATTAGCAACTTTACGGATTAAGCGATCAGTTAATAGGGTTGTTGATTGGCTTATTAATTGCTCAGCGTTCTATGGGTACTCAGTTTGATATTGGAGAGAGCGAGCTTGCTATGAAAAAAAGCGCTCCGAAAAAGGGCTTGCGCGACTTGCGCCAACCGGCGGCTCAAGAGCCGCCCAAAATCACCTTTCCCTGTGATTACTCGTTAAAAATTGTTGGTGATGCCGCCGAGGATTTTCCCGCAAGCGTTTGCCAAGTGATTGTGCGTCATGCCGCGGATTTTGATGCAACGACTATGCAGGTAGTTGATAGCCGTAACGGTCGCTATCAATCGGTGCGGGTGATGATTCGGGCCACTGGAGAGCAGCAAATTAAAGAGCTATTTGAAGATCTCAAAGCCACGGGCCGTGTCCATATGGTGGTATAAGCGTGGATGCCACAGCGCCAATAGCGTTTTATGATCTGGGGCGTCAAGCGTATTTGCCGGTATGGGAGGCAATGCGTGCGTTAACAGATTCGCGGGATTCTGAGACGCCAGATCAATTCTGGTTAGTGGAACACGACCCAGTGTTTACTCAGGGGCAGGCGGGTAAGCCCGAGCATTTACTGATGCCTGGAGATATCCCGATCGTGCATACTGATCGGGGTGGTCAGGTCACCTATCATGGTCCTGGGCAGGTGGTGCTGTATCCTCTGCTGGATGTACGGCGCAGCCATATTGGTGTGCGTGACCTGGTGACTGCGTTGGAAAACGCAGTCATCGATGTATTAGGTAGCTATGGTGTCAGCGCCCGTGCCAGGCCCGATGCGCCGGGAGTGTACGTAACCACTGAGGCAGGCGAGGCTAAGATCGCATCGCTGGGTTTACGCATTCGGAGGGGGGCAAGCTTTCACGGCGTGGCGCTGAATGTGGATGGTGATCTAAGCCCTTTTTTGCGCATCAACCCTTGCGGTTATGCCGGGATGCCCATGGCAAGGCTGGCTGACCTGGTTGAGCTGCCAAGCAATCATCGCGTCGGAGAGCAGTTGGCCAAGGCCCTTGCCGCCATGCTAAATCGCCAGCTGCTACCTCAAAATAACTCTTCGCCGCTATAGATGGCCATGTGCTTCATCCATAGCGGCTGCCTTGCAGGGTTAATTTCTTAGAAAGGCATAAGGTTAAAAAGAGTAAATCTACCCAACGTTTAACGCAGGGATAATATTTGGGTTTGGCTCATGCTGCTGGCCTGGAACGGAAGCAGGCGACGCCAAGCCCAGATTATTTTTCTCAAAGACCCGGTCAGCACGATAACTTGAGCGTACCAATGGGCCGGAAGGGACTTCCATAAAGCCTTTTTCCAGACCAATTTCCCGGTAGCGGTCAAACTCTTCGGGCGTTACCCAGCGTTCTACCGAAAGGTGGTTCTTGGTAGGGCGCAAATATTGACCGAGCGTAACGATATCCACCCCAATCTCACGTAGATCGTCAAAGGTTTGCAGAATTTCTTCATCGGTTTCACCTAAACCTAACATCAGGCTTGTCTTGGTGATGATGTCAGGCCGATAGCGTTTCGCATGAGCAAGCACATCCAGGGTCTTGCGATAGCCTGCGCGGGGATCCCTAACGCGAGCGGTCAAACGTTCAACGGTTTCAACGTTTTGCGCAAATACCTGCAAACCAGAATCCACTACGCGTTCAATGGCGGCTGTCTCGCCATCAAAATCCGGCGTCAACGCTTCTACCACTACCTCGGGGGTCCGCGCTTTAATCGCACGAATGCAGTTGGCGTAATGCGTGGCGCCACCGTCGTCGAGATCGTCTCGATCCACCGATGTTAAAACGATATAGCGTAGCCCCATCAGCTCAACGGACTTGGCGGTGTTCTCAGGCTCTTCTTGATCAAGCCAACCCTGAGGGTTGCCGGTGTCCACTGCGCAGAAGCGGCAAGCACGGGTGCACACTGATCCCATTAGCATGATGGTGGCGGTACCGTTACTCCAGCACTCGCCCATGTTAGGACAGTGGGACTCAGCGCATACCGTGCTTAATCGGTGAGTGGCAACATTCTTTTTAACTGCCTCAAACCGTTCGCCGCCCGGAATCTGTGCTCGAAGCCACTTCGGCTTGCGCTCTAGAGCAGGGGCATCGGCCTGCTCTTTACGCTGTTTCATACCGTCTTTGATCACCGACATACCGTGTTCGTTACGGTATTTCTCACCGCTTGACACGCGCTGGGTGGGGTTATTGCTCATAGTGACAGAGCCTCTCTAGTGTGCTTTCGGCATGCCGTGAAAATAGGTTTATGACCTTTTTCAAAACTGCCAAGTGATGCGTGGCTGGTTAGGCGACCAACCTGACTGATGGGCACTAATGTAACATATCACTCTGTCAACAAGACACTGCCAGACATCCTAAAGCGCTATGGCGATAACATTGGTAAACAGGCTACGCCATGGCTTGGGAGCGGCGTTGAGGGCGCTTGAAAATGGCGGCGGTAATCGGGTATGTGTTCGCGCACAAAGCTTAAAAAGAGTTCAGCAACCGGCGTGGGGAAGCGCTCCCGCGCGTACACCGTGCACCAGGAGCGATGGATAGGAAAATCAGGCAGACCCAATTCATAAAGCAGCCCCTGCTCAAGCTCAAGTTGTACCGCCAGGCGCGGCAGTACTGCGACGCCTAAATGCGCCATGACGCCGCCTTTGATAGCCTCGTTGGTGCCTAATTCAATACAGTGGGGAAGGGCAACTTGTTGGTTGGCCGCCATCTGTTCAAACGCGTTGCGTACGCCAGAGCCAGGTTCGCGCATGAGTACATAATGACGGGCAAAGTCTGCCAGTGTCGGTTCGGGCATAGAGAGCAGAGGGTGTTCTGGCCAGACGACGGCGATGAGTTCGTTATCGAGAATCGGCATTACCACCAATTGATCATCCTCTGGGACCATTGCCATGATCACCAAATCATCTTGCTGTTCGCTAAGTCGTTGAAGCGCTTGGCTCCGGTTGCAGACCTTTAAACGCACGTGTACTTCCGGGTAGTGGGCACGAAAGCGGGCAAGTAAATAAGGCACGACATATTGCGCTGAAGAGACCGCGGCGAGGTTAAGTTCCCCGGTTATTCTGCCGTTAATATCCGATAAGTTCATTTGTAGACGCGACAGTTGACCAAAAATCTCTCGCGTTGAATGGGCTAACGTGTCGGCCGCCGGAAGTGCGTGGAGGGTCTTGCCTGCATAGTTGAACAGCGTTTGACCTAATGCCTGTTCGAGCTGACGAATTTGCGCACTGACGGCGGGCTGGGTAAGCCCTAACTGCTCTGCAGCCCTGGAGTAAGAGCGCTGGCGGTGAACCGCTTGGAATACCTGCAGTTGCCGAAAGGTGAGGCGATTGAGCAGCTTAGGTGAAGACATAATGACCTCGTAATGAACGCCCTGTTGCGACGTGAATATTAATATCAACATCATGCTTCATTGCCAGGGCAAAGCATGCTAACACTGAACCTATAACGCTGCCTAAACGGGGCTTTTATAGTGGCATTACGACTAATTTTCTAGGTTAAAGATCGACGCCATGCGTGTTGTAGCCTAAACTATATTGCACTGCAGCATCATCGCTTTCGGGTCTGGTGCCTATGCATCAATCCAACGGGAGAACCTATGAACCTTCTCGCCAAGAATTTTCTAACCAAGAACTTTCTCGCCAATCCTTGGCTTCCTGCTAACGCTTTAACGAGTGAATGGCTGAAGCAGCAAAGTGGTGACACCAATGCCCCTGGCAGCGAGGCGATCGCTTCTTTATTCGATCCCTTCGGGTTTGGGCGTGCAGCGTTTAATTACTGGCGCGACAGTGTCGAGCGCAGCGTCTTATATCTTGATGTCATGCGCGAACGCGGCAATCAGTACCTTGAGCACATGGAGCAAACCAAGCCCAGTGTATTAGGGTTTGATACCGAAGTGTTGGTGGATGGGCGAACGTTACCGCGACCAACCAATTACGAGCTGCTGCGGGTATTGCCCCATGAGGGTACGGAGATTGATTCACAAAAACGGCCATTCGTCGTTGTGGATCCCCGTGCCGGTCACGGACCAGGGATTGGTGGATTCAAGCCTGACAGTGAGTTAGGGGTGGCACTTAAAGCTGGGCATCCTTGCTACTTCATTGGTTTTTTGCCGTTTCCTGAACCGGGACAAACCGTTGAGGATGTGGTAGAAGCGGAAATTGCTTTTTTACGCCACGTCATTGAGCTGCATCCTAAGACGACTGAGAAACCGATGGTGGTCGGCAACTGTCAGGCTGGCTGGCAGATTATGATGGCTGCCGCCTTGGAACCGGATGTCTTTGGGCCTATTTTGATTGCCGGTGCGCCGCTATCCTACTGGGCGGGCGAGCGCGGTAAAGCACCGATGCGCTATACCGGTGGTATGGCTGGCGGTAGCTGGATTACCGCGCTGACCAGCGACATTGGTGATGGTCTGTTTGACGGGGCCTGGCTGGTTCAGAATTTTGAGCGGCTTAACCCAGCCAATACCTATTGGAAAAAACAGTATCACCTTTATGACAATATCGACACGGAAGCAGGTCGTTACCTGGATTTTGAGCGCTGGTGGGGCGGTCACGTCGTATTAGGTGGTGAAGAAATCCAATACATTGTCGATAACCTGTTTGTGGGCAATCGATTATCTACGGCTCAGCTGGTCACCCGTGATGGGCGTCGCATTGACTTACGTAATGTGCGCTCACCTATCGTGGTGTTCTGCTCCCGAGGGGACGATATTACCCCTCCGCCACAGGCGTTGGGCTGGATTCGGGACCTTTACGAAGACCACGACGATATTATTGCCAACGAGCAAACCATCGTGTATTGCCAGCATGATACGACTGGCCACCTAGGTATTTTTGTGTCTGGCAGCGTATCGCGTAAAGAGCATACCGAGTTTACGGCGAATATGGATTACATCGATGTATTGCCGCCGGGCCTGTATGAAACTACGGTGACCGAGGCCAGTAAGCGTAGTGATGCTGAACTATTAGAAAGAGATTATTTGCTTGAGTTCACGCCGCGTAATTTTGACGAACTCGATGAAGCTGTCATGCACAAGCCTGAAGATGACCGCCGCTTTGCCACCGTAGCACGCATCTCGGAAATTAACCTGGGTATGTATCGGTTATTCCTGCAGCCCTGGCTAAAAGCAGTGATGACGCCAGAAGCCGCACGCTTGATTCGTCGTATGCACCCGATTCGTTTGGGTTACAAACTGCTTTCTGATCGCAACCCGCTGTCTGTGCCATTGCCGGTGATGGCCGATGCGGTTCGCAAAAACCGTCATCCGGTATCGCAAGATAATCTGTTTAAAACACTGGAAACCATTGGCTCTGATCAGTTGGTTGCGGGTCTTAACGCGATGCGTGATCTGCGTGATAGCAACACTGAAAAAATGTTTATGGATATCTACGGTCAGCCGTTGCTTCAGGCGGCGGTTGGTCTTCATGGCGATGCTCACGTACATCGTCGCCGTCCAGGTGCTGAGCCTGAGCATCGTCGTTACGTGGAACAGCGCCAGGAAGCGCTGCGTGAAAAAATTGCCCAAGGTGGCGCCCATGAAGCGGTGATGCGCTCGCTGATATATGTGCTTGGTGGAGCGCCTGCCACAGACGAACGTAACTTTAAGCGTTTGCGCGCCTCACGGGCAGAGCTTGAGCCGGGTATTGAGCTGAGTGAATTTAAGCGCTTGGTTCGTGAGCAGTTCTTCATTTTGAAGCTGGACCGGGATCAAGCCTTGAACTCATTGCCTGACTTGCTCGCCGGGCAAAGCAACAGCGAAATAGACGTTCATGTGGAGCACCTTGAGCACGTGTTTGGTGCCAGTGGTGAGCTTTCAGAGCATACTTCTGAGCGTTTTGAGCAGATCAAGGCACTATTTGATAAGGCAAGACCGAAGAAAGCGGCATCATCTTCCGGGTCGAAAGCGGGTAAGCCATCGGCCAAAGCAAACGTTGCTAACGCCAATGCACAGGCATCTGCTAAGCCAGTTCAAAAAGTCGCCAAGCCTGCTTCAAAAACGGCTAAACCGACTCCAGCAGCCAAGCCAGCGGCGAAAGCCACTAAGCCTGCTCCAGCGGCCAAGTCAACGGCGCAAGCAGCTAAACCGACTCCGGCAGCCAAGCCAGCGGCGAAAGCGGCTAAGCCTGCACCGGCGGCCAAGTCAGCGGCGCAAGCAGCTAAACCGGCTCAGGCAGCCAAGCCAGCGGCGAAAGCGGCTAAGCCTGCTCCGGCAGCCAAACCAGCTTCGGAATCGGCTAAGCCTGTTTCGGCAGCCAAGCCAGAGCCGGAAACCGCTAAGCCTGAAGTGCTAGCAGAAAAGCCTGCATCGTCTAGCGCTTCACCTGCACCTGCAGCGGAAAAACTGACCTCTGTTAAGGCGCCAGAGAAAGCCGCTTCTAAACCTTCAGTAGCTGATGAGGAGCAAGCCAAATCCACATCTAAAGCGAGTGACGCAGGGGAAACTGGCAAGACACCTCAAAAGCGTTAATCAGGTTATTATGCGAATGCGCCCCCGCCTATCTGGTGGGGGCGTTTTGTTTCTCCTAATCGCTTATGGGTTGCCGTAACGCCGGTGGCAGTCTAGTGTCTAGCTACGCTTTGTCTGAAATTTAAGGATTCTTACTGCTACTCGGTTGCTACTGGCGCTTCGGCAAGGGCTGGGGTAGGGTAGGCGCATTTTTTCATGCGTATCTTTCTGACGGGCTGTTTTATCCCGGCGATACGTCACCGAATTCAGAGCACGTGCTAGCCAGCTCGTGCATTAGGAAAGTGGAGCACTATGGGCAAGTCACTGGTCATCGTCGAGTCGCCAGCTAAAGCGAAGACGATTAACAAATATCTCGGCAACGATTTCATCGTGAAGTCGAGCGTGGGTCACATCCGTGACCTGCCGACCAGCGGCTCAGGTAAGGCAGCCTCCGACCCCAAGGAGCGCGCACGCCAGGCCGCAGCGACGCGTAAGATGTCGGCGGAAGAGAAGGAAGCGTATAAAAAGCAGAAAAGCCAGGATCAGCTAGTTCGACGCATGGGGATTGACCCGAATAACGGCTGGGAAGCGCGCTATGAGGTGCTGCCCGGCAAAGAGAAAGTCGTCGCCGAACTTAAAAAACTGGCTGAAAAAGCAGACGCTGTCTATCTCGCAACGGATTTGGATCGCGAGGGGGAGGCCATTGCATGGCACCTACGCGAGACCATTGGTGGCGATGACAATCGCTATAAGCGGGTGGTATTTAACGAAATTACCAAAAATGCCATTCAGGATGCATTTAAAGCCCCCGGAACGCTGAATATACCCCGTGTTGAGGCGCAACAGGCCCGGCGTTTTTTAGATCGTGTAGTAGGCTTCATGCTGTCACCATTGCTATGGGCAAAAGTGGCACGTGGGCTGTCCGCAGGGCGCGTACAGTCGGTTGCCGTTCGCTTAATCGTTGAACGGGAGCGGGAAATTCGTGCGTTTATCCCTGAGGAGTTTTGGGATGTTCACGCGGATTTGGCTTCGCCAGATGGGGAGCTAGTGCGTTTTGCTTTGGCACGGCAAGATGGCAAGGCTTTCCGACCCACGTCTGAAAAAGACACCCTGGAGCGAATCGAACAGCTGAGGAAAGCCAAGCTTGAGATTACCTCCCGTGAAGACAAGCCCACCAGCTCAAAGCCTACGGCACCTTTTATTACCTCCACGTTGCAGCAGGCAGCGAGTGGACGGTTAGGGTTTTCCGTTAAGAAGACCATGACCATGGCCCAGCGTCTTTATGAGGCGGGCTATATCACTTATATGCGTACCGATTCGACCAACTTGTCGAAAGACGCAGTGGAAAGCGCTCGCACCTACATCAGTGAAGAGTTTGGTGAGCGTTATTTGCCCGCAGCAGCTAATCGCTACAGTAGCAAAGAGAGTGCTCAAGAGGCTCACGAAGCGATTCGTCCTTCTAGCGTTGAGCGTAAGGCGACAGACCTGGCCGGTATGGAGCGAGATGCTGAGCGGCTGTATGAATTAATTTGGCGTCAATTTGTGGCCTGCCAAATGACGCCCGCTGAGTACCTGTCCAGCACCCTCAGCGTTGAGGTAGATGGCTACGAGCTGCGTGCTAAAGGCCGCGTGCTGAAGTTTGACGGTTACACTCGGGTCATGAAGCCCAGCGGTAAAAATGAAGATCAAAGCCTGCCGGATCTGCCCAAGGGCACTCCCATGGCCCTGGAAGCGCTCGACCCGCAGCAACACTTCACTAAACCGGCGCCGCGCTACACCGAAGCGAGTCTGGTAAAAGAGCTTGAGAAACAGGGGATTGGTCGCCCATCCACCTACGCCTCCATTATCTCAACGATCCAGGATCGCGGCTATGTGAAGCTGGAGAATCGACGTTTCTATGCGGAAAAGCTCGGCGATATCGTCACTGAACGACTAAAAGAGTCGTTCCCCGATCTGATGGACTTCTCCTTCACTGCCCGTATGGAGGATAGTCTGGATGAGGTCGCTGAAGGGGAGCGCAATTGGCAGGCTCTGTTAGATGCCTTCTATAGTGAGTTTAGTGAGGAGCTAGCCAAGGCGGAGAGCGAAGATGGCATGCGGCCTAATGACCCTGTGCCTACCGATATTGACTGCCCAACCTGTGGGCGGCATATGCAGATTCGTACCGCGTCTACGGGCGTTTTCCTAGGCTGCAGTGGCTATAACTTGCCGCCCAAGGAGCGTTGTAAAACCACCATTGACCTTATTCCAGGTGAAGAGGCAGTGGCGGAAGATGCTGGCGAAGAAGCGGAAACCAATGCGCTGCGTGCCAAGCGTCGCTGTCCCAAGTGCGGCACCGCAATGGATAACTACCTGCTTGATGAAACGCGCAAGCTGCACATTTGTGGTAACAGCCCCGATTGTGACGGTCATGAAGTGGAGACCGGTAAGTTCAAGATTAAGGGTTATGATGGCCCGATCATTGAGTGCGACAAGTGCGGTTCGGAAATGCAACTGAAGTCAGGGCGCTTTGGCAAGTACTTTGGCTGCACCAATAGTGAGTGTAAAAACACTCGAAAACTGCTGAGAAGCGGCGAAGTGGCACCGCCTAAGATGGATCCGATTCCCATGCCTGAGTTGGCATGCCAGAAGGTCGATGACCATTACGTGTTGCGCGATGGCGCCAGTGGTTTGTTCCTGGCGGCAAGTAAATTTCCCAAAAATCGCGAAACTCGGCCGCCGCTTGTGAAAGAGCTAAAGGCTCATGCCGATGAGCTGCCTGAGAAGTATCATTTTATTCTTAAGGCACCCAGCGAAGATCCAGATGGTCGTCCTGCTCAGATTCGTTTTTCACGTAAGAGCAAAGAGCAGTTCGTGATGACGGATGAAGAGGGCAAAGCCACCGGTTGGAAAGCCACATTTGATGCCGGTAAATGGCACGTGGAGGATAAACGTAAGTGAGTTCTCGTTCGCGTACTAATCAGTTGCTCTACCAGGCTGAGCTGCTCGTTACCTTGCCTTCAGGGGATGATGAGCATGCCCTGTCGAGAAAGATGGCCCTGGAGGAGGGCGCGTTAGCGCTTTTTGAGCTGGCGCTGGAGTCATTGTTGCGTGAGGTCACCACTCATGCGCGTTTAGATGAGAGTCGCTGGCGAGTACTGCTTGCAGAGGAGGGGCCAGCCCTAGCGGAGTTGCAGCGCCTTCGCGACTTGAAAAGCCAACCAGAAAGCTGGTTGAATTGGCTGGCAGTTCAGTTAGAGCGCTTACACAGTGACGATGGCGCCGCGCGGCGGGCGGTGCAAAATCCTGCCATGATAGCGGTGGGCAGCCAATCCGATTTGCGTCAGCAACTACTGGATAACTTACAGGCAGCAAAGCGCGAGATTGGTGATTTACGCGAAACGAGCCTGGAATGGTAAACCTATGGCCTCGCAGGGAGCGAGTGAGAAAAGTGTCAAGCTAAGGAGATCGTGATGCGCTATAACCAAGTTAAAGATTTAGTTGAGTGGGCGGCGGGTTTTCACGCGCGGATGGCGCGTCAGTATAGCGATGCGGCTGATGCTGCCGAAAGTGAACGTTTACAAATGGCATTGACCTATTTGGCCAGTCGTGAATTGAAAATGAAAATCGGGCTCGAAGAGCTCTTTCACGATAACTCGGGACATCGAGATGTGATGGAGACATGGTTTGACGATTCGAGTGATTTTCCTCAGCCTCCCGAGTTGGAAAAGCTTGCAGATCAGTCAGTTGCCTATTCTCTGGAAGAGGCTATGAAGACTGCGACCACTGCCCACCAACGTCTTCAAGACCTTTATGAACATCGTGCTTCACACGCAAAAGTTGAGTCTGAAGAGGAGTTCTTTAGTTCATTAGCGAAGGGGCATAATTCAGAAATACGCCACATTATGGCTAGCATTGAAGAGTTTCAAGGGGTTTAATGCACAGCACTTGTTATAACGTTATGAGTTACGAATGAACAGTTGCGCATGCGTAATGAAAACACTGACAGTGGGTATGGGAATAAGGTATAACAGCACCCAGATATGCCTAGTCGGTCACCCGCAGGCTAACTTGTTTCGAGAGCTTTCATAATGTCTGTCAATCGTCGCCGTTTCTTGGCTATGGCGCTGAGCTTTCCAGCCGTTGCCAGCGCTTCTATCAGCGCGCCTGCTTATTCAGAGTCTGTAGACTTAATTGAGACGCTGCTTACACGTGCCCACGTACCGCGCCATAGCAATGAATTATGGGTGCTGGTAGATGATCGAGATGCAACGTTAAGCGTCTTCCGTGGCAATGCGCTAGTGGAAAGGTTTGCGCCTATTTCACTGGGGCGCTCAGGGGCCAAAACGCAGCGTATTCGCGGCGGCAACGTGACACCTTTGGGTGAGTTTCGTATCAATCGTTTTAATTACGAAAGTCAGTGGCGTATATTCATGGGTATAGATTATCCTACGCCACCCCATGCGCGCATGGCGTTAGAAAAAGGTATTTATTCTCAAGCTGACTACGAGCATTACTTCGATTACTATCGGCGCCACGGTTATCCGCCGCAAAATACGGCACTCGGTGGAGCGATCGGCATTCATGGTCTTGGCGGCGCGGATCCTGATATTCATGGTCGGCATCATTGGACCCAGGGATGCGTTGCCGTGACCAACGAGCAAATTGATCGCTTGGCAGAACTGGTGGGTGTTGGCACTCGTGTAGTGATCCGTTAAGCTAGGCCCGTTGAAGGAAGTTTGAGTTTTTAAACAAGTGGCTATAGACAAGCGCTGTGGTCTATTATAAAACAGCGTTTGACTTGCGTGCGATACCGCACAAGTCACTGTACAGAACCTGCACCGCAGGTAGACAAATTTAAGCTGTGTACATAAGCAACGTGCGTAGCCTTACCTTTGTCATACTCTTAATGTAGTACCCAAGGACGACTCAAGGAGAACACTATGACTCTGAAAACTACTCTGAAAATGACTACTGCTGCCGCTGCTCTGGCAATTCTGGCTGGCTGTGCTTCTACCGGTGCACTGGAAGAAGTTCGCATGACTGCTGAATCTGCACAGGCTGACGCTGCAGAAGCTCGCAGCATGGCTTCACAGGCAATGAACACTGCTAACCAAGCACAGCGCGACGCGCAAGCTGCTATGCAGATGTCTGAGCAGAACCGTGAAGAAATGAACCGCATGTTCCAGCGTTCCATGCAGAAGTAATTCTGCTTGGTGCTGCTGGTAAGCCATTCGGCCTAATCAGCGGTTGCTACATGTAGTGAGTAGTTATTTTGCAAGCAGTTTTGCAGGTAGCTACGCAAAAAACCCCGCCTAGGCGGGGTTTTTTGTTGGTTCAGTTTTTATCTCAATATTGGCAGCTCAAACGTCTTCTTCTGCCGTAGCAACGGCTGCGCTAAGCTCTACTTCGTTAAAGAGCTCAACGGGCTCAGGTTCAGGCTGCGGAGCCTGAGGGCCATGTAGGGCAATGAACTGGCCGTTTGGCGCTTCTACGGCGCGCTTGACCTGTTCCTGGTCTATCTGAACATCATCTTCTGTTAGTGCCGTTACCCGCTCTAGTGCGTTAAGCATCGGCTCAAAGTCGCCTACGTTCTCTTCCAACTGGGGGAAGGACTGGACAAATAGCGTTCCGTCTTCTGCCCAGCCTGCTTTGAAAGGCGCATCCATCAAATTGACTTGAGTGCCGCTGGGTAGGCGGTCATATAGCGAGGCAATGTCTTCAGGGTACATACGGATGCAGCCGCGGCTGGCGCGCATGCCAACGCCGTCTGGGCGGTTGGTGCCATGAATGAGATAGCTAGGCATCGCCAATAGAATGGCGTGCTCACCCAATGGGTTGTCTGGGCCTGGCGGAACGATGGCAGGCGCTGGCTCACCACGTGCAGCAGCTTCACGGCGCATGGAGGCAGGCGGGGCCCAGGCAGGATCCTTTACCTTGATCGTGGTGCGAGTAATGCCAACCGGCGTGGCGAACTCTTCCCGGCCAACGCTCACGGGGTAAGTCTCAACGATCCCAGGATTATTGGCAGGGTAATAATAGAGGCGTAGTTCCGACAAATTGACCACGACCCCTTCGCGAGGCGCAGGAGGCAGAAGATACTGGGCAGGTATGACGACTTCGGTACCTAGGCCGGGCACCCAAAGGCTTACATCAGGATTGGCCATGCGGATTTCTTCATAGCCAATGTTGTGCCTGCGGGCAATATCAATCAGCGTCTCATCAGGGTTGTCCACTACCACGGTGTAACGCTCGCCAATCACATCACCGCGTTCAGGTATGTGATAGTGGCCACGGGGTAGTTCGTCTCGTTCAGCGACCTGTTTTGCGCTGTCCAGGGCATCAGCGCTCAATGTTTGAGCATTGTCTTCGGCTGATGGTTCGCTAGAGGATTGTGCTACAGCAGGGCCTGCAAGGCTCGCTGCCAGCAGAACCGCCAGGCTGGTAGGGCCCCAAAAGTTGAATGTATGGCGAATGTTCATGGTCGTTCCTGGTGTGTTATTACACGGTTAATGCGCGTGGAGGTGGCCAAAAGTGTGTGGCTTGGTACAAGTTTGCACCAAGCGTTACGCCGCCGCTACTTTTTGATTAAGTGTGCTGAGTAGGTCTTCGATCTGCTGGAAACGCTTATCGACATTTTCCATAGATAATTCAAACCTTAAGGTGTCAGCACCGTCTAAACGGAAGTGTTTTGGAGAGGTTTGAATAAGCTTCACCAGCGTCATGGGATCCACCTGTGTGCTGCTGGCAAACAGCAGTCGACCACGAGTCTCACCCGCTTCAATGCGACTAATCCCCAACTGCTCTGCACGATGACGCAGCTTGGTTTGGCGGATAAGGTTTTTGAGCGGCGCCGGTAGTAAGCCAAAGCGATCAATCAGCTCAACTTGCAGTTCTTTAAGTTCGCCATCACTTTGGGTATTGGCAATGCGTTTATACATCACTAACCGCTGCTGGACATCGTGAATGTAATCATTGGGAATCAATGCTGGCAGATTGAGGCTTATTTCTACTCCGGCGTTGAAGGGGGCGTCGATATTGGGGGTTTTGCCTGCGCGGATGGCTTTTACGGCCCGGTCAAGCATCTCCATGTAAAGGGTGTAGCCAATGGTTTCCATTTGGCCGCTCTGTTCATCGCCAAGCAGTTCGCCAGCGCCGCGAATTTCCATGTCGTGGCTGGCAAGGGTAAACCCAGCGCCTAAATCATCCGAGGCGCTAATGGCTTCAAGGCGCTTAATGGCATCCCTTGTCATGGCTTTGGGCGGCGGCGTTAATAGGTAGGCGTATGCTTGATGGTGACTGCGACCAACCCGCCCCCTCAACTGGTGGAGCTGTGCCAGGCCAAATTTATCGGCACGCTCAATAATGATGGTATTGGCGGTAGGCACGTCTATACCGGTTTCAATAATGGTTGAGCACACCAGCACATTGAAGCGGCGGTGGTAAAAGTCAGACATGATGCGCTCAAGGCTACGTTCAGGCAGTTGGCCGTGGGCGACGCCAACGCGGGCTTCGGGTATCAGTTCGCGGATTTTTTCCGCCGAGTTTTCAATAGTCTTCACTTCGTTATGCAGCACATAGACTTGCCCGCCGCGGAGTATTTCACGCAGCAGTGCTTCCTTGATAATGCTGGGATCGTGTTGCTGTACAAAGGTTTTGACCGACAGGCGGCGGGCCGGAGGTGTCGCAATAATCGATAGGTCGCGGATACCGCTCATGGCCATGTTTAAGGTGCGTGGAATGGGCGTGGCGGTGAGCGTCAAGATATCCACTTCAGCGCGCAGTGTTTTGAGCTTCTCTTTTTGCGCGACCCCAAAGCGGTGCTCTTCGTCGATAATCAATAAGCCCATTTTGGGCAGCTCGACGCTTTTTGAGAGCAGTTTGTGGGTGCCGATAACAATATCCGTTTGGCCGTTCTTGATGCTTTCCAGCGTTTGCGTCATCTCTTTGCCGCCGGTGAAGCGAGAGATCAAGCCAATATTGACCGCGGTGTCGGCAAAGCGGTCCCGGAAGTTTTCAAAATGCTGGCGGGCCAGCAGAGTAGTGGGAACCAAGACCACCACTTGACGGCCGGACTGAACGGCGAGAAAAGCAGCCCGCATGGCCACTTCCGTTTTGCCAAAACCAACATCGCCGCACACCACGCGATCCATGGGCTGAGGAGAGGTCATGTCGCTGATGACCGCTTCAATGGCCGCATGCTGGTCGGGAGTTTCTTCAAACGGGAAGTTACCTGCAAAGCGCAGGTACTCTTCACCGGGGGGCTCATAGACAACACCCTGTTGAGCTTCCCTGCGTGCGTAGACGTCGAGTAGTTCGGCGGCGGTATCGCGAATCTTCTCTGCAGCTTTACGCCGGGCTTTTTCCCACTGATCTGAGCCGAGCTTGTGCAGCGGCGCCAGTTCATCGTCGGCGCCACTGTAGCGCGAGATAAAGTGCAGGCTATCAACGGGTACGTAAAGCTTGGCGCCATTGGCATAAGAGAGGGCTAAAAATTCGTTGGCTTGGCCACCGGCTTCCAGTGTTTCTAATCCTAAGTAACGGCCAACGCCGTGTGCCTGGTGGACGACTGGCGCTCCTTCACGCAGCTCTGAAAGGTGGCGTATCGCCAGCTCATTGTCGTCGGTGGCTTTTTCTCGCCGCCTGCTCTGGCGTACCACTTCACCAAACAGTTCGGTTTCACTGATAACGGCCAGGCTGGGGGTGGTCAGCCATAGCCCGCTATCGACTAGGCCTTCGGTGATCGCGTACTGGGTGTCGCTAGCCAGAAATGCATGGAAGTCATCGGTATGGGGTAGTGATAGTTTTAGCGGCGCGAGTATCTCTTCCAGTGCTTCCCGGCGACCACGCGACTCTGCCACAAACAGCACGCGTGTGTCGGAGTGCTCCTTTAAGAATGCCGATAGCTCTGCGAGTGGCTGCTTGGCGCGGGCATTAATGGCCAGGGCAGGAAGCGCCGTCGCCTCAGGAAGGTGCGCATGGCGCTGTTCACTGTCTTCGGTTAATTCAATGCGCGGTAGCGATTTGATCGCTGCGAAAACATCGCTAACCGGGAAGAAGGCGCGATGTGGGGGCAGTAATGGGCGTGTGGGGTCGACGCCTAAATTAACGTAGCGGGCGTCAATGGCCTGCCAGTGCTGCTCAGCGGCATTGAACACCTCCGGCAGAAGAGCCACTCGGGTGTCACTCGTTAAGTGCTCAAAAAGCGACGCGGTCTGCTCAAAAAATAGCGGCAGGTAGTGCTCAAGTCCCGGTGACGGAATGCCTTTTAAGGCGTCGTTATAGAGCGTGCACTGGCGTGGATCAACGTCAAACAGCGTTTCAAACTGCTCGCGAAAGCAGGCAATGGCGCTGCGGCTTAAGGAGTATTCATGGGCCGGTAACAGCTCAAGCGTTTCAACCTTGTCCGTGGAGCGCTGGTTGCCTGGGTCGAAGTGGCGCAGCGTGTCGATTTCATCATCGAACAGATCGATACGGATCGGTTCATCCATGCCCATTGCGAACAGGTCAATGAGCGCGCCTCGCATGGCGTACTCGCCGGGCTCATAAACGGTTTCTACCGCCCGATATCCCGCCCGGGATAATGATTCACGAAACGCTTCACGGTTCAGGCGCTCGCCAGTTTTAAGGGTCATTACCCGGCCCGCGATATACTCCACCGGCGGGAGGCGCTGCATCAGCGTATTAATGGGCACCAGGACGATACCGCGAACGCCGTCCTGCAGTTGGCGCAGCGTGCGCAGCCGGGCGGAAACTATATCCTGATGGGGTGAAAAGCTATCGTAGGGCAGCGTTTCCCAGTCAGGAAAGGGCAGTACCGGTACATCGCTATAAAAGTTAAGGTCTTGCTCTAAGCGCTGGGCACTGGCGGTATTGGGGGTAATCACCAGCAGCGGCGCAGTGGTAGCCACACGGGAAAGTGCCAGGGCGGTCGCGCTACCCGGTGGCGATGTCCAGTAGAGCGTGTCGCGAGTCCCTTGGGGTTGGGATGGTTCGAGCAGAGAGAACGTCGGCATAATCAGGATATCGTTTTGCGCTGAAACGGAAACAAGATCATACACGATCGACCGTTGCAGTTAGAGTGTCGGCGCAAATCGTTAGCCGTTTAACCTTGAGAGCAGCAGCTAGCTTTGAAGATGGCTTTGAGGATAGGAGCAGGTGGCTTTGAGGATAGTAGAAGGTGGTTTAGAGGCCGCCTGTAAAATTGTTTGTAGTCAAATCGGCATTTCTGTAATACCCCTACATGTTGTGCGACTATCCATTCATTGCGACTAATGCGCTTGGCCCGGATAATGCACCCACCGTTTCCACTACCTGATGAGGCCGCACGTGAGTCAGCAAGCCCTTGAAAACGTTTTCCAAGAATGGCAAGGCAACGAAGCTTTGGCAGAGCAGATGATCCCGCTAGTAGGGCAGCTCTATCGTCAGAACAATGTTGTTGCCACCATGTTCGGGCGTTCGCTGATCAAGCGGTCGGTCATCCGTATCCTGAAAGACCATCGTTTTGTGCGCAAAATCGAAGGCACAGAGCTTTTAGTTGAAGACACTTATCCGATCATCAAGAGCATGGCCGAGCTGAACCTGGGTCCTGCTCATGTAGATGTAGGTAAGCTGGCCGTGTTGTTCAAGAACCAGGGCGGTGGAGATGTCGAAGCTTTTTTACGTAAAGAGCTTCACGAGATTATCGATGGCTACCAGCCAGGCGCTAGCACCGGTGAGCCGCAAGACGTCGTACTGTATGGTTTTGGCCGTATCGGCCGTCTGTTAGCCCGTGTCATGGTTGAGAAGGCCGGTGGCGGTAACCTGCTGCGCCTACGTGCCATTGTGGTCCGCGGCCGTGGCGACGTCGCCAAAGACCTTGAAAAGCGTGCCAGCCTGCTGCGTCGCGACTCTGTGCATGGCCCATTCGACGGCACTATTATGGTGGACGCCGAAGCCCGCACGTTAACGGTGAATGGCAACGTCATTCAGGTTATTTATGCAGACTCGCCCAGTGAAATTGATTACACCGAGTACGCTATTCAAAACGCGGTCATCGTTGATAATACCGGGATCTGGCGTGATGAAGATGGCCTTGGTCAGCACCTGAAGTGCAAAGGCGCTGCAAAAGCGCTGCTTACCGCGCCGGGTAAAGGTGATATCAAAAACATCGTTTATGGCATTAACCATGATTCTATCGGTGATAGCGATCTGATCGTTTCCGCCGCATCGTGTACCACTAATGCCATCGTGCCGGTGCTAAAGGTGCTAAACGATGAGTACGGTGTGGTAAATGGTCACGTCGAAACCGTGCACGCCTACACCAACGACCAGAATTTGATCGACAATTACCACAAAGGTGATCGTCGTGGCCGCAGTGCGGCGCTCAACATGGTATTGACCGAAACGGGTGCTGCTAAAGCGGTTTCTAAAGCCTTGCCGGAGTTGGAAGGTAAGCTGACAGGCAACGCCATCCGCGTGCCTATCCCCAACGTTTCAATGGCGATTCTCAATCTGACGTTGGATAAAACCACCGATGCCGCTGCGTTAAATGATTATTTGCGCCGTATGTCGATTGAGTCCGCCTATCAGAAACAGATTGATTTCGTTGACTCTGCGGAAGTTGTGTCATCCGATTTCGTTGGTAATCGCCATGCAGGCATTGTCGATGCAAAAGCCACCATTGCTAACGGTCATCATGCGGTCATTTACGTGTGGTACGACAACGAATTTGGCTATAGCTGTCAGGTAGTTCGAATTTTGCAGCAGATGTCGAATGTGCGGTTTTTAAAGCTGCCACGCTAAGCAGGTAAGTATAGAAGTGCGCCTATAGCGGGCTTCTTGGCCAATATGTGCGATCAACGCCACCTTCGGGTGGCGTTTTTTTGGCTAAATAAAAGCATTTGCCGATGTATATAGCACCTTTGGAGAGCATCAGGGATGTGGTCATTGGAGGCGCTTATCTTTATAATAGGAGAGATTTTTCGGGGTGGTTCAAGTGTTGCTTGGGCCTGACTGGTAACAATCTGAGCAGAAAATAACAATTCACTGAGCAGAAAAGAAGCATTCGAACCCCTTACCTTCGTACATCCGATCCAACAACTGGGCGAGACTATGATCGAAGTCAAAAAAGGCCTGGATCTCCCCATCACGGGAGCGCCCGAGCAGCGTATTGAAAATGCGCGGCCTGCGCGCCATGTGGCAGTCCTGGGTACTGACTATGTTGGCATGAAGCCAACTATGGAAGTTCAGGAAGGGGATAAGGTCAAACTGGGCCAATTGCTCTTCACCGATAAGAAAATTGATGGTGTGCGTTTTACAGCGCCTGCTGCCGGTGAAGTGCTTGCAATAAACCGTGGCGAAAAACGTCGTTTACTATCTGTCGTAATCAAAGTTGACGAAAATGAAGAGGCGGTTGAATTCGCCGCTCATGATCGTAATGCCTTAGCGCAGCTTGATCGTCAGGTTGTGGTCGATCAACTGGTAGAGTCAGGGCTGTGGACGGCCTTACGCACGCGTCCATTCTCTCGCACGCCAGCAATTGATAGCACGCCGGCTGATATTTTTGTGACTGCCGTGGATACCCATCCGCTTAGTCCTGATCCTGCGCTGATTATTAATGAACAGCCGCAGGCATTTGAAGATGGCCTCAAGGTGTTAGCGCGCCTGACCGAGGGCAACGTTTTCTTATGTACAGGGGCTAACGCTTCTATCCCTGGCGGGGATGTTAGCGGCGTGAAGGTTGAAACGTTTGCGGGTCCACACCCGGCGGGTCTTGTCGGTACCCATATTCACTACCTCTCTCCGGTCGCGTTGCACAAAAAAGTGTGGCACATCGGCTATCAGGATGTGATTGCGTTCGGCAAGCTGTTTACTGAAGGTAAGCTAGACCTTAGTCGAGTGGTCGCAGTGGGCGGACCGCGTGCCGAGAAATCATGTTTGGTGCGTACCCGTGTCGGTGCGAGCACCGATGAACTCTTGGAAGGCAATGTCATCAAACCGGAAGACACTCGTGTGATTTCTGGTTCGGTATTCTCCGGTTTTACCGCTGAAGGCAAGCTGACTTACTTGGGGCGCTTTAGCAATCAGATCACTCTGATTGAAGAGGGTAACAAGCGGGTCTTAATGGGTTGGCTTTCCACCGGCGCAAACCGTCACTCGGTTCTGGGTATTTACATATCCAAGATCAAAGGCCTTACCAACTATGCGCCTACCACTTCCACCAATGGTTCAGAGCGAGCTATGGTGCCGGTCGGAGTATACGAAAACGTAATGCCGTTGGATATCATGCCGACTCAGCTGCTTCGTTCGCTGATCGTGGGCGACATTGAGGTTGCCATGCAGCTTGGGTGTCTGGAGCTGGACGAAGAGGATCTGGCACTGTGTACTTATGTTTGCCCTGGCAAATACGAGTATGGCCCTATCCTGCGTGACAATCTCACCATGATCGAGAAAGAGGCCTGATGATGAGTATTCAAAAAACACTCGAAAATCTAGAGCCACACTTCCACAAGGGCGGTAAGTACGAAAAGTTCTACCCGTTGTTTGAAGCGGTAGATACTATTTTTTACTCCCCCCCCAGTGTTGCTAAGACAACCGCCCATGTGCGTGACGGTATCGACCTGAAGCGCATTATGATCACGGTGTGGATGTGTACCTTCCCAGCCATGTTCTTTGGCATGTGGAATGCTGGCTGGCAGGCGAATACCGCGATAGACGCGGGTTACGCCTCCATGGCTGGGTGGCGCGAAGCCATTATGATGACCCTGGCATCTGGGCATGATCCCGGCAGCCTGTGGGCCAACTTTGTTCTTGGTGCAACCTACTTCCTGCCTATCTATCTTGTGACGTTTGTCGTGGGTGGCTTCTGGGAAGTACTGTTTGCGATTAAGCGTGGCCACGAGGTCAACGAAGGTTTCTTCGTGACATCGGTGCTGTTCGCGCTGATCCTGCCCGCCACTATCCCTCTCTGGCAAGTGGCGTTAGGTATTACCTTCGGTGTGGTGATCGGCAAGGAAATTTTTGGCGGTACTGGCAAAAACTTCTTGAACCCGGCGCTTACCGGCCGCGCGTTCCTGTACTTCGCTTATCCGGCGCAAATTTCCGGTGATGCGGTATGGGTAGCAGCGGATGGCTACACGGGCGCTACTGCACTCTCTGTTGCGTTCCAAGACGGTATGTCTGCGCTAACCAGCACCTTCAGCTGGTGGGATGCCTTCCTAGGCTTTGTCCCCGGCTCGGTAGGTGAGGTGTCAACACTGGCTATCTTTATCGGTGCCGCTGTGTTGCTCTGGACGCGGATTGCTTCTTGGCGAATTATGCTCGGGGTTTTCCTCGGCATGGTGGTCATGAGTACGCTGCTTAACCTGATCGGCTCTGACAGCAACCCGATGTTTGCCATGCCCTGGTACTGGCATTTGGTAATTGGTGGTTTCGCCTTCGGTATGGTGTTTATGGCCACCGACCCGGTATCAGCATCAATGACTAACCAAGGCCGTCTGGTGTTTGGTGCGTTGATTGGTGTGATGACCGTCTTAATCCGTGTTGTGAACCCTGCCTTCCCAGAGGGTATTATGTTGGCAATTCTATTTGCTAACCTGTTCGCACCGCTGATTGACCACTTCTTCGTTCAGGCCAATATTAAGCGCCGTATCCAGCGTACGGGCGTACCGGCCGAGGAGACTGCCTAATGGCACAAGGCAATAACTCGATCAAAAAGATCCTGATCGTGGCGTTCTCACTATGTATCGTGTGTTCCGTCATCGTATCGACAGCGGCTGTCGCACTGCGTCCTATGCAGCAGCTCAATGAGGAGCTTGATCGTAAAACCAATATCCTGAATGTTGCTAATCTGTACGAGCCCGGCATAGATGTTGAACAAGCGTTTAGTGAAATCACGGCGCGCGTTGTGGATCTAAGAACGGGTGAGTACAACGACGATTTTGATCCTGATACGTTCGATCATTTTCAGGCGTCCCGTGACCCAGCTTCATCACGCACGCTATCCGGTGACAGAGACATTGCTGGCCTTAGCCGCCAGGAAAACTACGCAACTGTCTACCTGGTGGGTGACCCCGAAGATCCAGAGCAGATTATCCTGCCTATTCGTGGTCAAGGCCTGTGGGGCTTGATGCGTGGTTACATGTCTATTGAGGGTGACGGTAATACCATCGTTGGTATCACCTACTACGAGCACAGCGAAACGCCTGGGCTCGGTGCTGAGGTGAATAATCCTCGTTGGCAGGCTCAGTGGGAGGGTAAGAAAATTTACTCCGACGAAGAGAGCTTAATCCCGACGATTCGCGTCGCACGTGGCAGTGGTAGCGGTGAGCACCAGGTTGATGGTCTCTCTGGCGCTACTCTGACCAGTAATGGCGTGACTAACATGGTTCAATTCTGGTTGAGCCCGGAAGGTTTCGGTGAGTATCTGGCTGGTTTCCGCAGTGGTGTAAGCCAGGAAGAAGCTCAAGAAGCCGACGTCGAACTTGAAGCGGAAGGAGCCTGATCATGGCAGACGCCACAGCTAGGGAAGTTCTGACGGCGCCGTTTACGAAGAATAACCCCATTGCCTTGCAGATACTGGGTATCTGCTCGGCACTGGCCGTGACCACCAGCATGAGCGTATCGCTGGTAATGACACTGGCCGTTATTTTCGTTTGCGCGCTCTCGAACCTGTTCGTTTCGTTGATCCGGAATCATATTCCCTCTTCGATTCGTATTATTGTCCAGATGACGATCATTGCGTCGCTGGTAATCGTGGTTGATCAGATTTTAAAAGCCTACGCTTATGAAATGTCGAAGCAGCTTTCGGTATTTGTGGGTCTGATTATCACTAACTGCATCATCATGGGTCGCGCAGAAGGTTTTGCGATGACCAACACGCCAGGTATGTCGTTCCTGGACGGTATTGGTAATGGCTTGGGCTATGGCTTAGTGCTGATGGTCGTTGGCTTCTTCCGTGAGCTATTGGGTGCAGGCAGCGTATTTGGCTTTACCGTTCTGCCTACTGTTCAGGAAGGCGGCTGGTACGTACCAAATGGTTTATTGCTGCTTCCGCCTTCGGCCTTCTTCATTATTGGTTTAATGATCTGGGTCATCCGCTCGATTCATCCAGAGCAAGTGGAAGATAACGAGTTCAAGATGAAGGAAAACACCAAGCCACAGGAGGCCGTGTAAAATGGAACACTATTTAAGCCTTTTCGTCGCTTCTGTTTTCGTCGAGAACATGGCGCTGGCCTTCTTCTTGGGTATGTGTACTTTTTTGGCGGTATCCAAGAAAGTCTCTTCCGCCTTCGGTCTAGGCATTGCCGTTATTGTTGTACTCACGGTAACGGTGCCGGTTAATAACCTGGTGTTCACCTTCTTGCTCCAAGAGGGCGCACTAACGTGGACCGGTATTAGTGGCGCTGAGAACATTGACCTTTCGTTCCTCGGCTTGCTCTCCTATATCGGCGTAATTGCTGCCCTGGTACAGATCATGGAAATGTTCCTTGATAAGTACGTACCGGCGCTTTACAACGCTCTGGGTGTATTCCTGCCATTGATTACCGTGAACTGCGCCATCCTTGGTGGTGTTCTGTTCATGGTTGAGCGTAACTACAACTTCGGTGAAGCTGTCGTTTACGGTTTTGGCGCGGGTACTGGTTGGGCGTTAGCGATCACGGCGTTGGCAGGTATTCGTGAAAAGCTGAAGTACAGCGATGTTCCGGGTGGCCTGCAAGGGTTAGGTATCACTTTTATCACCGTAGGGCTGATGTCGTTGGGCTTTATGTCCTTCTCTGGTATTCAGCTCTAAACGGAGCCGGCTTTTCCTGGCGGTGCTTACGCGCCGCCGGGTTACAGGAAACCCCCAGCAATAGGAAACCGACATGGTTGATACAACAGTCATCTTGCTCGGTGTTGTCATGTTCACGGTCATCGTTATCAGCTTAACGGTGATTATCTTGGCAGCGCGAAGCAAGCTCGTGAGTAGCGGGGATGTAACCATTGAAGTTAATGGCGACCCCGAGCATACCTTGACGACCCAAGCCGGTGGCAAGCTGCTGAATACGCTTGCTGCTAACGGCATTTTCCTCTCTTCCGCCTGTGGCGGTGGTGGCTCTTGTGCACAGTGCAAGTGTCGTGTGGAAGATGGCGGTGGCTCGATTCTGCCGACCGAAGAATCACACTTCACCATGCGTGAGAAGAAAGACGGCTGGCGTCTATCCTGTCAGGTGCCTGTTAAACAGGACATGAAGGTAGAAGTGCCGGAAGAAGTCTTTGGTGTGAAGAAGTGGGAGTGTGAGGTTATTTCTAACCCCAACGTTGCCACCTTTATTAAAGAGCTGAATTTGAAACTGCCGGAAGGTGAAGAAGTCGCTTTCCGTGCGGGTGGTTACGTTCAGCTTGTTGCACCGCCTTACGATATCAAGTTTGCTGACTTTGATATTGAGGAAGAGTACCGGGGCGATTGGGAAAAATTTGATATGTTCAAAATTTCCCACAAAAACAACGAGGAAGTGATTCGCGCTTACTCCATGGCGAACTACCCTGATGAAAAGGGTATGCTCAAGTTCAACATCCGTATCGCGACGCCACCTCCGGGTACTAACCATCCGCCGGGTCTGATGTCCACGTTCGTCTTTAACCTTAAAGAAGGCGACAAAGTGACCGTCATGGGGCCGTTTGGTGAGTTCTTCGCCCGTGATACCGATGCTGAGATGATCTTTGTCGGCGGCGGTGCTGGTATGGCACCAATGCGTAGCCATATTTTCGACCAGCTGAAGCGTTTGAAGTCGGATCGCAAGATCTCCTTCTGGTACGGTGCGCGCTCCTGGCGCGAGACCTTCTACAACGAAGAGTATGACAAGCTAGCCGAAGAGTTCCCGAACTTTGAATGGCACTTGGCACTTTCTGATCCGTTGCCAGAGGACAATTGGGAAGGGCCGACAGGCTTCATCCACAATGTTCTGTTTGAAAACTATCTGAAGGACCACCCGGCTCCTGAAGATTGTGAGTACTACATGTGTGGGCCGCCAATGATGAACGCCTCCGTCATCAAGCTATTGATTGACATGGGCGTTGAGCCTGAAAACATCCTGCTGGATGATTTCGGTGGCTAAGTAAACGCTAAGTAAGCCATCTGGGCTACTGCCAGTCGATAGAAGCTTTAGATCGATAGTATCTTAAGACGATAGCAACCCTGGCAAATAGCAGTGGATGTGAAATGCGGGACTGGCCTTTTGGCCAGTCCCGTTTTTTATGGGGATCGCTTTATAAATGTTGTGCTTCAGGTGCTGGCTGATAGAGACAGTTAATCAGTAGGCTCACCCGCTGATAACCATGGGCCAGCTGAGGTATAATCAGTTAAGTGAAAAAAAGACCGTGAGGCACTTATCAATACGACTGTTGTCGTCTGGTAAGGCACTAATTCAAGACAAGCGATTCAAGACAAGCGATGAACGCTGGGAGATTGATATGGCGATTTGGCTACTGGTACTCGGTTTTATGGGGTTGATCATGACGGCAATGGCGGTTGGCGTCATTATGGGCCGTAAACCCATCGCAGGTTCCTGCGGCGGTTTAAACCAAATTGGAATGAAAGATGGCTGCGATATTTGTGGCGGTAAAGATGACGTCTGCGAAGAAGAGAATCGCAAACGTGGCAGCATTCGTCGTCGTAGCGACGAGAACCGTGGCGCTGATTTAGGCTATGACGCTACTCGTAGGTGATTGGGTTAGTTGTGAATGGTGGGTTGTGGTTGGTGAGTAGTGAATGGTGAGTTGTGAGTGGTGCGCTTTTTTATAACGGGGAAGAGGGGACAGATAGAGTATGGCGGTTCACAATTACGATGTCGTGGTGATCGGTACGGGCCCTGCTGGTGAGAGTGCCGCCATTAACGCTGCAAAAAATGGCCAACGCGTGGCAATTATTGAGAAGCAGGCCCAGGTAGGGGGCAACTGCACCCACTGGGGCACGATTCCCTCTAAGGCGTTGCGTCATCAGGTCAAACAGATCATGGCGTTTAACACTAACCGGATGTTCCGCGATATTGGTGAGCCTCGCTGGTTCTCTTTTCCCAAGGTAATGGAGCGCTCCCGTGGCACCATCGACAAACAGGTCGAGATGCGTACCACTTTTTATGCCCGCAATCGCATCGATCTATTCCACGGTGTAGCTCGCTTTAAAGATGCCCACACCCTGCTGGTTCGAGACCGCCAGGAAGGGATGGAAGAGTTGGTGGCCAAGAAAGTCGTGATTGCTACGGGCTCCCGGCCTTATCGCCCGGCGGATATTAACTTCCGTCACCCGCGTATTTACTGCTCCGATACCATACTGAGCCTTTCCCATACGCCTCGCACCCTGGTGATCTTCGGGGCTGGGGTTATCGGCTGCGAATATGCGTCTATCTTTTCGGGATTAGGGGTCAAAGTTGACCTGATTAATAACCGCGATAGCCTGCTCTCCTTCCTGGACGGAGAAATCAGTGACGCGCTCTCTTATCACCTGCGCAAACACGGTGTGCTGGTTCGTCACAATGAAGAGTATGAAAGCGTGGAAGGCGATGAGTCAGGCATTGTCGTGCGCCTCAAGTCGGGCAAGAAAATTCGCGCCGATGCGTTTTTGTGGGCCAACGGCCGTACCGGCAATACCGATAGCTTAGGGCTGGAGAATATCGGGCTGACGGCGAATGGGCGCGGGCAGTTGAGCGTTGATGAGCACTACCGCACTGAAATTCCGCATATCTACGCAGCCGGTGATGTTATTGGCTGGCCTAGTCTGGCCAGTGCCGCTTACGACCAGGGTCTTAACTCCTGCAACGAGCTATTGGGCAAAGATTACCGCTTTGTTAGCGACGTTCCCACGGGGATCTATACGATTCCTGAAATTAGCTCGTTTGGTCCCAATGAGCGCGAGCTGACGGAAGCCAAGGTGCCCTACGAAGTGGGTAAGGCTTTCTTCAAAGATACGGCGCGGGCACAAATTACCGGTGATACGGTGGGTATGCTAAAGATCCTGTTTCATCAGGACACCTTGGAAATACTCGGCATACACTGCTTTGGTGACCAGGCGTCAGAAATTCTACACATCGGCCAGGCGATTATGCAGCAGCAGGGCGATGCGAATACGCTTAACTATTTTGTGAATACCACCTTCAATTACCCGACCATGGCAGAAGCCTATCGCGTAGCGGCGCAAAACGGTTTAAATCGAGTGTTCTAACATCGCTGACGGATGGGAGTGTTGCCAAGCACTCCCATACTCCTCACGCCTCACATCCCATCGAGTAACTGCTGTGCGCGAGCCTGCCATTCGCCATCAAGGTTTGCAGCCTTGCTAAGTGCCGAGCGGGCCTTGGATAGCTCGTCATTTTGCAGCAATAGAATGCCTAAATTAAGCCAGGCAGCCCCCATGGTGGGGTCAAGCTCGGTTGCCCGGGTAAAGGCGCTACGTGCTTCATCTTCCTGTTGATCCGCGTAGAGTGCGTTTGCCAGCGCAAACTGCCCCACTGAATTAGCCGGGTGACGCTCCACAAACGCTTGCCAACTTGAAAGCGCTGCACTGGCCCCATGGACTTCTTCGTAGGCGCTAATGGCTTCCAGGGCGTTTCTTGCGGTAATGCCGTCAGGCAGCGTGCCAGGCTCGGCGACCACAAACCCCCATCGCTCCGTGCGTGCCCAGGTGGCATCAAAGCGACTAAACGACATGGTATGACGCTCAATCTCACCGCTTCGCAGAATCAGCGTCTCATTGGGCAGGTCATAGCCAATTGCCACTGCGTAATGCCACATAGGGTAAATGGGCAGGGATAAATTCTGCATCACCACCACAGGATCGCCCGCTGCCAAGTGGCCCAGGAGGGTATCCATGGTGCCGCGAATAGGAAAGGCAAGCTGCTCGTAGCGCCTAACGGTGGCCAGCATTTCAGGCTGCACGCTGCCTTCACGCCCTGGCTGGAATACCTGCGGTATCAGCTGATCGACACTGGCTTCAATGCCTTGATGGTTGAGCACCATGGCTAGTGTGGCGGGCCCGCATTGAAACTCTGTTTGAGCGTAAAACGGGACCTCCTGCAGCTCAACGTCAGGGGGCAGGTCACTGTAAGTGCTCTGTAGCAGCACGGGATTACGAGCACAGCCAGTGAGTAACAGCAGTAAAATAAAAACGCCCGCTAAGCGGGCGTTAGAAAGCAGATAGGTCATGAGCTGCCTATAAGAAATTAGCGCGTAAACGGATAAACGTCAGTCAGGCCGAGAATGTCGGTAATCAATAAAATGATAAATACCGCGAACAGGGCGCCAATCACGCCACCACCGGCACCAGCAGGCATCATCTCAAGTTGCTCAGCCATTTGCTGTGCTTCTGCATCGCTCAGCGCGGCCACCCGTGCATCCACTTCATCAAGGTCAACGCCCTGCTTTAGCAGCTGCTCTTGGACGTCAGCACGTGCCAGGATTTCATTGATGCGTTCACGGTCAGCGCCAGCGCGATCACCTGCTAAAACAGACTGGGTAGAGATTAAATCCATCGATTGAGGAGCAGTAGGTGCCGCAGCGAGGGGTAAGCTGGTAAACACCAATGCGGCAATCAACAGGGTCGAGAGGTAGGCACGCAATGTTTTCATCGTCTTCTTCCTTAGACTAGTCGGGTGGGTACAAGCTTTTTTTTATGGCCTGAATCAATAGTATAGGAACTATTGAAGTGATTTTTAAGCCCAATGGTGCAAAGTACACATTATTTGCACTAACCCCGGTTCATTTAGACTAACGCAACTGATTAGCCATGCACATTAACACGGTACGTCCAGGCGGTTTCAGAGAGTAGCCCACGGCCGCCTGCCATGGTCATGGCCAAGTCGTGTAAGCCAGGCCAGAGCGGCACCGGTGCGGCGCCTTTTACGGCTAAATCGAGTCGTTGGCTCATCAGCAGCAGTTTATGCAGTCGTTTCATGGGCAGTCGGCTAATGGCCTTTTGATACCCAGGGCGGCGCTTGTCAAAAATCATCGGTTTTTGAACTTTGCAGGCGTGTTCAAAGCTTTGACCCTGATCCAAATGCTGATGCAGTGAGAGTAGGGTGCGTAGCTCCCGGGTGAGCGCCCACAGCACAATCGGGGCTTCTACACCTTCACTGCGCAGGCCATTGACGATCCGAGACGCGCGGCTAGGTTCGCCTTTCAAGCAGGCATCGGCCAGATTAAATACATCAAAGCGTGTGCTGTCTTCCACTCCCTGGGCGATGCTCTCTACGTTCAAGCGCGTGCCTTGGGGGTGAATCAGTGCCAGCTTTTGCAGCTCCTGATCGGCGGCCAGCAGGTTACCCTCGGTACGCTCACCCAGCAGGCGTGCTGCGTCCATGTCGATTGTTAACCCATGGATTGAGGCGCGGTCACGCAGCCAATAGCCCAAACGCGAAGCATCCACCGGCCACACCGGTACAAACAGGCCATGTTTATCCAATGCTTTGAACCAGGCGGTTTTCTGCTGCTTGGCATCCAGCTTGCCCATGCTGATCAGCAGCACATCATCGCTGTTTTCAATGGTTTCGGCATGCTGCGCTAACGCTTTGCTGCCTTCTTGCCCAAGCTTGTGGTTGCCCAACCGCAGTTCCAGCAGCTTGCTGGTGGCGAACAGCGACAGGTTGCTGGACATTTCAATCAAGCGACCCCAGGCAAAGTTGGGTTCAACGTCCAGCACTTCGCGCTCTTCAACGCCCGCTTGGCGAGCGGCAGCCCTTACCGCATCGCAGGCATCGCGATGCTGCAAGGGCTCATCCCCTGACACAATCACCACCCGGGGAAGCTTTTTTGCCAACGCAGCGGGTAGCTGATCAGCAAATACCTTCACTGCATGCCCTCAACGTTAGCCAGCCGTTCGATGATGCGCTGAGAGAGTTCACGGGAGAGACTCTGCTCAGCTTCTTGCATCAGCGTTTCGCGGTTGAGCAGGTCGTCATCGCTAAGCCGAATGCGCGTGCGGGTCGTTAGCGTCGCGTTATTGATGTGATAGGCATTGGAGGCACGCTCTTGCACCGACAGTGTCGTGCTAAGCACGAGTTCGTGCTCGCGGCTGGCACGACCTTCGCCCCCTAAGCGGCGATCAATTAACGATGGGGTCCCCAGGGTAACCCGCCAGGGGGCACCGGCGGTCACTGGCGTGCCTAGCTGCTGCAGCCGACTGGCAACCTGCTGGGAAACCGCGCTGTTGGTGTCGCCTTCCAGTGCCAGCGGTGGCAGGGTAGGCATTGATTCACTGCCCCGCAGCTGAAAACCGCATGCGCTAAGCATTACCGCCATTGAGGCGGTAATGCTTACACTAAGAAACGTGCGTCGGTTCATCCGCTCACCACGATATTGACCAGTTTGCCGGGTACCACGATCACTTTACGCACGGTGTTGCCCTCAAGGAAACGCTGAACGTTTTCGTGTTCCATGGCCAGTTTTTCAATCGATGCTTTATCGGCAGTTGCTGCAACTGCAAGACGGGCGCGCAGCTTGCCGTTCACCTGCACCACCAGCTCGATGCTATCCCGGGTAAGGGCAGACTCATCCACCACCGGCCAGGTCGCTTCAATGGCAGGACCAGAGTGGCCAAGCGCTTCCCACAGGCTGTGGCAAAGGTGCGGGGTGATCGGCGCAAGCAGCAACACCCCGGCTTCCAGCGCTTCCCGAGTCACCGCCAAACCAAGCTCAGAGGTGTCGTCGAATTTACCAATGGCGTTGGAGAGCTCCATCACCGCCGCAATGGCGGTATTGAAGGTGGTGCGGCGGCCAATATCATCGCTGGCTTTCTTGATCGTCTCGTGGGTTTTACGGCGCAGCGCTTTTTGATCGTCATTAAGCGCGCTGATATCCAGCGTGCCGGGCGTGCCTGCCGCCAAGTGCTCATTGACCTGACGCCACAGGCGCTTCAAGAAGCGGTGGGCACCCTCAACGCCGGAATCCGACCACTCCAATGACTGCTCTGGAGGCGCGGCAAACATCATAAACAGGCGCACGGTATCCGCACCAAACTTGTCGATCATCGACTGCGGATCAACGCCGTTGTTCTTCGACTTGGACATCTTCTCGATGCCACCCATCTCCACCGGCTCGCCGTCGCTCATTAAAATAGCGCTCAGCGGGCGGCCTTTCTCATCCCGCTTCACTTCCACATCCGCAGGGTTAAACCACTGCTTGCCGCCGTTATCGGTAGGGCGGTAGAAGGTCTCAGCGATCACCATGCCTTGAGTGAGCAACTGCTGGAACGGCTCGTCAGAATCGACCAAACCGAAGTCACGCATCAGTTTGTGGAAGAAGCGCGCGTACAGCAAGTGCAGAATAGCGTGCTCAATACCGCCGATATAGAGATCCACCGGCAGCCAGTAGTTGGCGCGCTCATCCAGCATCGCTTCAGTGTTATCGGCGCAGCAGAAGCGCGCGTAGTACCAGGAAGACTCCATAAAGGTGTCGAAGGTGTCGGTTTCCCGGGTCCAGCCGTCGCCCAGGTCAGAGAACGCCGGCATCTTTTTCAGCGGCGAACCGGAGGCATCCACGGTCACTTCCATGGGCAGCGATACCGGCAGCTCGTCATCGGTGAGCGGCACGGTTTGGCCTTCCGGGCCATACTTGACCGGAATCGGCGCGCCCCAGTAGCGCTGGCGGGCAACGCCCCAGTCACGTAGGCGGTAGTTGGTTTTAACTTCGCCACGGCCAAGCTCAGCCAGCTTGGCGGCAATGGCATCGAACGCCTGCTCAAACCCAAGGCCATCGAACTCACCGGAATTGACTACGTTGCCGTACTCGGCATAAGCCGCCTCGGAAATATCCGCAGGTTGGCCGCTCTCATCGGCAATCACCGCTTTAATCGCAATGCCGTATTTGGTGGCAAACTCCCAGTC
>NZ_REBQ01000023.1 GCF_007692655.1 Halomonas sp.
GGAGCCCGTTTTTATTCGCGGCAAGGCAGGAGGAGAGAGGTTTGGTGGTTCCAAAAACACCGCCGCGGGTAAAAACGGGCCCAGCCCTGCGGGTTGCCCCACAAAGCGCGCCATACGGCGTTGCAAAACTTGAAAAGGGAACCACCCTTCCCAGCGTTTTGCGCCTTGTCTGACGCGCTTTGTGGGGCAACGCGGTTCGCGATGAAACGTCAACAGGCCCTAGGACAGTTGGAGCCTAGCGGGCAGTGCGGCATACTGGGCACCAATTGTTCATGTTTGGATAGTGCCCCCGATGAGCCAGTCAAATCTGCATCTCGGCGTTGTGATGGATCCCATCAGCGACATCGCCTATAAGAAAGACACCACCATGGCCATGCTATGGGCTGCCCAAGAGCGTGGCTATACCCTGCACTATATGGAGCAGGAAGATCTTTTCTTGAATGCGGGGCAAGCCTACGCACGCATGCGACCGTTAACGGTACACCGTGACCCTGATCACTGGTACGACCTCGGTGAGCCTTCAGCACGACCACTGGTTGAACTGGACGTGGTGCTGATGCGTAAAGACCCGCCCGTCGATGCCGATTTTACCAACGCGGTGCATCTGCTTGGTTTTGCTGAACGGGAAGGTGTTCTGATTGTGAACCCCACGGCGGCGCTTTTACAGTGCAATGAAAAGCTGTTTGCCCAGCAGTTCCCTCAGTGCTGCGCGCCCACACTGGTGGCAAGCCGTGATGACGTGCTGCGTACCTTTCATGCCGAGCACGGTGATGTCATCTTTAAGCCTCTCGATGGTATGGGGGGCACCGGTATCTTTCATATCGGCCCAGAGGGTCGCAATATCGGCGCAGTTATTGAGCAGCTCTCGTTGCGCGGCAAGCGACAAATCATGGCCCAGCGTTACCTGCCGGAAATCAAGGACGGCGACACACGTATTCTATTAGTTGATGGTGAGCCAGTACCTTATGGGCTGGCGCGTATCCCCTCTGCAGGGGAAACGCGAGGCAACCTGGCTGCCGGCGGGAAAGGCGTTAGCCGTGAGCTAACTGAGCGCGATCACTGGCTTATTCAACAGGTGCAGCCAATGATTCGTGAAAAGGGTTTAATGTTCGTTGGCCTCGATGTGATCGGTGAATACATAACGGAAATCAACGTCACCAGCCCTACCTGCGTACGTGAAATTGATGATCAGCGAGGCACCAATATCTCGGGTTTATTGCTGGATGCCATTGAGCGCCGCTTAGGTTCCTGAGCCTAAGCGCAGCAGCTTCACCCTTACAATTACATTTATTACGCTACGCCTGCTGGGATACCAGCAGCCAGTGGGAGACGCATGCAAAGTTTGAAACATCACTTTCTGATGGCCATGCCACATCTAGAAGACCCTAATTTTGCCGGTACTCTTATCTATCTTTGCGATCATGATAATAACGGCTGTATGGGGGTGATTACTAACCGACCGTTAGAGATCACCCTTGAAGCCCTGTTTGACCAGCTGGAGTTGGGTGGCGAAGTAAGCCCACACCGTAATGCGCCGGTTTATTACGGTGGACCAATGCATAAAGACCGTGGCTTTATTCTGCATGTTGGCGATAGTCAGGAGTGGGACTCTAGCGTCCAGGTAGAAGATGGCATTGCGCTCACCACCTCGCTGGATATTCTTCAGGCCTTCGCTGCTGGCGAAGGTCCCGAGCACTTTTTAGTCTGCTTGGGTTGCGCGGGATGGGAAGTGGGGCAGTTAGAAGACGAGCTAAAAGAGAACAGCTGGCTAACGGTAGAAGCTCAGAGCAGCGTGCTGTTCAACACCCCTCCTATAGAACGTTTAACCGCGGCGGCTGGTTTATTAGGCGTCGACCTAAACCTGATGACCCGAGATGCGGGGCACGCCTAATGGCTGAGGCGGGGCAGCGCTTAATCCTTGCCTTTGACTATGGCACGCGACGTATTGGTGTGGCGGTGGGAAACGAGCTATTGCGCAGCGCCCGTGAGCTCACGCCTTTGACGGCACGAGATGGTATTCCCGATTGGAACATCGTGACGCGGCTGCTTAATGAGTGGCAACCAGATCTGTTAGTGGTTGGGCTACCGCTGAACATGGATGGTAGCGAATCAGAGATGAGCACTCGAGCGCGCAAATTTGGCAATCGTCTACATGGCCGTTTTGGTAAGCCATGTGAAATGGTAGACGAGCGCGGCACCACACGGGAAGCCAAGCTGATTGCTCGCGAGGCGGGTCATAAAGGCAACTACAGGCAAGATAGTGTGGATGGTATTGCGGCCATTCTTATTCTTGAGGGGTGGTTTGCCCACCAGGAAGGTTTACCTGGTGGGCGTTTGTCCCTGTAACCTTTATCTTTACCTCTAGCGTTTATCCATACCTTAACGATCTAGCGTGCCTGTTTGGCTTGGTACGTACCAACGCACAGGTCGCATATTTTGCTCGATCAGCTCATCGACGTTTAGCAACGTTGCGAAAATCGCCATTCGCATAGGAATGCCGTTATCGGTCTGGCGGAAAATCGCCAAGCGCGGGTCGCCATTAAGATCTACGTTTAAATCATTCGCGCCGGGGCGGCTATCCCTGGGCAACGGGTGCATAACAATAGTGCTCTGGCTGCAGCGGTGATCGAGAAAATCCCGGTTGACCATAAAGTCGTCAGACAGTCCTTGAAAGCTCTCATTCATCTCATCGGTAAAGCGCTCTTTCTGAATGCGCGTGGTGTACACCACGTCTAAATCAGCAAAATCACTCGCTAATGATTCGCGCTGCTCAATGCGGTGACCGCGAGACGCCACTAAGTCGATCAGTTTGGAAGGCATCTCAAGGCCTGGCGGAGATACCAGGGTGATACGCAGTGGGTCATAAAGTGACAACAGCTTAATCAGTGAATGCACGGTACGGCCGTACTTCAGGTCACCAGTGAGTAAGATATGCGCACCGCTTAAGCGTTTACCCAGGCGCTGAAACTCTTTATCAATTGTATAAAGGTCAAGTAGCGCTTGGCTGGGATGTTCGCCAGGGCCATCGCCGCCATTAATCACCGGTACATTCGTCGCCGCGGCAAATTCTGCTACTGAGCCTTGGTCAGGATGGCGCATCACAATAGCGTCGCAGTAGCCGCTCATTACCCGGCTGGTGTCATACAGCGACTCGCCTTTGGCCATTGATGAGAAGGTAAAGCCCGTCGTGTCACACACACTGCCACCTAAACGGCAAAAGGCAGCATTAAAGCTGACACGTGTCCGGGTGCTGGCTTCAAAAAACAGATTACCGAGTACTGCCCCTTCCAATACACGAGTTACTTGGCGCCGCTGAGCAATTGGCTCCATACGTGCAGCGACCCGCAGTAAATGATCTACGTTTTCGCGGTTTAATGAGTCGACGGTTAGCAGGTGGTGGCTCATAGCAGATCTCGGCAAAGTAAAGTGATAGTAAGAGCGGTAGATAACGCTAGTGTAACCGCCAAATAGGCCAGGACCGAAGGGGTTTCAGCTACTGTTACTAGCGGATCAGTCACTTTTCTCCTACTCTTCTACAAAATTGCTTGCCAACCTGGCCGCGAAACCGTAAAGTACGCATCCGCTGCCGGGGACGCCAAGCGTTACCAGC
>NZ_REBQ01000102.1 GCF_007692655.1 Halomonas sp.
GCCCTGGCGTTTGTCCCGTTAACCGTTACGGCCTTTGAGGGCGAGCTGTTCTCGTTGACAAACCGCTGGGAACACACCTTGACGGAGATGCCCGCCAATGAGCGCGAAAGCACGCTTAGGTCGTTGGCCACCGAAGCGGAGCGGCTTGCAAGCCAGTATAGCGACGAGGCCGACGTGCTGGTTTGGCAGGGCATTATCCTGGCTTCTTACGCTCGTGAGCGTGGGGGGATAGGCGCGTTAGGAACGGCGGGCGATGCGCGTGATGTGTTGGAAAGGGCGATTGAAATTGACCCACAGGGGTTGAATGGCTCAGCGTACGTGACGCTTGGTGCACTCTATGACCGTGCCCCAGGGCGCCCACTGGGTTTTGGCAACAGTAATACGGCTGAACGCATGTTCCAGCGTGCCCTTGAAATACGTCCAGACGGGATTGATGTCAACTACTACTATGCCACTTTCTTGAAAGAAGAGGGTAACAAGCAGGCTGCTCGCGAGCATGCTCAGCGAGCGGTTAACGGTACCGCCCGCGACAGTCGCCAAGCCTCAGATGAAGCCCTCCGCCGTGATGCGGAAGCGCTGCTCAGCCAGCTGTAATTCGCCATCTCAATTGGCATTCCCGGTGGCAAGCATTGATAATGTATCGACTATCACCACCGGGAGTGCCATATGGCGTCCACCCCCAAGCACGACTCTTTTCGCAACTTGCCTTTTCGAAAAACGACGCTCACTGTTCCGCTTTTCAACCGCGGCGATGTTGAACTGCTTAAGCGCGAAACGCTGCATCAGGGGTTTTTCCGTCTAGAAGCCCTAGAGCTTCGCCACCGTCTGTTTGAAGGCGGCTGGAGCGAAACCATGCGCCGTGAAGTGCATAGCCGTTTTGATGCGGTGGGTGTCATGCTATACGACCCCGAACGCGACACGATGGTGTTAATAGAGCAGTTTCGCGCAGGCGCTGCGGATGATGACTTATCGCCCTGGAAGCTCGAGTTTGTCGCGGGGCTGGTGGAAGAGGGGGAGCCAGTGGAAGAAGTGGCCCGTCGTGAAGCGTGGGAGGAGGCCGGTTGTAAAGTCACCGAACTGACCAAACTTCACACTTATTACCCAAGCCCTGGTGCCTGCAACGAGCAAGTCACTCTGTTTTGTGGTTTGGTAGATACCCAGGGGCTGGGCGGGGTCCACGGTTTAGCTGAAGAGCATGAGGATATCCGCGTTCATGTCATGCCGTTTGCCAACGCATGGGAACTCTTAGAGCTGGGAAGACTCGACAACGCCATGTGTTTAATTGGGCTACATTGGCTCAATAGCCAGCGGGCCTCATTACGCGCCGCCTATCAGCGGCCGTTGACGCAAAGCGAAACAAACGAGGAGTGAACATGGCGAGAACGGCCTACGTCACCGATTTAAAATCGCTCCAAGGGGAGTGCAGCGCAAACTATTTACGTTTGGTGCGGCTGGTGGGCGATATGGAGACCGGCCAGCGCCGTGATATTGCTTTGCGCGGTGATAAACAGTATTTCGGTGATCTACACCTCTATATTCAAGAGCAGGCGCCTTACACCACTATGGTGGATGTTTCTCAGAGTGGACCATTGGATACCGTCTTGGAAGGACCGCGTATGCGTGTGCATCTTTATCATGATGTACGTATGGCGGAAGTGACAGATTTTCAGCGCGAGCGTCATTTTAGCGGGCGCTACCGTTATCCGAATGCCCGTATGCATCAGCCGGATGAGAAGCTTCAGCTCAATCGTTTTTTAGGCGAATGGCTGGCTCATGGTCTTGCCCACGGCCATAGCGCTGATGTGCCGGAGATGCCCTGATGCGTGTGGTGCAGATCACCGATGCTCACCTTTATGCTGATATCGAAGCGCGCTCCCGCGCTGGCGTGCCATGGCGGCAATTTCAACAGGTATTAAGCGCTGTGATAGCCGATCAGCCGGATATCGTTCTGTTTACCGGCGATATTAGCCAAGACGAGTCAGCTGAATCATACGCCCTGGCGGTGCAGGCGATGGAGCAACTGCCTTGCCCCTGGTACTGGCTACCAGGGAATCATGACCAGCTTGAGCTGATGGCCGCCGAGCGTCCTCTAATAGCGTCTGTAGCGCTAGATGCCTGGCGCTTGCTGATGCTCAATACGCAAGTTGAAGGCGAGCCCCATGGAGAGCTGGGAAGCGAGCGGCTGGCTAAGCTGGAAGCACTGTTAGAAAAAGATGATCGCCCCACGCTAATTGCCATGCACCACCCCCCCGTGGATGTTGGCACCGCCTGGATGGATGCCATCGGCTTGCAGGATCGCGATGCATTTTGGGCACTGTTAAGTAAATTCCCTCAGGTAAAAATCATTTTATTCGGCCACGCTCATCAGGCCTACGCCGAGCACCATCGCCTAGGCGACACCACCATTGACGTTTATGGCTGTCCTGCCATGGCGGATCAATTCTTGCCCGGCGCTGAGCAGTTCGCCATCGATGAAGCCTCGCGCCCTGGCTATCGGGTTGTTGAACTGGCCTGGAGTGACACCCTGGGGAGTGAATGGCAAAGCTGGGTCGAGCGCGTCGCGGTATAGCACCAACAGGGCTATTTATATCTCGATAGGCGATAAAGGAATAAAAAGATAGTTATTAATTCTTTTGGGTTATTATCAACTCGGCGTTACCCTACCCTCATTCGAACATACAATATTCTTTAGCTTGAGTGACGAGCTTGTTCTTGTGAGGTAAGGGGCCATGACCCAACTGTCTACTATTTCTTCGAAGGAGCGCTCTTCAGTGACCCGCTCTTCCGCGTCACAGCAGGAGGCTTTTAATGCCCCTGACGCTGCGCGCCTGACCCACCTCAAGCAGTTAGAAGCCGAGTCTATTCACATTATTCGTGAAGTCGCCGCCGAGTTTGCTAACCCGGTAATGATGTACTCCATCGGCAAAGACTCTTCTGTGATGCTGCATCTGGCGCGCAAAGCCTTCTACCCAGGTACGCCGCCATTCCCACTGCTGCACGTAGATACCACCTGGAAATTCCGCGAAATGATCGAGTTTCGCAACCGCATGGCAGCGGAAGCAGGTATGGAACTGCTGGTGCATACCAACGAAGAGGGACGGGCGGCGAATATCAACCCGTTCGACCATGGCAGCGCTAAGTACACCGACATCATGAAAACCCAGGCGCTCAAGCAAGCGCTGGACAAGCACGGCTTTGATGCGGCCTTCGGCGGCGCCCGCCGCGACGAAGAGGCGTCTCGGGCCAAGGAGCGCGTCTACTCGTTTCGCGATAAGTATCACCGTTGGGATCCTAAGAACCAGCGCCCTGAGCTGTGGAATGTGTATAACGCTAAGGTTAATAAAGGCGAATCGATCCGCGTCTTCCCGCTCTCCAACTGGACCGAGCTGGATATCTGGCAGTACATCTACTTAGAGTCGATCCCCATTGTGCCCCTCTACTACTCGGCCAAGCGGCCCATCGTCGAGCGCGACGGTATGCAAGTGATGGTGGATGATGACCGACTGCCGCTGGCGCCTGGTGAAGTGCCGGAGATGAAGTCGGTGCGGTTTAGAACCTTAGGCTGCTACCCGCTGACCGGTGCGGTGGAGTCCGAAGCGGCGACGCTGCCGGACATTATTCAAGAGATGCTGCTGACCCGTACCAGCGAGCGTAGTGGCCGTGCCATTGACCGCGACCAAGTGGGTTCAATGGAGAAGAAAAAGCGCGAGGGGTACTTTTAATATGTCTCACCAGTCCAATTTAATCGCCGATAATATCGAAGAGTACCTGCACGAGCACGAAAACAAAGATCTGCTGCGTTTTATTACCTGCGGCAGCGTAGACGACGGCAAATCGACGCTGATTGGCCGTCTGCTTCACGACTCGAAGATGATCTTTGAAGATCAGTTGGCGGCGATCACCCAAGCCTCTAAAACCAGCGGCACGACCGGTGATACGGTTGATTTGGCGCTGTTGGTGGATGGCCTGCAGTCGGAGCGTGAGCAGGGCATTACCATCGATGTGGCGTACCGCTTTTTCTCCACCGATAAGCGCAAATTCATTATTGCCGATACCCCAGGGCATGAGCAGTACACCCGCAACATGGCCACGGGGGCTTCAACGGCCAGCCTGGCGATTATTCTGATCGATGCCCGCTACGGCGTGCAGACCCAGACGCGCCGCCACAGCTTTATTGCCGATCTGCTGGGTATTCAGCACTTGGTCATTGCGGTTAATAAGATGGATCTGGTGGACTTCTCCGAGCAGCGCTTCAACGAAATCGTCGATGAGTACCGCGCCTTTGCCACCAACCTGCAAGCGCCGGATATTCGCTTTGTGCCGATGTCGGCGCTGAATGGCGATAATGTGGTCAATCGCAGTGAGCAGACGCCCTGGTATTTTACCGATAGTTACCAGGGGCAGACGCTAATTGAGCTGCTTGAGAGCGTCGAAATCAGTCGCGATCAGAATCTGACGGATCTGCGCTTGCCGGTACAGTACGTGAATCGTCCGAATCTCGATTTTCGCGGTTACTGCGGTACCTTAGCCGCTGGCGTGCTGCGACCAGGGCAAGCGATTAAAGTGCTGCCGTCGGGTAAAACGTCTACCGTAGCGCGGATCGTCACGTTTGACGGTGATCTTGCGACGGCGTATCCCGGTCAGGCGATTACGGTCACGTTAGCCGATGAGATTGATATCTCCCGCGGCGACTGGATAGTCGCGGCAGATAGCGCATTGCCGCTCTCCAATAGCTTTAAAGCCGATATTGTTTGGATGCATGAAGAGGTATTAGCGCCGGGTAAGCTTTACGATTTTAAGCTGGCCACTCGCGATCTCTCTGGCCAGGTAACCGCGATTGATTACCAAATCGATGTGAATACCCTGGAAAAGCATGCCATTCACTCGCTGGGTTTAAATGCCATTGCACGCTGCGACGTTGAGCTGACTGCCGCTATCCCCGTGGATGATTATCGCACCAGCCCAGGCACTGGTAGCTTTATCATTATTGATCGGCTGTCCAACGTCACGGTAGGCGCCGGTATGATTCGAGGCACGGCAAGTGCTAAAGATCCGGCGGCGACTTCTACCGACTGGGCGGCGTTCGAGCGCGACCTTAATGCACTGGTGCGCAAGCATTTTCCGCACTGGGAAGCCAAGGATATTCAGTCGCTGTTAAACCGTTAACCGCCTAGTTAGCCACCATAGTTAATGGGAAAGTGACAGTTTAATGGGAAATTGACGCCGCTTATGTGCGGCGTTAATTTTGTGTTATTGCTGAATCGAGACACCAAGGAAAAAATTGTGATGTTAACTATTCTGGACGGTGGTTTGGGACGAGAGCTAAAGCGTCTAGGCGCGCCGTTTCGGCAACCCGAGTGGTCAGCGTTAGCGTTAATGGACGCGCCTGAAGCGGTAATCCAGGCGCATAAGGCATTTGTTGATGCCGGTGCTGATGTCATTACTACCAATGCTTATGCCCTCGTGCCGTTTCATATTGGCGAAGTGCGTTTCGCACAACGGGGTCTTGAGCTGGCTAGCCTGGCCGGGAAGTTAGCCAGAGAGAGCGTTGCCGGGCAGGCACGCAGCGTTAAAGTGGCGGGTTCGCTGCCGCCGCTGTTTGGTTCTTACCAGCCCGAGTTGTTTGACGCTGCACGAGCGCCAGAACTGCTCGCTCCGTTGATTGAAGGGCAGGCGCCCTATGTTGATGTCTGGCTTGCTGAAACCTTAAGTGCCACTGAAGAAGCGAACGCGGTGGCCCAAGGGTTAGGGGATGATCAACGGCCCCGCTGGTTCTCTTTTACGCTGCAGGACGCTGATGAAAACGGCGGTCTCCCTTGCGCCTTGCGCTCTGGCGAAACAATAGAGAGTGCCGTGGACGCGGTGTTAGCAGCAGGCGGCGAAGCGCTACTGTTTAACTGCAGTCAAGCGGAAGTGATGGAAGAGGCGGTGCGACGTGCCCGAGCGGCGTTACAAGCCCAGGGTGCCGAGCTGCGTCTTGGGGTCTATGCCAATAGCTTCGTACCGCAGAGCAATCGCATGGCGGCTAACTCAGGCGTTAGTGATATGCGTGATGACCTTGGGGACGAGGCTTACGCGGCGTTCGCGTTGCGCTGGCAGGCGGCTGGGGCAACGATGATTGGTGGCTGCTGTGGCATTGGCCCTGAACATATCGAAACACTGGCGCGTATTGCCCGCAGCTAAGCGGAACGTGGCATACACGTTTCGCGCATAAGGACGAGTCAATCTATGTCTACAGAAAAACAATCCCCATCGATGTTAAGCGGTGGCGGCTTATCGCGGCGTCAGTTTCTCCAGCAAACGGCGGCGCTATCGGTTTCGGCTAGCGCTTTTGGTGGGTTAATACTGCCCAGTTTTGCGAGCGCTGACGCCGCCTTGACGCCTCAGCGCGGCGGGCATTTGATCCTAGGGATCGACAACGCTTCAAGCAGCGACCGCTTGGATCCTGCCTACTACTTTGAGCAGTACATGTATCACATTGGTCGTCAGCTGTTTAATACCCTGACGGAGTTAAACGATGATGGCACGTTAGCGCCGGGGTTGGCCGAAGAGTGGGATACCTCGGATGCGACACACTGGATATTCAAGCTGCGCCCAGGCGTTACCTTCCATAACGGTAAATCGCTGACTGCCGATGATGTGGTCTATTCGCTAAATCACCACCGCGCGGAAGACTCGCCCTCGGCGGTCAAAGGCTATATGGAGCAAATTACCGATATTGCTGCCCGTGGCAGTGATGAAGTGGTGATTACGCTGTCCGCGCCCAATATGGATTTGCCCTCATTACTGGGTGAAGTGAATTTTGCCATCACGCCGGAAAACGCTGATTTCGACGAAGGCATTGGTACAGGCCCCTTTGTGCTGGAGCGCTTTGAGCCGGGCGTGCGTACCTTAGTGAAGCGCAACGAGAACTACTGGAAGAGCGACCGCGCATTCGTTGATAGCGTTGAGACCCGCGCCTTTAACGACTCAAGTGCCAGGGTGGCGGCGCTGATGAGCGGTTCGGTGCATTTTGTCAATCGGGTAACCTCAAGCATTGTGAGCCGCTTAGAGGCTGCTTCTTCGGTGACCATTAACCGCAATCCGGCCAACTTCCAGGTAACCTTTCCTGGGCTTGCCGACAGGGCGCCGTTTAATGATCCCGATGTCAGGCTGGCGATGAAGTTTGCGTTGGACCGTGAGCAGTTACTGAACTTGCTGGTGCAGGGGTATGGCCAGGTAGGCAATGACTCGCCGCTATTCCCCAATAATCCCTATTTTAGTCACGATCTGCCGAACCACGGGTTTGATCCTGACAAGGCGCTTTACCACTGGCGTAAAGCGGGGCTCTCACAACCGATTAGGCTAAGTGCTGCCGATGGTGCCACCTTTGAGGGTGCCGTCTCAGCGGCGGAGCTTTATCAGCAGTCGGCGCAGCGCGCAGGTATTCCGTTGCAAGTGAACCGCGTGCCTGCCGATGGCTACTGGTCAGAAGTGTGGCGCCAGCATGAGTTCTGCGCCTCAGGCTGGTCAAGTCGTCCTACTGCTGACGCTTACCTCTCCATGGTCAATCTCTCCAACGCGCCCTGGAACGAAGCTCGCTGGGCCAATGAGCAGTTGGATCAACTGATTGTTGCGGCACGCGGTGAGCAGGATGAGGCAACGCGTCGGCAGATGTACCAGGATATTCAGTTGCTGTATCAGCAGGAGGGCAGCACGGTGGCGCCGCTTTATATTGATGCCATTTCGGCTAACCGCTCTAATGTGCATGGCTACGTGGATGTGCCGGGGGAGGTCGCGACCCGTTCGGTTGAAAAAATGTGGCTCTCTAGCTGATCTAAACAGGTAAAGCATGCGCCCCTGTTGTTAAAACAGTTGTTAAAACAGTCGTTAAAACAGGATGGCAGGGGCGTATAGCGCTAGCGCTGTCTAATCTGCGTTCGGGAAAAACACCTGCTGTCCATCCACCTTAAAATCTTCAATCGCCTGCTGGCCCTGTTCCGACACTAACCATTGATGCCACTGGGCAGCCAGATCATGCTTCACGTGGGGGTATTGCTGTACTGAAAGCAGCAGACTGGCGTACTGATTAAACAGCGCATCATCGCCCTCAAACAGTAAGACAAGGTCTTGCGGGTTTTGAAATGCCAACCAAGTGGCACGGTCGGTGAAGGCATAGGCGTTCATACTGGCGGCGGTGTTTAACGTGGGGCCCATACCGTTACCCAGTTCCCGATACCAGGCGCCTTGTGGGCTTATGCCAGCCTCTTGCCACAAACGCAGTTCAGCGCGGTGGGTGCCGCTATCGTCGCCGCGTGAGGCGAAGGGGGATGCGCTCTCTGCGATACGTTGCATGGCATCAGTCACCGCTTCGCTGTTGCTGATGCCCGCAGGATCATCGCTTGGGCCGACGATCACAAAATCGTTATACATCACCTCAAGGCGCTCGGTGGCATAGCCATTGGCGATAAACTGCTTCTCGCCCGCCAGATCATGCACCAGCAGACTATCGGCATCGCCACGGCGGGCAATTTCAAACGCTTGTCCTGTGCCCACCGCCACCACGCGCACATCAATGCCTGTCGCATCACTGAATGCCGGAATAATAGCGCCAAACAGACCAGTGTTTTCGGTAGACGTTGTAGACGCCAGTAAAATGTATGGCTTGGCTGCTAGTAGGCTGCCACTCCAAACCATGCCCAGGGTGCTGATCGTTATCAGCGCGATGGTTTTATTCATCTTGTTGCTCCTTGCGCATGGTGGCTGGTCACCATACCAATTCGCCACGAATAAATGCTCCCGCCTCGCTGGAGGTCGGGGCAGTAAAAAAGCGATGGGCGGGCGTGTGTTCAAGCAGTTCCCCGTTATGCATAAACACCACGTCATCGGCTAAACGGCGTGCCTGATGCAAGTCATGGGTCGTCATAACGATACGTGTACCGCTGTGATGAAACTCAAGCACCGCGTCTTCAACGGCCTTGATGGCCGCTGGATCGAGCGCTGAGGTGGGCTCATCTAAAAACAACACCTTCGGGTTAAGAAGCCATGCTCGCGCTAGCGCTAACCGCTGCTGCTCGCCGCCTGAAAGCACCCTTGCCGCGCGTTTGGCCAAATGCGCTAGACCAAACTTCTCTAGCGCCCTGATCGCTTGGCTTTTGCGGTTTTGCCGAGGCGTGTTGTGAATCGCCAATACGTAGGTCAGATTGTCGAGCGCTGATCGGCGCAGCAGCACCGGGCGTTGGAAAACCATCGCTTGAGCTGGCGGCTCACCTTGCCAGCGAACCGAACCGCTAGTAGGCGTTAATAAACCATGTGCCAAGCGCATTAACAGGCTTTTGCCGGCGCCATTCGGCCCCATGATGAGCGTTCGCTGGCAGCCTGTCATGCATAGCGATGTTGGCTTTAGAAGCGTCTGGCCGCGACGACTAAAACCTACTCTATCGAGTTCAAGGGTGGCAACAGGGGGCGTTTGATATGCGTTCATCCCAGCCGCCTTTTCGCCGTTTCACTGATCATATGGGCAATAGCGTTAATCATCGTCACCAGCACAAGCAGGATAATCCCCAGACCTAGTGCAACAGGCAGGTTGCCTTTGCTGGTTTCCAGCACGATGCTGGTGGTCATCACCCGGGTTACACCGTCAATATTGCCGCCCACAATCATCACCGCACCGACTTCCGCACTGGCGCGGCCGAAGCCTGCCAAAATCACCGTCAATAGCGCAAAGCGCGCATCCCATAGCAGCGTTGGCATCATTCGACGGCGGGACAAACCCAGGGAGGTTAACTGCTCGGCGTATTCGCCGTGAAGAGCTTCTATCTGCTGGCGGGTAAGGGCAGCAATAATGGGCAGCACCAAAATCACTTGAGCAATGACCATCGCGGTGGGGGTAAACAGCAGTCCCCATTCGCCCAATGGGCCTGCGCGAGAAAGCAGTAGGTAAACGCAAAGCCCTGCGACCACTGGTGGTAAGCCCATCAGGGCATTAAGGGCGACAATCACTACGTTACGACCTGGAAAACGCCATAGGGCGAGGGCGGCACCTACAGGTAGCGCTATCAGGCTGGCAATGAATACTGCGATTAGCGATACCTGCAGTGAGAGCATCACAATGGAGATTAACGCGCTATCCATACTCAGGATCAGGGCGAGGGCGGTACTGAAGGCGTTGTCACTGGTCAGCATGGAGCGTCGACGTCATTATTGTGTGAGTTTTGGCATGATGTACTGAAAAATAGCCGATTGCACCTATGACTTACATAGCAAGCAGCTAATCGTTAGCAGGATAGCTTGACGCTGTTGCTGTATGCGCCACACTAGGGAGGCGTTATAAACCCATATCATCACGAAATGGAGAGCATGATGAAACAAGCATTAAATGGTAAACGTGTTGCTATTTTAGCCGCAAATGGTTTCGAAGAGTCTGAGCTGAGCGTACCGCGTGCTGCCTTGCAAAAAGAGGGTGTTGAAGTTCACGTGGTGACCCCGGACGGCAAAGGAATTCGCGCCTGGGCAGAAACCGATTGGGGCGATACCTACGCAGCTGATAAAGCTCTTTCCGATGCCAGTGAATCTGACTACCACGCCTTGGTACTTCCAGGTGGCCTATTCAATCCGGATGAGCTGCGCACCAACGACGATGCCTTGACCTTTGTAAAAACGTTTTTTAAAACAGGCAAGCCTGTCGCAGCGATTTGCCATGCGCCATGGATTTTAATCAACGCGGACGTTGTGGAAGGGCGTCGCATGACCTCTGTACCAAGCATTGCTCAAGATTTACGCAATGCAGGCGTTGAATGGGTCGATGAATCCGTTGTTGTGGACAGCGGGCTAGTGACCAGCCGCACGCCGAAAGACTTGGATGCGTTTAACGCCAAGTTACTTGAAGAGCTGCAGGAAGGGCGCCACTCCGGTCAACACGCTTGATGAGTCTACTGCGCCAGTGGGCAAGCTTTGTCAAAAGGCTTGTCCACATTATTGCCAAACCCATAAAAGGCGACAGTGGCCGGGGAGGGATGGTCGTCCATCCCTACCGCGGCTATGGTTCTCAGCGTGAAGTCTTTGTGATGGGACGAGTATTTCGCCAAGCTGCTTTAGGCCGTGCCATTCCCCGACACGGCATGCTGCGGGACACCGCCGATGTGGCGCGGCGTATTTTTCGACGTGGGCTGGGCGATGCTCAGGTCGAAATTCACATTGGCGAAAACCAACTCTGTGTTGGCACGGATCGTGACGGCTACTTCGATGTGCACCTGCCGATTAGCCACGCCCTGCCCATTGATGTCTCCTGGCACCGTGCTGATATTCTCGTTCACTGTCCTGGCCAGACGCCGGTACGTACCCACGTTGAAGTGTATGTGCCGCCGCCGGAGGCGGATTTATTGGTGATCAGCGATATCGACGATACGGTGATGTTCACCGGGGTGGCGGAAAAGCTCAAGATGCTTTACCGCCTGTTTGTCAAAAAACCTCACCGCCGTACCGCCTTTCCCGGCGTGGCGTCGCTTTATCAAGCGCTGCATCGTGGCGTTAGTGAGCGCGCCGAACGGCCAATTTTGTATGTCTCCCGCGGGCCCTGGGCGATTTACGAAATGCTTGAAACCTTTTTTCAGATCAACCGTATCCCTGTCGGGCCGATTATTTTTTTACGCGAGTGGGGTATCTCCTGGCGACGCCCATGGCCGCGCCGGGCTGAAGAGCATAAACGCGATCTGATTGACCGCATGCTTACCCTTTATGACGGGATGCCGTGCATATTAATTGGTGATAGCGGCCAGCACGATCCAGAAGTATATATTGAGATTGTGAAAGCCTATCCAAACCGAATTAAAGCCATCTATATACGACGGGTGGATAAAAACCCCAAGCGGGAAGCGGCGATCCAGCGGTTGCGCGACGAATTGGTGGGCACCCAGTGCGATTTAGTGCTCGCCGCCGATAGTGTCCTGATTGCCGAACATGCCTACGCCCAGGGCGATATTTCCGTGCATGGTTTGCACGCCGTGCAGCACGATGTCGAAGAACAGCGCAACGACCCTGGTTAACGCTGTCGCTCAGGCTGGCGACATGATAAAACAGCTGCTCGAGTCTGGAAATATGGCTTGAGAGTGATCGTTACCGGTCTGGCTTTTAGGTGACTGTTTTTAGGCACTGTTTATCAACAGGGGCTGTCATGGTTGTTCTGCTGATCATTTTCACGTTGGCGGTGTTTGTATTGCCCAACATGTGGGCGAAGTGGGTACTCAAACGACATACCCGTGGCCGTGACGACTACCCAGGCACGGGCGCTGAACTTGCTGATCACCTGCTGCGCCGCTTAGGGGTGGAAGGGGTAAACGTCGAGCGCACCGAATTTGGTGATCATTATGATCCCGAAACCCGCTGTGTCCGTCTCTCTCCCGATAATTACGATGGCCGTTCGCTAACCGCGGTGACCGTCGCTGCCCACGAAGTAGGCCATGCCATCCAGCATCATGAAGGCTATACGCCTTTACTGGCGCGTAGCCGCTTGGTGCAAGTGGCGCAAAAAGCTGAAAAGCTAGGCGCTATTTTGATGATGGCGGCACCGTTTCTGTTTCTGCTCACGCGGCTTCCAGGAGGTCTGGCAGTGGTGATTGCCATGGCCGTGATAAGCTTTGGCACCGCCGCCTTAGTGCACTTAGTAACCCTTCCCGTCGAGTTTGATGCCAGCTTTAACCGAGCGCTGCCGTTATTGAAAGAGTACGTGCCACCCGGCGATATGCCCGGTGCTCGCCATGTGCTCACCGCCTGTGCCTTTACCTACGTGGCTGCCTCGCTCGCCAGCGTTATGAACCTGGGCCGCTGGCTGGTAATTTTGCGGCGTTAACCGTCGTCTCCTGTCCTACGAAGCCGCCACACAGCCCAGCGTCGATGGCGCGTAAAAAATAGGCTTTTTCGTTACCTGACGGCAACTTATTGCGACGAGAATGATTTGCGATTATATTGCGCTGGCACGCAAATGCGAATCAGTCGCTATTTTGCCTCTCGACCCTGCCTTTAGGTGGTCGTCCTCCAAGCGCGTCAACCGATTGATACCCATCGCGTGCACTCCTACTCCATGGCTGGCCGGATACCACAACGGCCAACTGGACACCTTTAACGAAAGAGTGATGGGTAGTCTATGAAACGTCTTTTTGCCTTCACGGGACTCTGCGCGATGCTTGGTCTGGCATCGAACTCTGCATTTGCTGATGCCACCCAGTATCCGCTAACGCTCAATAACTGCGGGGTAGAGGTGACCTTCGACAGGGCGCCCGAGCGGGCGGTCGGTCTGGGTCAAAACAGTGCGGAGCTGATGCTGCTGCTTGGGCTTGAGGACAGTATGGTGGGCACCGCTTTCTGGCCGAACAGCGTCTTGCCGCAGCTCGCCGAAGCCAATGCCAAAGTGAAGGTGCTCACGGTGGAGTTCCCCACCTTTGAGTCGATCCTGGTCGAAGAGCCGGATTTCGTGACGGCGGCCCTGCCGAGCCTGATTGGCACCGCCAGCAAGGTGGCCAAGCGGGAGGATTTCGATAGGGTGGGGGTGCCGGCCTACTTGTCACCCAGCACCTGCGTCGATGAGGGGGCGGCTCAGGACAAGTACGGTTACGGCGAGCGTTCCCAGCTCTGGAATATGGATACGCTCTACCAGGAGATTGCTGAGCTGGCTCAGATCTTTGACGTGAACGACCGTGGCCAGGCATTGATCGAAGACTTGGAGCGTCGTGAAGCCGCACTGCGTGCTGATTCCCCCGAAGATGGCAAGACGCTCTCCTATGTCTTTTGGTTCTCTAGCCCGTCGCCCTCTGCTGACGCCCATCTCGGTGGCAAGAACAGCGCATCCGGCTTTATTGCCGACGTGCTGGGTGGCACCAATGCCATTACCTCCGAGGCCGACTGGCCGACGCTGGGCTGGGAAAGCATCATCGCGACCGATCCCGACGTTATCGTGGTGGCTGGCGTCGACCGTAACCGCTGGGAGCTGGATACGGCAGAGGCCAAGATTGCGTTCCTCAACTCTGATCCAGCCACCCGTGAGATGCCAGCGGTCAAAAACCAGGCGATTGCGATCATGGACGGCCAGGCCATGAACCCCACCGTAAGAACAATTTTCGGCGCGGAACAGGTCGCCGAACAACTTAAGGCGCTTGGTCTGCGATGAGCACTGCCGTTAGCGACAACTGGTCGGGCGGTTTCTGGTCACGACTTGCCTGGTCTATAGGGCTATTGGTGGCTTCTCTGGTGGCCATCGTCCTGGTCATTGGAGTTAGCGTCGGGATCGGCGATATGCCGATCCCGCTCTCGACCACCTACGCGGTGATCACCAACAAGCTGGGTTGGACGTCGATCGAACTCAATCGGATCCACGAAACCATCATCTGGGATTATCGGCTGAGCCGCGCCCTGGTGGCCGTGTTCTGCGGGGCAGGATTGGCGCTCGCCGGTGCCATCATGCAATCGATGCTGCGCAATCCGCTGGCAGAGCCTTATGTGTTGGGTATTTCCGCCGGTGCTTCAACAGGGGCGGTCTTGATCGTCATCCTGGGGGTGGGGGCCGGGGCGGTGTCGCTGTCGGCGGGGGCCTTCGCCGGTGCTTTTGCCGCCTTTCTGTTCGTTGCGCTGCTCTCGAACGGGGCGCGAGGCGGTGCCGACCGCACCATCCTGGCCGGCGTTGCGGCGTCGCAGCTGTTCAACGCCGCGACCTCCTATATCGTCACCACGTCCGGCAACGCCCAGCAGGCTCGCGACGTGATGTTCTGGTTGCTAGGTAGTTTCGGTGGCGTGCGTTGGCCGGAATTCATGTTGGTGTCGATCGTCGTGGGACTGGGGCTGATCGCCTGTCTTTTCTATGCGCGTGTCCTTGACGCCTTTGCCTTCGGAGACGAGGCTGCCGCGTCCCTAGGCGTTAATGTCGGTCGCACACGGATCATTCTGTTTGCGCTGACCGCGATCATCACGGCCACCATTGTCAGCATGGTGGGCACCATCGGCTTCGTTGGATTGGTCGTGCCCCATGCGGCGCGTTTTGTGGTCGGTCCGCGCCATGCCAGGCTGCTTCCCGCCTGCGCCATCGTGGGGGCGATCTTTATGGTGCTGGCCGACATCGCCTCACGCACTCTGATTCCTCAGCAGTCGCTACCGATCGGCGTGGTAACCGCACTGGTGGGCGTGCCGTTCTTCTCCATTATCCTCTACAGGCTGCAGCGCGTCACATGAGTATCAAAGCCGACAATCTGGTCTGGAAGATCGCTGGCAAAACCGTCATCGATGGCATCTCCTTTGAGGCTGAACCGGGCAAGGTGCTTGGACTGTTGGGCCCCAACGGCTCCGGTAAAACCTCCTTGCTGCGGCTGCTGGCGAGGCTGAAACGCCCCCACGCCGGACGTATCATGCTGGATGGTCAGGACCTCTCGACGTTTCGCCGCCGAGCCATTGCGCAACGGGTTGCTTTCATCGAGCAGCATGCCACCACCAACGCCAATCTCAAGGTCGTCGACGTGGTCAAGCTTGGGCGCTTCCCGCACCGCTCGATGCTCTCGGGCTGGCGGCGTGAAGACGATACGGCGGTCAATGAGGCGCTCGAGCGCACCGGGATGAGCGCCAAGCGAAGCGATGCCTGGCAGAGCCTCTCGGGAGGCGAGAAGCAGCGCACCCACCTGGCGCGAGCGCTTGCCCAGTCGCCCCAGGAGCTAATCTTAGACGAGCCGACCAACCATCTCGACGTTCACCATCAGATAAGCCTGCTACGCCTCGTCTCCAGCCTGCCGATCACCAGCATCATCGCGCTCCACGATCTCAATCACGCCGCGATGTTCTGCGACCGGCTGATCGTGATGCAGGCAGGCAGGATCGTCGCCTCCGGTCTGCCCGAGGAGGTACTCACCCAAGAGCTGCTACACGAGGTCTTTTCGGTGCAAGCCCATGTGGAAACCTCCCCCTATCACGCACGGCCGCATATTCACTTTGCGCGTTAGGAGAGGAGTTGAACCGGGGAATCTGCTCGCGGTGGTAGTGGTAGGAGTCTCTTCACTTATGTCAGTGCGGCCGCTCTGCTATTACCACCGCGCGGCGGGGAGCGGGGTAGCCTTCAATGGTTCGAGTACGGTCGTCGGGATCAAGAAAATCCGCCAGCGACTGATAAGTCATCCACTCCGTAGAGCGCTGCTCTTCAAGGGTGGTCACCGCTTCATCGACTACTCGCACATTAGTAAAGCCGCAGCGCTCCA
>NZ_REBQ01000128.1 GCF_007692655.1 Halomonas sp.
GCGCATCACGCTGGGTGATGTTGTTGAACAGCTCCTGCAGAAAGGTCATGTTCATAGACGTTTCCTAATAGGTCTGGTGTTTATTGGATAAACGTCAGGCCAACAATATAAAAGGGTATTGAAATCAATAATAGTGTCATGCAGTACCCCATTATATGACGTGCTTTAACGCCGGTAATGCCTAGTAAAGCTAATGCCCAGAATGGCTGAAACATATTTGTCCATGTGTCGCCTGCCCCAAAAGCGGTAATGATTCTTCCTGAAGAAACCCCTAGTTCTTGGGCCACCTCCATTAGAATGGGGCCTTGGACAGCCCACTGCCCGCCACCTGAAGGGACGAAAATGTTCAAAACGCCAGCGGCTAACCAGGTGATGACGGGAAGGGTTGCAGGTGTTGCAATGCTCAAAATGGCATCAACGAAAATAACGGCTAAACCTGACGTAGTCACCATCCCCATAATTCCACCATAGAAGGGAAACTGAAGGATAATACCGCTAGCACCCCGGGTAGCCTCGGTAACTGCATTCATATAACGAACTGGTGTTTTGTGTAGCGCTAAACCCACGAATAAAAAAATGAAGTTGACAATATTGAGATTTAAGTCAAAACCATTTCTATAAAAATGCATAATGGCGTAGCTACCAGCGAGTATTAAAAGAATCGCAGTAAGCCAAACAGAGTCCATTCGCGCGCCAATAGTTTGTTCATTAGGCGTAGGCATATCCTTCTTTTGCGTATCCTCTAAAAAGCGGGGAGCATAAGTCGCTATGTCGGACATTTCATTTTCTTTGCGTGGAGACATAAGATAAAAGGTGATCGGCACCACGAAAAAAATAAGCATTAAGCTATTAAGCAGGGCATAATTAGAAAAAGCAGTTTCAGTAATAGGTATGATGCCGATGACATCTTCTAGAAAGTGCCCGCTGGTCGCTACGGTTAGACCCGAAGAAGAAGATGGTCCCATATGCCAAATCATTTGCCCAGAATAGCCTGCAGCTACAATCAGTGGGTAATGTAGTTTGACCCCCTGGCGATAGGCTGCTTTGCCGATTTCCAATGCAAATATTGCCCCTATAATTAAGCCTAGTGCCCAGTTGACCCAGGAAAAAATACAAGCTATTAGCGCTGTTAGAGCCGCTGCTTGTGCACTACTGGAAGGTTGCGAAGCAAGTCGCTGTATCCAAGCCTTAACGGCAGGCGCTGTGGCCAATGCATGCCCAGTGACCAAAATCAGTACCATTTGCATAGTGAACTCTAGCAAGCTCCAGAAGCCGGAGTGCCAATGATCGACCATTGCGATAGGTCCAGATTCGGTTAATGCGAGTCCGAGTAGGAAGGTCAGTATAGTCAGTAATACAGCAAATATGATGGGTTCCGGCATATAACGCTCGGAGAATCTAGAAAATATATTGCCAAGTTGCTTTATCATATAATGGTCTCGCCTTCAGTTGATGGTTATTTCCTTTTTCTTCATGAGATTTTTCTCACATGAGTTGGCGTGCTCAACCAAAGCTTTTTAGTTTTTAATAGTTATTCAGGCGTTATAGTTATTCAGAAAAAAATGGTGGCAACCTATGCTTCCAACTAGGTGATATGGAGTGATAGGCTTGACCAAGCTGCAATAACACCAGTTCAGCTCGATGGGGTGCGAGTACCTGAATACCCATTGGCAGGTCGTTATCATTAAAACCTGCCGGTATGTTTAAAACAGGGCAGCCGGCGAGAGAGCCCGGTATGACAATTTGCATCCATCGGTGATAGGTATCCATACGTTGTCCAGCGATTTCGCTTGGCCAAGCTGTTGTCACTGGGAAGGGAAAGCACTGGGCGCTAGGTAGCATGACGTAGTCGTAATGCTGAAACATTTTATTGAGCGCTGTGTACCACTGGCTGCGCGTCACATTGGCTTTATGGATATCCAGGGCAGATAAATTAATTCCTTGCTCTATTTCCCACTGCGCTTCTGATTTTAGTAAACGTCGCTTTTCGGGGTCTTGGTATGTGTCGGCTAAGTTCCCTGAAATAGCCCAATGGCGTAAGGTAAGCCAGCTTTTCCAGAGTGACTCCATTGACATCGGCATAGCAGGTGATTCGATGATGCAGCCAAGTTGCTCGAACTGTTTAACGGCGGTTTCGCATAGTGCAAGCACTCCGGGTTCTACTGGAAGCTCGCCCTGCCAATCGCCAAGCCAAGCGATGCGCTTACCGCGCTGACAAACGTTTAAATCGCCTGAAAGGTTGGCGGGTGAGTCGGTGAGCGAGAGTGGAACACGTGGATCGTGACCTGATTGCGTGACCAGTAGGCGCTGAAGGTCTTCGATATTTCTGGCCATAGGGCCTTCGGTACTTAACTGATGCCCAAAAAGCTCGGGATTGGGTCCAGAAGGAACGCGCCCAAACGTGGGCCTAAGGCCGTATATGTTTTGGTAAGCAGCCGGGTTGCGTAAAGAGCCCATCATGTCGCTACCATCAGCGACTGGCAGCATGCGAAGTGCCAGTGCGACTGCGCCTCCGCCGCTTGAGCCTCCGGCTGTTAAATGTGGGTGATAGGCATTGCGCGTCGCACCGAAAACAGTATTGAAGGTTTGGGAGCCAAAGCCAAACTCAGGAGTATTGGTTTTTCCTATTATAATGGCGCCATCGCGCTTAATCCGTGACACCATAATGCTATCAGTGTCAGGTATGTGATTGGTCATCAAGGGAGAGCCAAGGGTCGTTCTTATGCCTGCTGTAGAAGACAAGTCCTTGATAGCTTGGGGAATCCCATGTAGCCACCCACGCGAATGTCCTTTTCCAAGTTCGTTATCTAACTGTGTAGCCTCAGCTATTAATTCATCAGCGTCACGCAGTGAAACAATCGCGTTAACGATGGGATTGAGTGCCGAGATATGGGCAAGGTAGTCTTTCATCACCTCTGTGCAACTGATATCTCCTGCGTGAATCGCGTTCGATAGATCTATAGCACTCATGGAAACGGTATCAGGCAGTTGATATGACTCAGGCCAAGGAGTAGGTTCGGAAAGTAAAAGCGGGGGAGGTGGCACTATATCCATAGGCTGGAAATATCCATTTTTTGGGCTGTTATATACTTCATAACCTATAATAGATATATGTTCGATTGGCAAGTCGTTTAAGGATTTAACGTGACGGTAGGTAAGCGAAATGCAGAAAAATAAGCGCTCCAACGCCCAGCGGCTAAGAGATTCCCTTGAGGACGACATCATTAATGGCCGCCGTCTGCCGGGAGAGCGGCTGGACCCAGAAGCTTTAGGCCAGGAATTTCAGGTGTCGCGCACCCCGGTGCGGGAAGCCTTCCAGCAGTTGGTGGCCAGTGGCTTAGTCACCGTCTCACCCAAGAAGGGCACTTTTGTGGCTAAAGTGGGGATTGATCAACTGATCGAGATGTTCGAAGTAATGGCGGAACTGGAGGGTATGTGTGGACGTTTAGCTGCCCGCCGGATTACCGAACAAGAGTTGACCGCCTTAAGAGAAGCACACCAGCGCTGCGAATCAGCAGCCCAGGCCGGTGACAGCGACGAGTATTACTATGAAAATGAAGGTTTTCACGACTGTATTTACGCTGCTAGTCACAATAACTTCCTAGCTAGCGAAGCACGTCAATTGAAACAGCGCTTAAAGCCCTATCGGCGTTTACAGCTACAGGTACGTCAGCGGGTAAACAACTCCCTTAGCGAGCACCAAACTATCGTGGAAGCCATTGAGCAAGGCGACCCCATAGCGGCTCAGCGCGCACTAAGCGAGCATGTGTTAATTCAAGGCGAGCGCTTTAGTGACTTCGTTTCCAGCGTACGCCGCATGGAGGCCCCGCTAGCAAAAACAGGCTGATTCTAACCCTGTGTAGAGCAAACTCATCGGTATGTCCGTATCGGTGGGGTAATGGTCCTTGCCGACATGAGGCAAAGCGCTGACACTCTCTCTAATGCTTCGATATCCCATTAGCGGAGAGAGACTGTGACTCGCCATGTTGCTCTACTTGCCTACCCTGATTGCCAGCTGCTAGATGTGAGCGGGCCCTGGCAGGTATTTGCCAGTGCCAACGCGCTAAGCCCTCAGCCGCTTTATCAGTTGACGCTAGTGGCGGATAACGTTGGATCTGTGATCACTAATGGTGGCCTAGCGGTTCAAGCGACTCACGCTTACCACCAGCTAAATCGTTTATTGCCTCTGGATACGCTGCTGGTGGCAGGCGGCAGTGGTGTGATCCAGCAGCGCGAAATAGCCGCTGTGAAAGAGGTTCTTTGTGACGTCGCCCCAGAGGTAAGGCGCCTTGGGTCTATTTGCTCAGGGGCATTTTTGTTAGCCGCTGCAGGGCTGTTGGATGGTTGCCGCGTGACCACCCATTGGCGCCATGCTCAGCAACTGGCCGATGAGTACCCCGCGTTAAGCGTTGAGCCCGACGCGCTCTATATCGAAAGCAATGGCCGCTACACCAGCGCAGGGATAACCGCAGGTATTGATTTAGCGCTCTCATTAGTAGAAGCCGATCACGGTGCTGGGCTTGCCGGACGCGTGGCCCGGGAACTGGTGATGTTTCTACACCGCCCAGGTGGTCAATCCCAGTTCAGCGAAGCACTGCGCCGCCAGCAGGATGCCGGACCGCTGCGCAAGTTACTTGATCAACTGCACATGGATCCTGCTGGCGATCACTCCCTTGAGCATATGGCCGACGTCATCGCCGTTACACCACGCCATCTCACCCGTCTGTTTAAGCGCTACTTGCAGGTCACACCAGGCGCTTACCTGACACAGCTGCGTCTAGAACAAGCTCGGCTTGCCCTGCTGGACGAGCGAAACCACGTTTCACTTGAACGCTTAGCTGAACGTTGGCGGCTGGGCGGGGCAGAGCAATTACGTCGCCAGTTTCAGCGCTACTACGGTGTGTCACCCTCCGTCTATCGTCAGCGTTTTGCATCCTCCCACGCCCATTTCACCAAGGAGAGTCCCCTGTGCCTGTAACCGTCCTGCTGTTATCGCTCTGCCAAGCGCTGCTGATCACCGGTAACGTGTTGCTGATTGCGGTTTCGCCTCTGATAGGCGCCTCTTTGGCGCCCAGTGCCTCCTGGTCGACCGCGCCGGTGGCTACCCAGTGGCTGGGGTTAATGTGCGCTACCATTCCGGCCTCTTTGATTATGGCCAAACTAGGCCGTAAGCGCGGGTTTGTACTGGGCAATGTGGTTGGATTGATAGGCGCAGTGGCGGCGGTTCAGGCGCTAATCGGCGAGCATTTTGGACTGTTCCTGCTGGCGACCTGGCTGATTGGCATCGGCATTGGCTTTGGCCAACTGTATCGCTTTGCAGCGGTAGAAGCGGCTCCTGCTAAACTACGTGACCGAGCGATTGGTTTGGTGATGGGCGGTGGCGTACTGGCTGCGTTTGCTGGACCGTGGCTGGCGAGGGTGAGTCGTGAGCTGGGTGACGTACCGTTTCTGGGCAGCTTTGTCGGCCTGGCCGCGCTTTATGCGCTGGCGCTGTTGGTATTGACCGTAACGCGTTTACCGCCTGCCTCACGCACCCACGGTGATGGCGTTGGGCTTCCGCTGCGCAAAATACTCAGCCAGCCTGGCTTTATTGTGGCGGTGAGCGCTGCGATGGTGGGTTACGGCGTGATGAACCTGGCCATGACCGCTACGCCGCTGGCGATGGCTGGAGCCGGGCACCATTTTAACCATGTCTCCATGACCATCCAGTGGCACGTGGTGGCGATGTTCTTGCCCTCCTTCTTTACCGGCCATTTAGTGGCTCGATTCGGTGCAAAGCAGATCATCGTAGCAGGCTGTCTGCTGCTGGTAGCGAGCGCCTTGGTTGCGCAGTTTGAGGCAGGCTTGGCGGGCTTCAACGTCGCGCTGATTCTGCTCGGTCTGGGTTGGAACTTTACCTTCCTGCCTGCCACCGGTCTGCTCACCGAGAGCTACCGGCCAGAGGATAAAGCCCGCACCCAGGCCGCTAACGAGTTCTTAGTATTTGGCACCGCGGCGATCACCGCCCTGCTGGCAGGCCCTTTGGTCAGCAACTTAGGGTGGTCAATGCTCAATCTAGCGTTGATTCCTATCGCGCTGGTGCCGCTAGGCATACTGGTTTGGCAACAGCGCACTCGCTTGGCAAACGCTTAAAAATCTCCCGGCGCGCACTGTAAGCAGGTTAGGCCAAGTGCGCGCCATTGGGCGACCACTGCATCCCGGTCATCCAGTACCAGCCAGGGCGCAAAGCCGTCGCTGCGCATTTGCTTGAGTAACGCGGCTTTTACCTCTTCGTCGTCTACGTGGTCATCACCCTCTGGGCGCAGGTACATGGCGTCAAAGGGGATGGTATGGCGCTCCAGCCAGCGTTGGGTATGCTTACGGTGGCTATCCGGGCGGCCACTGCAAATCACGATCTGCTGACCTTGGGCCTTGAGGATTTTGACCAGCCTGGCAACGGCTTCGATTACCGGCGCTTCGGCCATATGGGCAAAGAAGGGCTCCCACTGTTTCTGACTGCCCAGTACCCAGTCACTGACCTGGTGGGGGTGAAACTCGGCTAAGGTGCCGTCAACATCAACAATTACTGCGGACATGCAAAACTTCCTAATGTGGAATAGGTGGGAGAACAGGCATCATTGCTCAGGCCATGCGTGGCGCAGAGGCGTCTGCCCAGCAGCTTCTGCCACTCGGTTAACGAGGGTCCCGTTAACCGAGTAAACAGCGGCACTACCTGAGTGGCGCCCAACTGATTGGCGAGGGCCACCAAGTGTGAAGCGCGTAGGTGTACATTCCAACGCTGCCAGAGCACTTCTTTCGCCGCCAATTGAGCGCAGCGCTCGGGCGTAAGATAACCGGTATGCAGCAGTTGATGATGGGGCCACTGGGCGGGGCAGTCATCGCGGTCACTCACCAGGGTTAGTTGAGCGTTTTCATCGTCTGGACGCGCCAGCACCTTGGTGATCGCCGCCTCAGTGCCAGAGCGACGCAGGGTGGCAGGCATTGCCAGTAGGGCGGCAAGGTTGGCGCGAATAACCGAATCTATTGCCAGGGTTACTCCTCGCATTTCAGCCATCTCCAGTAGCCATGGCGCCATTTCCAATGCGCGGCCTGTGGCAGGAACGGGGAACACGAGAGGTTGCGATAAGTGTTCGCTGATAGCATGGATACAGGCTTGCTGTGACTGGTCGTAAACGCCGTAGGAGGCATCCAGCAAGGCCATCTTGGCCGGTGGCGGGGTGTCGAAGGGGAAGAGTCTTGATTCGAAACAGGCATCGCCGCTGTAAAATACCCCATCCTCAACCGCCAAATGTAGCCAAACGCCGCCCAGCGAGTGTCCCGCCTGGCCGGTGGTGATCTTAATGCCCTCCACCTCTAGCGAGCCCCGTTCCGGCAGTGGGCGCCACTGTCTATTCAGAGGGAGCGATTTAGCGACCAACGGCGTGCAGTAAAGCGGCAGGTTGGGGGGTAGCTGCGTGACGCCACCGATATGATCGATATGGTCGTGGCTAATCAGCACCGCATCCACCTCCAAACAGTGTGGCCAGGTGATCGTTTCGCCTGGGTGTAGTGCGCCGCCCGCGTCCAGCAGCAGACGCTTCCCCTGTGCTTCTACCACGATGGCGGCAGGGCCTTTATCGCCCAAGCCACTGAGAATCTCGATATTGACACTCATTGCTCGGGCTCCAGGCACCAGCCTTGTTGAAGGCTAACGGCGACGTGGCTGCCAACGTCAGGCGCGGTGTGATGGTAAGCCAGCAGCGTTTCGCCGCTGGCTAAACGTAGGCCAAGTTCAAAACGTTCGCCGCGGAAAATAACGCTGTCTACCTGGGCGGTAAGTTGGTGAGTGGCTGGCGGTTGCATAGACACTTGAATATGCTCAGGTCGCACCAATGCCAACTGGCTACGCTCGGCCTCGGTGGCGTTTAGCCCAGCCATCAACGCTCCACCCTCAAGGCGTTTACCTGGGTGACCGGCGGCGACTTTTAATTGACTACCCTGGCCGATAAACCCCGCTACCCATGCCGTGCGCGGTTCGCGATAGAGCGTTTCCGGCGAGCCCCACTGAACCAGTTTGCCCGCTTTCATGACGGCAATTTTGTCTGCCAGCGCCATGGCTTCGGTTTGGTCGTGGGTAACGTAGACCAGCGTGGCGCCGGTGCGCCGATGAAAGTCGCGGAAACTGTGCTCCATGGTGGCGCGCAGGTGGCGGTCAAGGTTGGCCAATGGCTCATCCAGTAGTACTACAGAAGGGTCGCTGACCAGACAGCGCGCCAGGGCAACGCGCTGGCGCTGGCCGCCGCTAAGCGCCTGGGGCATACGCTCGGCGTAGGCTTCCAGTTCCACTAACGCTAACGCTTGCTGAACACGCTGCTGATATTCGGTTCCACGCAGACCGCGCAGTTTGATCGGGTAGCCGACGTTGTCGGCAACGCTCATATGGGGCCACAGCGCATAGGATTGAAACACCATCGCCATATCGCGCTGCTCTGGCGGCACATGGGTCTCGGGGCTTGCCAGGGTGCGGCTGCCCAACTGAATACGCCCCCCATTCACACTTTCAAAGCCCGCCAGCATACGCAGCATGGTGGTTTTGCCGCAGCCGCTTGGGCCGAGTAAGGCGACAAATTCGCCAGCGTTAATATCCAGCGACAGCTCATCCACAGCGGTGTGTTCGCCAAAGTGCTTGGTCACGCGGTCAATTGTTAGCCCAGCAGACCCTGCTCCTGTCATGCTTGGTTTTGGCATGTCTAGCTCTGCCATGGAATAACTCCTCTCGGTAGGCGCGGTGCCAGCAGGCTGAGACCCAGCATTAACGAAGCGACCATAATGACCACCAGCACTGACACCGCAGCGGCCAGCACGCTTTCGCCCCCTTGGTCCAGGTTGAAAATCATCACGCCGAGGGTCTCGTTACCAGCGCTCCACAGCAGCGCTGAGACAGTCAGCTCGTTGACCGCCAGTAAAAACACCAGCAGTCCGCCAGCAAACAGTGCAGGGGCCACCAGGGGGAGCACTATTCCCCCCAGACGCCGCCAAGGGCCTGCGCCCGCTAGCTGGGCCGCTTCTTCAAGGGAGGGGTCCAGCTGGGCTAGGCTGGCCGCCACTGGCTTGACGCAGACCACTAAAAAACGCGCCAGATAGGCGACAAAAATCAGCCCCAGGGTGCCGTAGAGCGCCACATTGATAATCGGCAGGGGGCGCACAAACAGCAGAATGCAGGCAATCGCCAGCACCACACCGGGCAGGGCATAGGGAATCTCAATGGCGCTAAGCACCACACCACGCCAGCGTTCCGGTAAGCGCTGTAGTCGGTAAGCTAACGGTAGGCTCAACAGCATCAGTACCACTGCCGCGCTGCCCGCCAGCCATAGGCTGTTACGCACTGCGCGCCATGTCGCCCCTTGGCGACCGACCACTTCGGCGTAGGCGTTAAGGGTGGCGGTATTGGCGTTAAGCGGTACGCCCACGGCTGGCACCAGCGAGCTGACGATCAGCGCGAGCAGCGGAGCGACCAGGATGATGAGCAAGATGCCGACCAGTGTGGCCGTGACGAGCGTGCGCCAGCGGCCCAGGGTAAAGTCATGGGAGCGACCGCTATGGCCGCCCAAGCCAAACCGGCTGCGGCCCATTAAGTGTTGCTGCAGGGCGACGCCCGCTAAGGCCAACAAACCAATCAGTAGGGACAGGGCGGCCATTTCCGCCAGCACGCCGGTACCAAAACTGGCCATACGCTGATAGATCAGCGTCGGCAGTACGTAATAGCCCGCTGGAATACCCAACATGGCGGGAATGCCGAAGTTACCGAGACTCGAGATAAATGCCATTGCGCCCCCGGCGATTAAGCCGCTGCGGGTCACTGGCAGAATGATATGGCCCCATACTTGGGCTTGTTTGGCACCGCTGATGCGGGCGGCTTCGATAAGCTCACGGGGTAAAGAGAGAAGGCTAGTGCGCAGCGCTAGAAACACCAGCGGCGCGCTTTGAATACCTAATAGTAGCGCGATACCCTCTGCCGAGTAGAGTGGTTGCGGGCTACCCATGGGCGGCGCCATACCAATACTTTTCAGGAGCGGACTGGCGGGGCCGAATAGCTGCAGCCAGCTTAGCGCGGTGACCTGGGGCGGAATCATCATTGGCAGCATAAAACAGAACACCAACCACGATTTGCCGCGCACATTGGTAAGGGTAATGGCGAAGGCAAACAAGCTGCCCAGTACCAGCGCAATCAACATGCCAAGCCCAGAGGTATACAGGCTATGCCACAGCGCTCGCCAGGTGCTCACACTATTGAGCACTTGCCACAGTGGCGATTGGCGCCCCTGACTAAGGTCGCTTAACGCCTCTATTAGCAGCCGCAAACTGGGCGCAAGGCTCAACAGCACAATGGCGATCAAAAGGCTTGAAAGCAGCCAGCGGTGCTGGCTGCTATACTTTTTGTCATAGATCAGGGCAGGCGTCATGATTACCCGCCGAACAGGTCGCTAAAGCGCTGTTTGAGCTCGGCTTCTTGGGCCAATGTCTGCTCAATATCCACCGGCATCAGATTAATGCTATCGCGCTCAGGGAAGCCTTCTGGCGGGGTGACGTCGTCACGTGCGGGCAGGTAGCCTTGTTGGCTAACCAGCTCCTGTCCTTGCTGAGAGAGCACGAAATCGACAAATTTTTGTGCCGCATCCAGATTGCCAGCGCCCTGCATAATCGCGACGGGTTCGGTCACCGCGCTGACGCCCTCTTCAGGGAACACAAATTCCACTGGCGAGCCTTTCACGGCTTCACGAATAGGTAAAAAATCCACCACGATGCCGTAGGGCTTGGTGCCTGCGGCAACGGCGTTAAATACGCCGCCATTACCACCCTGAGCTTCGGTGCGATTAGCCTGTAAAGCGTCGTAGTAATCTGCGCCTAGCTCAGGATGGGCACTAATCGCTGCCATGTGGATCAGTGCTGCACCGGAGTAAAGCGGGCTCGGCATGGTCACCATGCCTTCATAGTCAGGCCCCAGCAGTTCTTGCCAACTTTGCGGCTGATGCTCGGCACCAGTGTTATAGACAATGCCGGTGGTGATTAGCTTGGTGCCGTAATAGTAGCCTTCCGGGTCATATAGCTCGGCGTCATAGCCGTGGCGCTCATCGCTTAAGTAGGGCTGCAAGTGCCCCTCCTGCTTAAGCGACTCCATCGTCATGCTATCGGCAATCAGCAGTACATCGGGGTTACTCACCCCAGCAGAAAGCTCCGAGCGCAGGCGTGTCATTAGCTGCGTTGTTCCATCGCGAACCCATTGCACATCGATATCAGGGTAGGCTGCCTGAAAGGCATCGACGGTCTGTTGCGCATCGCTATTAGGTTGGCTGGTGTAGAGCGTCAGCGACTCGTTAGCCACGGCATGAGCTGAAAGGGCAAAGCTGGCTGCTGCAATGGCTGCCGCAAGAGTAGTTACCACGGGGCGCTTCAACATGGTGAGACCTCAAGTGAGTGAACCCCACCTAAGCTACTGTCATCTGCTTACAACAAAGTGACAGTACACTTTCGTTTGGTACTTTTTTTCTTTCGCTTGCCCCTTTGTTTGCTTTCGTTCCGCCGTGAGGTATCCATGCGCCAGCTCGAACGTCGCCAGCTATTGCTCCAGCGTATTCATACTGAGGGGCGCCAATCGTTAGACGTTTTGGCCCGCCACTTTGACGTCTCTGTGCAGACCCTGCGTGGTGATATTCGTCATCTGGCAGATAAGGGGTTGGTACTGCGCCGCCAAGGCGAAGTCTTGCCGTTTCCTGAGCAGGAGAACATCGGTTATGACCAGCGCCAGATTGTTAACGAGGCAGGCAAGCGGCAGATTGCTGCCCGCGCCGCGAGCCTGGTGCAAGATCATCAGGCGCTGTTTTTAGGCACCGGCACTACCGTTGAGCAACTGGCGGATGCGCTTAGCGATAAGCAGGGCCTGCATATCATGACCAATAATCTGCATGCGCTGATTAAACTGTGTCAGTTGAAGTGTGAATTAGTGGTGGCGGGAGGGCGGGTACGTCGTCGCGATCAGGATGTGATCGGTGGCGATGCCTGGCGCTTTTTTCAACGTTACCGAGCCGATGTGGGGATTGTCTCGGTAGGGGGAATGGATGGCCATGGTCAGCTCTATGACTATAACGACGACGAAGTCATGGCTCGTGAAGCGCTACTGGCCCACGCTAGCTATCGGGTACTGGTGCTGGATAAAACCAAGTTTGATCTGCCCCTTCGCTGCGCTGCTGGTCAATTGGGTGATTACGACGCCGTGGTGACGGATGTGCCGCTTCCTGACCGCTTGAGAAGTCCACTTGCCGCCCAGGGAGTTAGATTTTTGGGGTAAGCGTAAGCGCTAACTGTGCGAGGATGGACGGCATAACGTTTTAACAAGGAAAATCCTCAATGTTAGACAACCTAAGCCACAGCGCTATGGCGGGTCAGCTCTTTGGCTTGGTGGCGCTTGTGATATGCGTGGTGGCTTTTGCCAGTAAGAGCGACGACCGGTTATTGATGCTGCTTATATCCGCCAATGTGGCGTTTGCACTTCAGTTTGTATTCTTCGAGAGCTGGACAGCGGCCGCGCTAACGGTGTTGGTGATTGTGCGAATTGTGCTGGCCCGACGTTACATGGGGAGTAAGCTCGTGATGACGGGCGTGCTGCTGGCCAGCGGTATCGCTGCGGCGTTTACGTGGCAAAGCTGGGTGGATGTTTTACCGATGGTGGCCATGGTGCTGGGTACTATTGGCATGTTTTTACTGCGTGGGATCGCCATGCGGGTGTTCTTAGGGTTAGCTGCGTTGGCTTGGATGCTGAACAATCTGCTGATTGGCACGATCGGCGGGACCATTGCAGAAGGGCTGATTGTGGTCACCAATATCATCACTATTATTCGTCTAGTTCGGGCAAAACAAAAATATCCAGAAGCGTTTGAGGATCCAGAGTTGCTTATCGACCCAAAAGCTAGGAAATAAGATGGCACCATTAACCCACCTAGCTTACCAATACTCGATCATTGAAACTCACGCTGAAATTGCCACGCCATGCTTTGTAAGCGGCTGCTATGCTAAGGAATGATTTGGGCACAACGAGGAGCGCAGCCATGGCAGGCGGATGGGCAAAAGATGGCGCCGAACAAGAGCAGATGGAGAGCACCCTGGAGGATGCGGTGCAGCGCGCCCGTAGCCAACTGCCTCGTGGCAAAAGCCTTGAGGTGTGCGAGGAGTGTGGCGATCCCATTCCCGAAGCGCGTCGTAAAGCTATTCCAGGTGTTCGGCTGTGTGTCGTTTGCCAGGAAGAGCAAGATAAAAAGCAGTCGGCCTTTAGTGGCTATAACCGTCGCGGTAGTAAAGATAGCCAGCTGCGCTAAGGTGACATATTAAAATCAGTATCCAGGTAACCAATTGTCAGACAAAGATAGTCTTTCTTTAGGATGGAAAAGTGTGTGCTAGTTTTTTCAGTATTACTCTATCACATTGATGCGGTGAACCAATGCCGACCACTGTGAGATTTTAACCTAAAATAAGTATTGCTTAATATATTAATTTTTATATTTTCTTTTATTCAACGTCTTTGTGATTGACAATAATAATATCAAATTTTTAGTGTGAGAATATGTCAGCTATAAGTAACGAAAGTACTGCTTCTGTTGAGAAAGTGTAATGGCTGACAGTAATGCGTTGCTAAAAGCCGTTGAAGAGGAATTGACAAAACGCTCATTGCGTCTCCGCTTTACTGAGATGGTGGAAGTCCGCTTTGAAGCAGACACTCAGCAACAGCGCAGCCGAAATATGGTATGGGCGGGTCTAATATCGGCGCTAATCTATGTTTTGTTTCTGTTTAACGACTACAGTTTTCGTCCCGATGCCTTCACAACAGCCGTATTACTCAGAGCTGGTCTCATGCTAGCAGTTGGCTTGCCTATATTATGGTGGGTCTACCGTGGTGTTACTCCGGCACTGCGTGAAGCCATGATGTCGATGACAGTGATTACCGCGATGGTGATCTCTTGTATGATCTTTGCAGCGTCTAGTGCACCCTATTCCTATTTAGACGTATTTTCATTTGGATTGATTTTGGTAGTGGGTAATATTGTATATTCGCTGCGTTTTGGCTACGCCTGCGTATCATCCATTATCAGCATTTTAATTATGCTTGTGTTTGTCGTCTCCTATGAACCAATGCCCATAGAAGCCAAACGACTTGCCATGTTTACCATTGTTGCTAAAGCAATGTTTACGTTAGTGGCAAACTATCGCCTTGAGTTTAGTGAGCGTAACTCCTATCTTCTCGTGTTGAGAGAAAAACTGCGTGCCGGCTATTACTTACAGGACAACCAGAAATTGTCCTACTTGTCCATGACAGATCCATTAACAGATATTTCAAATCGGCGGAAGTTCGATGCTATTTTGCCTATTCGCTGGCAAGAAGGGATTGATAGAAACGAGTCGTTAGGCCTTATGGTGGTCGACATTGATCACTTTAAAGCTTACAACGACTACTATGGCCATTTACAAGGTGATCAGTGCTTACGCCAGGTGTCGGCTGCACTGCAAGTCAATAGTCGAAATAGCGACTTGGTGGTGCGCTTCGGTGGCGAAGAGTTTGTGATACTTATGCCCAGTACGTCGTCTCATGTTGCGCGGCAGGAAGCAGAGCGTCTTCGTCATAGTATCGAAGCCCTACAGATACCTCATCAAGGTTGTTTGGAGCGGAATATCATCACTGTTAGCGTAGGAGCTGCGGTAATAACTCCCACCATTGCTTTAATGCCCAACGAGTTACTTGCCCGGGCTGATCTCGCGCTCTACGAAGCTAAACGACAAGGGCGGAACTGTATTTGGGTGGCTAGCTCGGTGGACTAATCATCCGATGATAATGCCCCCATCGGATTTAAACGTTACCCTTAGAAAATCAACGCCATCAACTTCTGCTTTCGGGCATGAATATAGGCAACATTTTGTGAGGATTAGCCTGTGGAGATTGACCAACAATATTGCGCGCTAAGCGTTGACACCCTGGCCCAACGGCTTGGTGGTGTTGACGAAATAGCTGACCGGGTAGGCGGTGAACCCGCCAGATGGGATATTCGTGAAGTGGGCGATGGCAATCTTAATCTGGTCTTTATCGTCTCCGGAAGCCTCGGCAGTGTAGTGGTGAAACAGGCACTCCCCTATGTACGCATGGTAGGCGAGAGCTGGCCACTGCCCATTTATCGAGCTCACTTTGAGTATTACGCGCTGGTGCGCCAAGCCAAACGTGCGCCGGGTATTGCCCCAGAGGTGTACTACTTCGACAAGCCCCAGGCGCTATTTGTAATGGAGTATCTTCACCCCCACACGATTTTGCGCCGCAAGTTAATTCACGGCGAGCGGGTCACTCAGCTTGGCGAAACCATTGGCCAGTTCTGCGCGCGCACGGCGTTTCGTGGCTCGGAGCTTTCACTGAGCAGCCCCGAGAAGAAGCAGGATGTGGGGCTGTTTTCCGGCAATGTAGCGATACCCGCGATTACCGAATCGCTGGTGTTTACCGACCCCTATTATGGCGCGGAAATGAACCACCACACGCCGGAGCTTTCGCCGGTGGTGGATGAGCTACGCCGCAATGCGCGGTTAAAAGCCAAAGTGCAGCGGCTATTAATGAAATTCACCGCTAATACCGAAACCATGCTCCACGGTGATCTGCACTCCGGCTCGATTATGGCCACCGATACGGAAGTACGGGTGATTGACCCCGAGTTCTCCCAGTACGGCCCAATGGCGTTTGACCTAGGTATGGCAGTGGCTAACTTTCTGATGGCCTACTTCAGCCAGCCCGCGCATCGCTCGGAAGAGGAGCTTGAGTCGTATCAGGCGTGGATTTTGGACGTTATTGAGGCGTGCTTTAGCAGCTTCGATGAAGAGTTCCGCCACCTGTGGCAAACCGAGCGTACCGGTATTCTGTTCCCGAAAGCCTTGTTTGAAGAGCAGGGCAATAGCGCCGACGACGCCTGCGATGCGCTGCTGGAAGAGATCCGCCTGGATGCGCTGGCCTACTGCGGTATTGAAATGCACCGCCGTGTTTTATCGCTAGCCCATAACGCTGACTTTGAAGAGATCGAAGACACCGCCCTACGCGCCAAGCTAGAAGCGCGCAACGTACTGATGGGGCAAGCGCTGATTCT
>NZ_REBQ01000022.1 GCF_007692655.1 Halomonas sp.
TTGACGCCACGGCTGCGCAAGGAGGTGCTTACGGGCAAGCGTTATGAGCTTTCACCGGAAGAGTATCGGCGCTCGCAAGGAATCAAGGGCATGGCGCTGGCAGCGTCTGATGTGAACACAGCAGTGGAGGCAGATGACGAGATTGACGAACAGTTGCCCAATGATCCCGAAGTTGACGGAGAATGCATTGACACTGATGGGGGCAATGGCGGGGCTGACGTTGAAATAGTTGAACCGAGTGTGAACACTGTAGAGCCACAAGCTGCTGTTCCCGTGAAGACTGCAGCTGAGCGCGCGTTTGATTTGTTCGATGCAGGCAAGATCACGGAGACTGCGCTACTGGCAGCATTGGGCGTGGCGCGTGAAGGTTATGTGCCACGCGAAGCGCTGGCACATCGTGCGCTGGATGCTGTGGAGGCAGGGCGTCTCAGCGAAACTGCATTGACGGGGGTGTTGGGAGGCTGACGCGTTTCACTTCTATTTCGTGCGTCGCTTTGCAGCTTGATTGCTCCCCAGACGGTAACTTTCAGGCTGTTTCGAGCGCGCTGTAGCTGAAAAATCGGCGAACCTCTTGACCTTGTTGATAAAAGAAGTGCTACTTACGAGCACTATTCTGTGAACAAAAAGCGAAATGAGGAAACTATGAAGAATATAATTCCATCAACATTGATATTCACAGCGCTTGCGATCAGCGGCTGTGCCATGGACAATCAGCCCTCTGCAGATAATTTTGAAAGAATTTCTACCGAAGCTCAGTTTGTGGAAGTCATGCAGCGCGGCGCTGTGCTTGGAGGCGGCGGCATTGTTACATTGTCGGAAAATCGCTGGACAGTGATACGAGACGACAGTCTGATAGCTGAAGGTACATGGGAGTGGGACGCTGGGCGTTGGTGTCGCACAGGCTCGATGGCTACAGGAGCACAGCTCGCAAGAGAATGCCAGATATATGAAATAAGCGGCAACCAGCTTCGGATAACATCTCCCGGCAACCGGGTCCAGCTAGCAGAACTCGTCCAATCATAGATTGGATTGCCTACCAAATCTCCGATGCCTATCGGTGAGGATGGTGATGGTAGTGTTGAGTTGGACGGGGGCAAGCTATTGCTATCACTTCCAATATGCCTTGGCGTCTTGATTTTCCAGATCACTACCATCACCTGCAAAGCAGCATCACCACCGGCGACGCTAGTTACGTCAATATATCGCTGTGTCGACAAAATATGAGCGTGACCAGTCAAAGCAGCAAGCAGGTGAACCCATATGCCCCTGTTGGATAGAAGAACGCTAAATGTAGAGTTAAAAGCTCAATCAGTGGACCCCCAACATTGCAGACTAAGCCCTGTGAAAAATAGAACGGTTTATTTATGACACCCCCGAGAGCCTCTATAAGCACTAAGAGATTCCTTCTTGAATTGAATCGCGACCTTCAGGAAATAAACCAAAATGTTAGAAATAGTGTGTCCTTTGACTTCCTTCATGGGCACAGTAAATTTAAACCCGGTGACCCACTATCAACAATAGAAATAGCAGTTCTCACTCTTGAAGACCGAAGATATTTCAGTCATTTTGGTTTTGAGCTTCGTGCAGTTCCAAGGCTACTGCGTCGTTATTTAAGAACTGGACAGCTAGGTGGAATTAGCACAATTGAGCAACAAGTAGTCAGAATTGTCACTGGTCGTTATGATCGAAATGTGAATAGAAAAATTAAAGAACTACTGCTCGCATTCTTTATAAACTTTCACTTAGGCAAGCGTGAGATTCTTCATTTTTACTTAAATAGTTCATATTTCGGCTATGGAGTCGTTGGGTGCAATGAAGCCTCACAGCTTTTATTCTCAAAGGATATTGCAATGCTTTGTATAGAAGAGGCTGCTATTATAGCAGCTTGCCTACCAGTTCCTATGCCGCGGCTATTAGTTGAGGAGCTGCGTAGATCAGGTGGACATATCAGCCCTAGCTCCCTATTTAAAGAAGCTCGTCATATCAATTCGAGGTGGGAACGTGAAGTAAACTTCAGAACACAGATAGTGCTGAAAAAGTCTCATCGAGTATTGAATAATCTCTGAATAAGAAACAAGTTATCAATTTTATCCAAACTTCCGATTTCAATATTGTTTATTTCCATAACAGTGCCAAAACTAGATATCGCGATTCTTTCATTAATCTCGTTCAGTAGCTTAGATAGTTCTCTCGCTGCTATAATATGTAGTTCACCTACACTCCGATGTTCAGCTTGATGATCCACAGATAAGTTTTCAAAGCCAAGTCGATATGTTCTGACCATAATAGAATGGGTATGATATAGTAGATGATGAAGTTCATACTCGAATTGTCTAGAAATATCGGTGCCGAAGTATCGCTTAAGCTGAGCGCGAAGAAAGTAGAAGTTATGAATCCACTCACCGACCGCTGTGGAGAGCACTACGTAATCTTCTGGATTTGCTGTATTGCTATTAACTTTTATGAGGAATTCACGTTGCGCAAAAATCCTTTTTCCAAACAAGGCACTGATCTGTTTCACTGTTTGAATTACCTCATCAAGTTCGTGGGAACGAATTTCTTCACGCCTCTTTTGCTTCCAGAGCTGGTATTGAAAATATGTGCCTATAAGTGCCGCGATCAAACCCAGCGTGAGCGAACCCCAAAAAGTCATATTGCCACCCGTTTCAAATTGTAGTCAAGACAAGTCAAGAAAGTATGCTTATACTCGCAAAGTGTCAGCTCGCCTTAGTCACATACTGCTTCTTTGATCTCACACCTAGTGCTATTTTCGCAACATCCCCGCCCTTATCTGTTGCTTCCGAAGTATTCCCGAGGTGCAAGCACATCAGAAAGCCCCATTGGGTTGTGAAGCTCATTTCCTTGATACTGCGCTAAGATGTGGCTGCGGGGCGGCATTTCGAACTGTGACTTTCAGGTTATTCGTATTGATCGTCCTCGTTTGTGATATTTCTGATCGGCTACTTCTTGTAGCTGGCGCTGATAGTTTCCTGCTAAGGGAGCGCGCTACTGCGCGCATCCCGTTATAACAACTCGACCGCAGATGCCAACTGCTCAGAGTTCACATCAATGTAGCGCTGTGTGGTCGAAATATGGCTGTGCCCCGCCAGAGCAGCGAGCAAGCGCACGCCAACGCCTTTGTTGGCTAAACGCGTGATGTATGTTCTGCGTCCTGAATGGCTGGATGCGTCTTTCAGCCCAACTGCCTTGTAGATATCGAGAAATAGCTGGCACATGGTGTTGGCGGAGAACGAACCACCCTTCTGGCTGACGAACAATGCGCGCTGTGGATCACTGAGCTTGATGGTGTCCCCATACTCCGCAAGCGACTTGCGCAAGCGCTGGCTTACATAAACCGTTCTGCGCTGTCCACCCTTGCTCTGTGCCGCTGACAAGATGAACTGCTCGCGCACTGCGCCTGTTTCGTCAAATACATCGCCCACTGTCAGCGAGGCAATTTCTTTGGCGCGGAGCCCAGCGTAAAAACTGACCATGACGATTGTTTGGTCACGAGTTGGATGACGACGACTGCGGCAGTAGT
>NZ_REBQ01000151.1 GCF_007692655.1 Halomonas sp.
GAGCTTAAAGTGTTGATTGAGCAGATGCGGGAGCAGATTCAAAATATTGAGTAATAAAAATTGAAACTAAATATTCAAAATATTATCAATATTGAAAATTTAGTTTCACATGATGGCGGAAGCGATTAGCTGTTGCTCTTGCCGATGGATACCTATTTCATTGGCATAGTGCTGCCACTGGCGCGTGACCTTTTGGAGCTGATCAAGAATTAGCCGTGCCTCACTTGATGACATCTGAAAATAGGGCGAAACGTCCAGCGCTAAATCCAAATCCAGCGCATTAGAGTACTCGTCGATATTTAAATGGAGTCCTGCAGCTCCCAACGAGATATTGATATCGTAGGCGGGCGATAGTTGCCAGCCGCTATTATTTTCCGCTAGCAAGAAACCATGGTTGCGCAGATGATCATCAGCGTTTGAGACAAGTATGTTGAACACCATTCTGCGCCAAAGCTGATGCAGATCCTGCTGAGTATTGGCTCCCTGCTCTGTAAGAAACTGAGCTAGCTCAAGATAGCTTGCGCCCGCATCGCCATCGTAATAACCCAACTGCGTCATCGCTGAACTAAAGTGCCGACGTAAGCTGCCAACACGGTCAAAGCGTTGGGTTAGAAAGGTGTGGTGGGGACTGTTGAAGCGCTGAATACGGCAGGGTGCCATTTCGATGCCCGCATCTACCGCCATGCGGTAAAGCAAATATTCCCATGCAGCTATATCGTAATCGTCATAGCGGCTGGGAAATTTTGCTAGCCAAAGCTCCTCGCCATCCATGACACAGGCTTTTGGTCTCGCCCCGCCTAATGATGAGCCGGGAGAAATCAGCATATACAACCATTTCAGATAATCAGGGTTATCTAAATCGGGCTGCAGCTCTATTTGGCTGACCGCAAACTCTAATTCTCTCAGGTTGGATAATGGCGGCGCAGCAAACTGCTGATTGTCATCGAGAAAAGGACCATCTTCTTGCAACTTAAAACGCAACCCGCCCATGCGGAACGTATCATGCACGCCCAGCAGATAGTCAGATTCGTTGAGATTTGCTAAACGCCTACCCTCTTGTCTAGCCACAACGGCTTCACGCCGCTGCATAAGCAGGCGCCCCCATCTATCTGGGCAGGAATCAAGGAACACACGGAAGTTGCGCGCGTCATTGTTGAACTGATCCCCCGAAAATAGCTGCAGCTCAGGGTCGATCTGCACAGCAAGGGGAGAGTCGAGCCACGTCGATGCGTACGCGAAACGGTACACTTCGTTGCCCCGGACTAGATCTACTTCCAGCCTCCCAACCAACTTAGGCGGTTGTGTAGCAAGCCAGTCAGCATAGACCCATATCGATTTACTCACGATCAACGCCTGCCTTCGGCAGTAGAGTGATACACCAAAGAACTAGTATTTTTCGAGTCTACAGAGGTTTTTCTAGGTGTCTTAAGCAGCTCAATATCTTGCAGTTTGCGCCCAAACTCATCATCTAATGCCACCTTTGCTAAATCGTTAGAAAGGCCAAGGGAAGACAATACCACCAGGTAATGGCCCATTGAGACGCTGGGTTCCCCACGCAGAATATTACGCAGCGTCGGCATAGAAAGCCCTGTGCGCTCACAGAGCTGGGTCTGGGTGATTTTACGACGCTTCATGGCAAGCGTGATGTTCTCGCCCAGCACTTTTAACACTTTTAGATCTTTGGGGAATACAACCGCCGAGCGAGATGGCATAAAGCTATACCTTCATTTTAAAATTAATTTTGAAAGTATAGTTTCAAATTTTTTTTGTGTCACGGAGCTTTATGGCGCAATGGTGCAACGAACATTGTTGTAACTGACGATGTTTTTTCGGTTATGGCTCTAGCCAATGCTTATGGTTACATAGATAACAGGAAAATATAGAGCTATAATCCGCTTTACAGGATCGCTTTCCTTCCCAGGAGTCGCCCGTGAATCAAGCAGAACTGAACAAAGAAGAGTTGTGCCGCTTTATTTGCCAGGAACTACCTAGCCATCGCTTACAACAAATGCTCGAAAGCATAGACGTGGCTTTTCAGAAGAGCGATAGCCACCTCAAAGAGACGTATAAGCATGTTCCGCTAGCAGGGCCAGGGCCACAGTCTCATCATTTCACCGTGCAGGAAGCACTGCTGAGCCTGCCAAAAGATGGGAGCTTTGAAGTAATTAACCAAGTCACTAAGCCCGCCGGTGGCCACTATGCCCTGGTTTGTGCCGGCAGCATGCAGATAACAACGAGCGTTATCACCATGGGAAGGACGCCACCCATACGCGATGCCCGTTTTAGGCGGCTGCTTGGTCTAATAAATAAAAGGCTGGAGAAACAACATCCTGACCTTTTTAGTGCTTCCGCATCACCTTTAGGGCCTAGCCAAGAGGCTCTTCATGCGTTATTGCTCCCCCACACAACGAAATGGACAGACAGCAACGATCATAGTAGCCCAATCGGTGTGGCCATCGCGGTGCCTTACAGTGATCCTCGGGCAGGGTTTCATTTATTTATTGATGTAGGTCAGTTGTGGCAGTACTACAGTGAAGCAGGCGATGAGGTAGTAGATATTGCCTATCCGACCCTGCGTGATAGGATGCGTCGCGCTGAGAACCTAGATCAAAGTGAAGGTGGAAACGAGTGATATGAGAACAGGGGTTGATGGCTTTCAAGGTCAGCGGTTGAACCAACTGCGCATGGCCCAAAATCTGACCCTCGCGGAACTGGGAGAGCAAATAGGCCGCTCTTCTAGTACGATTTCGGCCTGGGAAAAAGGTAACCAGCTACCTGAGGCCGAGTCATTTGATCGCCTTTGCCATGTGTTTCAAGTCTCTCGCATGTGGTTTTTGAAGCCTGTTCCTCCTGTTGTTCAGGAAAGCCAGCGACCTTATTTTTTCCGTTCCCAAGCCTCTGTTCACAAACCGGCGCGTGACAGATCACAGCTCTATTTAGCATGGCTCCAAGAGATGTCTGACTTCTTCCAGGAGGCGATGGAGTGGCCAGACGTCAATGTACCGATGTTGGATGCAGACGATTGCCGCTTGATCAGCGATGAAGAAATAGAGGAAATCGCCAGAGAGTGCCGTGAGGCTTGGAAGTTAGGTTCTGCCCCTATCCCAAATGTTATCCAAGTAATGGAAAATGCGGGGATTATTTGCACTCGCGCCACCCTGGGGCATGTCAAAATGGACGGTGTTTCCCATGTCTCCGTTTTGGATGGTCGCCCCTACGTGTTGATCGCTGAAGACAAAGCCAATGCAATTCGTAACCGCTTTGATGCCGCGCACGAACTTGGGCATGTCGTGCTGCACTCCAAAATACCGGCTGCGCAATACGCTAAAAAAGAGCTGTATGATCTGCTAGAAGGGCAAGCACACCGATTTGCCAGCGCATTCTTAATGCCACCCGAGAGTTTTGCCCAAGAGGTGGTATGGCCAACGCTGGATAATCTGCTTTCGCTTAAGTCGCGCTGGAAAGTCTCGGTGGCGTCGATGATCGTTCGCTGCCGTGATTTATCGCTGCTGACTGAACAGTTA
>NZ_REBQ01000021.1 GCF_007692655.1 Halomonas sp.
TTAAAGAGTTAAAGGGTTTAAAGAATTATAGACAGCGTTCAGGCTCCGGGGTTTTAGTGTTGAAGTGCGCCCACTCCCAGGCTTGTACTATCTGCTTTTTCTCTAAGCCCCAGCGGTAGCCACCCAGGGCGCCACTCTGTTGGATCACCCGGTGGCAAGGAATCCATAGGGCTATTGGGTTAGCCCCCACCGCGTTGCCCACCGCACGGGATGATTTAGGCGCCCCCAGCGCCTGGGCAAGATGCGAATAGCTGGCCAACTGCCCTTCTGGAATGGTCAGCAATGCTCTCCAAACAGCGATTTGGAAGTTGGTACCGGTGACATGCAGCGATAAAGAGGCAGATTTGCTATCTGTTGGCTTGTTAAACAGCGCTTCCACCGCGTAACGGGTGGCGTCCTGGTGATGGAAAAACGTACTGCGTGGCCACTCTTTGGCAAGTCGTGCCAGTAACGCTTCAGAATTAGTCGTGTCGACAAATCCCATGCGGCAGATACCCCGTGGCGTTACCGCCACAAACATGCTGCCTAAAGGCGTGTCGTGAACGCCGTGAGCTATTTCAACGCCCTCGCCCTGGCGCTTGTACTCACCTGGAGTGACTGCCTCAAACTGCACAAAGTGATCGTAAAGCCGTGAGCCACCGCTAAGCCCCAGGGTATGAGCAATATCAAGTAGCGAGGTGGAGGCTTGCATCAGTTGCTTGCCGCGCTCTAACGTTACTGCCTGCAAAAAGCGTTTAGGACTAACGCCCGCATAGCGGCAAAACAGACGCTGGAAATAAGAGGCGCTCAAATGAACGTGGGCAGCCACTGTTTCCAGATTAGGCTGCTCAGCCGCATGGGCTACCATAAAAGCCATGGCTTTTTCGACGCGCTCATAGTCGTTCATCGCTTGCCTCTCTACCTTTCGTTTACATGCTTTTTTGTATGTTGCCCTTCGCCAGCATAGGTACCCACCGTTGATTTGCCGACCCGAATCTTGCTCAAACCAGAGCGATTACAGACAACCCCTCTATTTTCCGCTAGGGTGACGCTCCGCCTCAATTGACGGTATACGACAAGCCCATGCAAGACCTAATCAACGACATTGCGGCCGCCATGGCAAACGCAGAGGAGCGCGGCAAGGTTGCCGACTATATTCCCGAGCTTGGCCACATTGACCCACACCAGTTTGCCATTTCATTAGCCACAATAGATGGCAACGTGTACTCAGCGGGCTGTGCGACGACGCCCTTTTCTATCCAGAGTATTTCCAAGGTATTCACGCTGACCATTGCGCTGGGGAAGATGGGTGATGCTCTATGGTCAAAAGTAGGCCGCGAACCTTCAGGTGACCCTTTCAACTCGATCGTTCAACTTGAACACGAAAGCGGCAAACCGCGTAACCCTTTTATCAATGCAGGCGCCATTGCGGTTGTCGATGCGATTATGATGGGCCATGAACCCAAAGAAACACTGGGCGAAATCCTCAGCTTTGTGCGCTATATCGCTGATGATGACAGCATTTGCTTCGACCCCGCGGTGGCCGCTTCAGAGATGGCCCACCGCGATCGCAATGCCTCGCTGGCGCATTTTATGAAAGCGTTTGGTCGTCTACGTCACGATGTCGATAAGGTTCTAGGCACTTATTTTCATCAGTGCGCCATCGCCATGAGCTGCGAACAACTGGCCCACGCCGGGCTGTTTTTAGCCTCGGATGGTATCAACAAACCCAGCGGCATTCGCGTCGTGGCCCCCCAGCGTGCACGGCGTATTAACTCTCTTATGATGATGTGCGGGCACTACGATGCGTCTGGTGAGTTCGCCTTTCGCGTTGGCCTGCCCGGCAAAAGCGGCGTCGGTGGCGGTATACTTGCCATCGCCCCAGGCCATGGTTCCATTGCCGTGTGGTCACCTGGGCTAGATAACTACGGCAATAGCCTGCTAGGTACCCAAGCGCTAGAGATGTTTGTGCAGCGAACAGGGTGGTCAGTGTTTGGGCATTAATGGATTAACTTTTAGTGCATTGGCTTTGTGAGGAGCAGCCACCTCAATTTTGTGCAATACGCAGCGGTCGCGCCAATACACACTCCTGGCACTTTTCAGGAGGAACATCATGAGCGCTTCATCACTGCTACCCTTGCTGTTATCCATGTCCGCCTTTGCCCTTGCCGCCTCTATTTCCCCAGGGCCGGTGAATATCGTCTGCTTGAGCAGCGGCACTCATTACCCCATCGCAAAAGGACTTGTGTTTGTCACCGGCGCCACGCTGGGGTTTGTTGCGCTGTTTTTAGGCATCGGCGCGGGGCTTTACTCACTGCTCAACGTGGCGCCGCTGTTTGAAGAGCTACTGCGCTGGGCGGGCATACTGTTTTTACTTTATCTCGCTTACAAATTAACTCAGCATGATGGACGCGTGCAGGCACAAAGTGCTGATAATGCACCTGGATTCATGACGGGAGCCATGATGCAGTGGCTCAATCCCAAAGCCTGGCTGGCATCTGCCGCTGGCATTGGTGCCTATACCAGCAGCAACGAACCTTACCAACTATGGCTATTCGCAGCCCTATACTTGCCCATTTGCTGGTTATCCCTGGCCAGCTGGGTATATGCGGGCGCCTTTCTCAAACGCTATGTTCACCGCCCTATCGTCCTATTAACGATCAACCGCACGCTGGCTGTTTGCCTAGCCGCAAGCGCACTGTTCCTGTTACTTGAGTAGCGGATAACGATACTGGTTGGGTGTGGCGGCTACCAGGCGCTTGAAGGTTCGTTGAAAGTGCGGCTGATCATTAAAGCCTGCGTTCAAGGCAGCCTCCACAATAGGCTCTCCACGTTTAAGCGCCTTCTGCCCCAGCTGAATACGCTGGTTTATTAGGTATGCATGGGGCGTAAGACCATAGTGCTGTTTGAATGCACGAATAAGGTGCCCTTCACTATATCCAAACTGCTGACATAAGCGTTCAAGGGAAACCTCAGCGGTACAGTTCGAACGTAAATAGATGGCAACCTGTTCGAGCGTGCTAGACGCTTGAGGCAATACGGCGGGCGACTCTTGAGCAAGTACCTGCATTACCCGAGACAGGTAGTCAGTCAGTACCGCTCGCTTATCCTCAATAGCTTGACCCTCATCCAGCAGGCAGGCTGCCATATCGCCATATCCGGCAAACAGCTCCTGCTGGGTAATCACAGCGGTGGCGATGTCTTGCCAGCAAGGTGTCGCTAGAAGGCCCATTTGATAGCGTAATTCGCTCAACCACTGGGCATCGACGTACAGCATCAAGTAAGCCCACTGCTGATTCTCAATAGGGTTGCAAGCATGTACCCAATGAGGATTCATCATGACTAAGTCACCAGCATGAATCTGGTAAGCAGCATCGCGGTAACAGAACGTGCTGCTACCAGCAGTGACAGCACCAAGCGACCAATGCGCATGACTATGCAGCGCATAGCACACTTGTCGGGCATCGTTAATTTTGCGCAGCTCCACATAGGGCATACGCGAATCGCGCCAAAAAATGGGTTTAGTAATAGCG
>NZ_REBQ01000089.1 GCF_007692655.1 Halomonas sp.
CCCCCGGTTGCCAGTGGCCTGCTAGTAGTGCTTGAGCGAGCAAGCGTGCCAAGTTACCAGCACCACCTTGGTGGGACGGAAGCGTGTCCAGGCTCATTGTGCTCTCTTATTAGGTTAGCGTTGAGCGTAGTCTAGTAAATGTCTGACATTTAAACAAGCCAGCCGGTTTAGACTTAAGTACCGGTTATAAGCGTCTCAGGGTAGGGTGCGTAAACGCCAATCGGCGCGTCTATCTCAGACGCGCCGATGGTGATTGGTGTGGATTGCTTGGCGCCTTCCTATCTAATGGCAATATCATCACGCGTTGGCAGCGCCGCATAGGCACCAGGGCGGGTTACTGCATGGGCGCCGCAACGGCAGGCGGTATCTACTGCACGATGTAGAAAATCGGCATCGCTTTGCCAGTTGTCATCGATACCGCGTGCAGATAGCTCGGCCAGAAGTCCGCCAATAAAGGCGTCGCCCCCAGCTGTGGTATCGACCGCGTCAACGTTGGGAGGCGCAATGCGCTGATCGATTCCAATGCCTTTGAGCACAACCTCGTTTGGGCCATCGGTGATCAAAATCACTTTAACGCCGGCCGCCAAACGCTCAGCCAGCCATGCCTCTGCAGGGTGGTCAGCGCGCAGATACTCCAGCTCTTCCAGAGAAAGCTTGAGTAGCTCTGCACCGTCTAGCATCTGCGTCACTAAACTTATATCGGCGGCACCCTCCGGCCAAAGGTTATGGCGCAGGTTGGCATCGGCACTGACTAAACAGCCAGCACGCTTGGCCATGGTTGCCATGGCCAGTGTTACCTCGGCGATCTCAGGATCAGTGAGGCTATTGCTACACAGGTGTAAAATAGCGGGGTCTTCAAATACGCCATGGGGCAGGTGCTCAAGGCGATAGAGCAAATCCGCCGCAGGTGGGCGATAAAAGTCAAAGGTGCGCTCACCACTGCTATCCCGGGAGACGAATGCTAGCGCAGTACGTGACTGTTTAGTGAATACGACGCCGCTGGTATCTACGCCATGGCTATTAAGTTCACGCACCAAAAAATGCCCAAAGGTGTCGTCGCCTACCATTCCTAGAAACTGGCTAGGCACACCGAGGCGGGCGCAGGCGACCGCCACGTTAGCAGGGGCGCCACCAGCGTAGGGCGTAAAGGTTTCCTGGGCATCTGTGGCTGCTCCTAACCGGCTGGAGAGCATATCCACCAGCGCTTCCCCAAAGGCGATAACTGGCGTCATCGGTGGCTCCTTGTTGTTATGAATAGGACTAATAAGGGTAGAAAAAACAGGGTTAGAAAACTTCTTCGTTGTGCAGTGCTTCGGCAGCACCCAGCAGGCCCGTCCAGGGGGCAGTGACTACCCAGATGGGGATATCGGCGTTGTAGGCCCCCATGCGGCCTTTATTAACAAAAGCATCGCGTATTTCGCTTTTAGGTAGCCAGTCAAGCAGGCGCGGAAGAATGCCGCCACATAGGTACACGCCACCACGGGCGCCCATGGTTAAGGTAGCATCGCCGCACACATCGCCCAGAATTTTTAGAAAGCGGAGTAGGGCCTTAGTCGCCAGTTTATCCCCTTCGTTAGCCGCTTTCGTTACCTCAGCCGGACTGCTAAGACTCGGCTCAACATCTTCAAGGGTACAAAAGGCCTGGTAAAGCTCCAATAAACCCTGACCACATAAGACGCGCTCGACGCTAACGCGGGGATGGCGTCGTTTGAAAACATCAAGAATGGCTTGCTCGGTATCGTCCGTGGGGGCAAAGGTAATATGCCCACCCTCCGTCGGCAGCGGAATCCAGGCGTGTTGCCCTGGAAATACGCCAGCAACGCCCAGCCCGGTGCCAGGGCCGATGATTAGACGTGTTGAGTGGGCCTGGATTTGACCCGGCTGAACCTCGACCAAATCACTGGCTGCCACATGGGGAACACCCAACGCCTGGGCGGTAAAATCATTGATGACTTTAAACAGCGACAGGTTCAGCGCCTGCTGAACGTCGCTCTTCATAAAATCCCAGTGATTATTGGTCATCTTGACCCGTTCGGCATGTACTGGACAGGCAAACGCCAGGCAGGCTTCTTGAGGTGCATTTTCACCGGTCGCACCGACGCGTTCCAGATACTCTTTCACCGCGTCCACCACGCCGGGATAGTCGGCGCAGGGCAGGTTCAAGATATCGTGGGGGGTTATGTCGCCGGGAGTCACCAGCGCCAAGCGCGCATTAGTGCCCCCGATGTCGCCGATTAACGCCGGTCGCATCAGGCGTCCTCTTGTGAAATTTGCCCCTGCTGGCGGGCAAGATCATCGGCTTCAAACCCTCCAAATACACCGGCGCCTTCTTCACCGCGCATGGCCAAGTGGCGGAACCCACCAAACAGCTCGCGACCCAGACCCACGTGGTAGTGATCCAGATTGCCGATCTGCAGCTCGCGTTTGGCCCAGGTAGCAGGATCGACCTTGGCCTCCAGCGTGCCCGCGTTGGCATCCAGATGAACAATATCTCCATCACGCAGTTTGGCCAGCGGGCCGCCGTCCAATGCTTCCGGGCTGATATGGATCGCTGCCGGAACCTTGCCCGAAGCGCCAGACATCCGGCCGTCGGTGACCAGGGCGACTTTGAAACCACGATCCTGAAGTACGCCAAGGAACGGCGTTAGTTTGTGCAGCTCGGGCATGCCATTAGCCTTGGGGCCCTGGAAGCGCACCACCACGATAACGTCGCGGTCCAGAGCGCCGGACTCAAAGGCGGCTTTCATTTCATTTTGATCTTCAAAGATTTTGATCGGGGCTTCGACGATGCGGTGCTCTTCGGCAACAGCGGATACTTTGATCACGCCGCGGCCAAGATTGCCTTTCATTACCGTCAGGCCGCCAGTGGCGGCAAATGGTTTTGCTACCGGGCTTAGTACGTTTTCATCCAGGCTTTTTTCAGGGCCTTCGTGCCAGACGATTTTGCCATCTTCCAGGAACGGCTCTTGGGTGTAGGCGGTTAAATCGGTGCCGAAAACAGTGGGGATATCGCCATGGATCAGGCCCGCACCCAGCAGTTCACGGAACAGGTAGCTCATGCCGCCCGCCGCCTGGAAGTGGTTAATATCGGCCTGACCGTTAGGGTAGACCTGCATCAAGCTAGGCGTCACCGCTGAAAGGTCGGTGAAATCATCCCAGTTCAGGGTAACGCCTGCAGCGGCGGCCATGGCGATCAGGTGCAGCGTATGGTTCGTTGAGCCGCCCGAGGCCAGCAGGCCGACGACTGCATTAACAATGGCGCGCTCATCAATCTGTTGGTAGAACGGGCGGTAGTTGCCGCCGGGTTCGGTATTGCGAATTGCCTGCTCGGTGGCGTAGCGGGTTAAGGCTTCGCGCATCTCGGTGCCTGGGTTAACAAAAGAGGTGCCGGGCAGGTGTAGGCCCATCATCTCCATCATTAACTGGTTGGAGTTGGCGGTGCCGTAAAAGGTGCAGGTGCCGGGGCTGTGATAAGAGTCGGACTCGGCTTCCAGTAGCTCGGCACGGCCGACTTTACCTTCTGCATAAAGCTGGCGGATACGCGCCTTCTCTTTATTGGGTAGGCCGCTGGGCATGGGGCCCGCTGGTACAAACATGGCAGGCAAGTGGCCAAAGCGCGCGGCAGCGATGAATAGGCCTGGAACGATCTTGTCACATACGCCTAGGTAAAGCGCTGCATCAAACATATTGTGCGAAAGGCCGATAGCCGCTGACATGGCAATCACATCACGGGAGAACAGCGAAAGCTCCATGCCTGGCTGGCCTTGAGTTACACCGTCACACATGGCGGGAACGCCACCGGCAAACTGGGCGGTGGAGCCCATGGCACTGGCGGCTGCTTTAATCGTTTCAGGAAACGTTTCAAAGGGCTGGTGCGCCGAGAGCATATCGTTGTAAGACGAGATAATCCCCAAGTTGGCGCTGTTCATCAGTTTGAGTTCGTTTTTATCACGCGGGTTACAAGCCGCGAAACCGTGGGCTAGGTTGCCGCAGCTTAGCTCAGCACGGTGCACGCCACGTTTGTGCTGGTCCGCCATGCGCTGCTCATAGAGGGCGCGACGTTCAGCAGAGCGCTCACGAATGCGCTGGGTAACCTCAGCGACGGTAGGATTTAACGTAGCGGGTGTTGAACTCGGCATAGGGACCTCTGCATGATAGAGACGGTGGGTAAATATTGTAGTTATTTTACATTTTTTGGTGTCAATTTAAGAGACTTTACGGCAATAAAAACCATATTTGTAGTTTTATTACCGGATTGGGTGGTTTGAAGTGCCAAACGAACCACGCCCTATAGTGTGAACTATCTGGCGTGGTCGTGCAGGTGGTTTACTGCTCCACCTCGTCGTGTTTAATAGCAAATAGCATGGCATAAAGCGTGGGTACCGCAATAAGCGTTAGCAGTGAAGCAAAGGCTAACCCCCCCATGATGGTGACGGCCATGCTGCTAAAAAAGGCGTCTGTTAACAGCGGCAGCATCCCCAAAATGGTGGTGCCTGCTGCAAGAAATACTGGTCGCAAGCGGCTGACGCTGGCTTCTACCAGAGCCGAGAAGCGCGCCTTGCCTTCTTTGATTTGCCCGTCTATTTCGTCCACCAGCACGATGGCATTTTTCATCAACATGCCGGACAGGCTGAGCATTCCTAAAAGCGCGGTGAAGGAGAAGGGCAGGCCTGTTAATAGTAGGCCAATGACCACACCGCATACCGACATCGGCACTACAAGCCAGATGATCAACGGCTGCTTGAGTTTTCCGAACAGTAAAATTGAGGTCAACAGCATAATCAGCAGGCTAATGGGCAACTGCTGCCCCAAGGCTTCCTGAGCATCGCCAGAGTCTTCATGCTCGCCGCCCCAATCCAGCTGATAGCCCGGCGGCAGGGGAATCGATTCGATCTCCTGGCGAATAGCGTCGAAGGCTTGTGCAGCGGTATAGCCCTCAGCAGGGTCGGCTCCCACCGTCAGTGTGCGTACCCGATTGCGTCGCTGTATAAGTGCTTCCTCGTTTTGCAGTTCAAACTCACTGACGACCTGGCTTAGGGGTACAAATCGCTGCTGGGCAGCGCTCCATACATTGCGGTCTTGCAGCAGTGCCACATCATCACGCTCTGCGGCAGGCGGGCGGGCGACAATGGGAAGCAGGTGCTCGCCTTCGCGATAGGTGCCTGCACGAATGCCCGACGTGGCAAACTGAAGCGTCTGGGTAATATCTTCCCGGCTGACGCCAGCGATGCGGGCGCGCTCTTCGTTAATAAGTGGCGCGACAATCAACTCCTGCTGGCGCCAATCGTTGCGTTGGTCGATGAGGTAGGGGTTGGCATCCATCCGCTGCTGAGCCTCAGCGGCCAGTTCCCGCAATACAGCCGGTGAAGGTCCTTGAAAGCGGGCCTCTATATTGGCGCCGTCGCCAGGACCAAACTGAAGGCGCTGGGTACGCACCTGGGCGCTGGGAAAGGCTTCGTTTAATTCACGATAAAACTGACGGTCAAGGTCAGGGATAGCATCAAGGTCTTCGGTGCGCACAATGAACTGCGCATAGGCAGTGTTAGGCTGCTCCGGGGCATAGGTCAGCATAAACCGGGTGGCGCCCTGGCCGATGAAGCTTGCCACCGAAACGACCCCCTCCTGCTCCAGAATATAGGCCTCGATCTCTTCGGCATTGCGGGCCGTAGCACGAATATCGGTGCCTTGGGGGAGCTCGACGTTGACAAAAAACAGCGGTGTGCTGGAGTCAGGGAAGAACGACTGGGGAATGAGCGTAAACGCCCACATGCATACCGCAGTAATGACGACCAGCGCGGAGACGGTGACGATCCGCAAGCGCAGGGCAAGCAGCAGTAGTCGACGATAAACCCGGTAGAAGAGTCCGCCATAAAGATCGCGTTTGCTGTCGCTACTCTCGTTCTCCTCTGTTTGCTCGTCTGCCTGCTCCTCAGAAGATGACTCTGTCTTGCGCAGCAGATAGTAGCCAAATAGCGGGGTAACGATGATGGCCAGCAGCCAGCTCAACATCAGCGATATCATAATCACCATAAACAGGGAGTAGAGAAACTCCCCGGTCACGTCATCGGAAAGCCCTATGCCAGCAAAGGCCATAATACCGATAACAGTGGCGCCCAGTAGCGGTAGCTGAGTGCGTTTGGCGGCATTGCCGGCGGCCTCTTTAGCTCCCTGGCCGCGTTTAATGTTAGTCACCATACCCTCGGCGACGACGATAGAGTTATCTACCAGCATGCCCATTGCAATAATCAGCGCGCCTAGCGATATGCGCTCCATCTCGATCCCTAGCAGGCCCATAAACAGCAGCGTACCAAGCACCGTGAGCAGCAGGGTGCTGCCGACCACGACGCCTATCCGCCACCCCATTGCCAGGCACAGCACACCAATCACGATGGCCACTGACATCAGTAGGTTGAGCAGGAAGTCATTGATGGCATCGTTAACCACGTTGTGCTGTTCATACAGGGGGTGAAGCTCAACCCCCAGGGGGATTCTATTTTGTAACTCCTCTAAGCGTGCTTCCACTGCCTCGCCAACTTCAATGATGTTGTCGGTGGCAACACCCGCAATCCCAATCGTGAACGCGGCTTGGCCGTTGTAGCGGATCAACTGAGTGGGAAGCTCCGTGGGCTGACGCGACACATCCGCAATATCCACCAGTGAGACCTGTTCAGTGGTGCCGGGGCGGCCAATACGGATCGCTTCAATCAGCGCCGTGCTATCAATTTCGCTGCGTGCCACAAGTCGCACCTGCCGGTCACCAACGCGCAGGCTGCCTGCATCCTCAACGGCATTTTCCGTTTGAATGGTATTGATAATCTGATCGATCGGTATGCCTAGGGTGTTGAGGCGCTCGTTAGAGATATCGATATAGATGCTCTCTTCGCGCTCGCCCGCGGTAGTCACGCGGGCAACCCCAGGAACGGCAAGTAGTTCCCGCTGTAGAAAGGTGGAGATATCGCGGAGTTCTCGGGTGGTGAAGCCGTCGGCGGTCACTGCGTAAAACAGGCCGTATACCTCGCCAAAGTCGTCGTTAATCTGGGAGCCAAGCACGCCATCAGGCAGATCCCCTTGGGCATCATTCACCTTGTTGCGTAGCTCATCCCAAATCTGCGGTAGCTCGTGGCTACGGTAGTTGGAGTGAACCTCTACTTGAATTTCAGAGCGCCCAGGCAGCGATTTTGATTCGATGATATCGATCTGCTCCATTTCCTGGATCGCACGCTCAAGCCGCTCGGTGACTTCGTCTTCCACTTCGGTGGCCGTAGCACCTGGATAGGGGGTATTAATAATCGCATTGGGTATGGTGAAGGAGGGGTCTTCAAGTTTACCGACGCTATTAAAGCCCCATAGGCCCCCAAAGAAACAGATCACAACGACGAGCCATGTATATAAGGGCCGTTCAATCGACAGTTTGGCGATATTCATAGGGCCTCCTATAGCGCGGCATCGAGGGGTTTGACACGCATGCCTTCGCGCAAGTGCTGCACGCCTGCTGCGGCAATCGACACGCCGGGCTGGAGGCCGGCAATAATAATCACGTGGTCACCGCTCATTTCACCCACGGTAACCTGCTGGGGTGCGACGGTGCCGTTCTCTGAGTCATACACCCAAACTCGAAAGTCACCGCTTTCGCTATGATCCAGCGCGCTGGAGGGCACCATTATCATGGAGGGGGTGATGGCATCTGTCATTTCTATAAAGACGGTCGCCGTGGTGCCCGGCAAGGTGACGAGAGGGACACCTTCGGCGGGGGAAAACTCAACTTGGTAGGTTTGCGCGACTTCGTCCGGTTCGGTGACGTGTTCACGGTAAACTAGCGGAATTCGTTCGCCGGGCAGGGTCGCGACTTCTGCCTCCACATTAAAAGCGCGGCCGTTTTCCAAGTGCTGCATGAGGGCTTCCGGCACGTTAATCCGAATACGCAGTTCGGAAATATCCTGGATACGTACCACCTCGGTGTTCGGCGGTACGGTGGTATGGTTCTCCACCAGTCGCCGGGTGATCAGAGCATCAAACGGGGCGTAGAGCGAGGTATAGGCAAGCTCTTGTTTCGCGCTTTCCAACTGCGTTTCGGCGAGTTCCGCATCGGCACGGGCCGCATCCAATACAGATTCAGATACGGCGTTGTGAGAATAAAGGTTGCGCTGCCGGTTAAGATGCCGACGGGCTTGCTCAACCTCTGCTTCTGCTCCACGCACCTGCAGGGCATAGTCCGTGGGGTCTAACCGAGCGATCAGTTCGCCACTGGGAACCGTTGACCCTTGAACAGCGGAAAACGTCTGAATGCGTCCGCCTACCTGGAAAGCAAGATTGACAGTGCTCACGGCATCAACGCGGCCAACAAAACGCCGACTGGGAAATAGATCCTGTTGACCGGTTTCAAACAGTTTTACGACTTGAGCAGGAGGCTCTTGGGGTTCTTCATCACTGGAACAGCCAATCAGCAACAGTGCCGTTGCTAGTAATACTATCCATGAGAGTTGGGGTCTCATTCATTGCCTCCCTGCAGGCGTTTGTTTACTTGTAAGCGTTAGCGTTAGATAGATGATGGCGCGTCCATCATTCAATAACGCTGTTTAATCCGCTTACTATAATAGGTACTCTTATAAGATTCGAACATACGTTTAGTTTTTTGCTATTAGCGGTAGCGCAAAGACGATAATGCAAACTGAGGATGGCGAGCGTGCAAGGGAAGCTGCAAAAAACCACTTTAAAGGTGGTGGAAAGTAAGGAGTTAAAGGCGGTGCCAAGTAAGGATAGCTACAAACGTTACTGCCTTGGTTTCGCGTTAGCGCTGTTGCTAAGCGGCTGTGCCGTTGGCCCTGATTATCAAGCGCCCGATATTGCCTTGCCGGATGCGTGGCCTGACCACATTACCCTAAGCCAGCATGAACGTGACGAGTGGCGGCAGTGGTGGCGCCAGTTCAACGACCCCGCGCTAAACCAATTGGTGGAACGCGCTACCCAGGATAACCTTGAATTAACCATTCAACTGGCACGTATTCAAGAGGCCAGGGCGCAGCTGGGGTTTGCCGAGGCAGAACAATTTCCAACGGTTGGGTTTCAGGCGGAAGCCTCCCGTGAGCGGACCCCAGGCGCCGCGCTGCCCATCGATTTCGAACCCATTCAAGACCTGATCACCTCAACCAATAATCAGTACTCCTTAGCGGCCAGCCTGGAGTATGAGCTCGATTTATGGGGGCGGTTGGCCAATGAGCGGGAAGCAGCCTTAGCGGCTTTTCAGGAGAGCCAGTTTGCCCGCGATGCCGCTGAAATAAGCGTAATAGGTGATGTAGTGACGACCTACTTCAACCTTAAAAGCGCAGAGGCGCAACAGCAGTTGCTGGACGAAACACTGGCATCCTATGAAGAGACCTATCGCTTACAGCAACTGCGTTTTGAGCACGGCGATATCAGCGAGTTAGAAGTAAAACAGGCCGAAGCGGAGTGGTTGGGGCTGAGATCAGAGATTCCCTCGTTGGCACAGCAGGTGGAGTCACTTCGCGGCGCGTTGGGGGTGCTAGTGGGTATGTCGCCCGATGAGCTTATCACTGCCCTTGATACCGGCAATACGCCGCTTGCCAATATCGCTCAGCCGAAAAAGATTCCCAGTGTGATGCCGTCTGAGCTATTGCAGCGGCGGCCTGATATTCGCTCCGCGGAGGCCTCGCTGATTGCCGCTACGGCGCAAGTTGGGGTAGCGGAAGCAAATCGGCTGCCTTCTCTTAACTTAAGCTCCTTTCTCGGTACAACGGCAGCCAGTAGCAGTGACCTATTTACTGATTCAGCAAGGGCATGGGGGCTTGGAGCATCTGTGATGGGCCCACTGTTTGACTTTGGCCGCACTCGCGCCGGTGTTGAGAGTGCGGAAGCCTTGGTCGAACAGGCAGAGGGTCAGTACCGCTTAACCGTACTGACCGCATTTAACGAAGTGCGAGATGCCCTGTATAGCTACGACTTTACCTCTCAGCGCGCCGACGCCGTGGAGGAGCAGATAAGCGCCATCGAGCGGGCACGAGATCTGGCGGTCTTAATGTATGACCAAGGGCAGGTAAGCCAGATTGAACGCTTGGATGCAGAGCGCAATTTGCTCTCTGCACGGCTGGAGCAAGCCGATGCACGGCGCGAACAACTAGCTTCAGCAGCCACGCTGTTTAAAACCCTGGGGGGCGGATGGCAGCTAGAGGATGGCGTCGTTTATTGATGGCCCCTCGATAACACAAAATGCGGCCCACCGAAGCGTCCAGATTTTGTTACTATTTTGCGCTCTGAAACGGCTCGGCTGTTTCTTCCGCTTTATTGCTCTGGAGCCGCTATGCTTCGCCTCGTTGACCAGGTTCAGCCAGTTGATCTCAATGCTGGCGAAGAAACACGCCGCTATTTGGATACGCTAACCAAGCCGCCGGGAAGTTTAGGCGCGCTGGAAGAGCTCGCTATTCAGCTTAGCGCCATTACTGGCGAGCTTAAGCCCACCGTTACTCCGCCAGCCGTGCTGGTGTTTGCCGCTGATCATGGGGTTGCCGCCGAGGGCGTCTCTGCCTTTCCCCAAGAAGTGACCGCGCAAATGGTGGCTAATTTTGCCAACGGCGGAGCCGCCATTAACGTTTTTGCTCGCCAGATAGGAGCGCAAGTTGAGGTGGTGGATGTGGGTGTTGCGTCTACGTTAACCATTCCAGGCGTTACCCTGGCGAAAGTGCGTGCGGGTACCGCCAATATGGTGGTAGAAGACGCCATGCAGGTTGATGATGCTTTGGCGGCGATAAACGTTGGTATCGCCGCCGTTGAACGGGCCAAAACAGCGGGAGCAAACTGCCTTGTTGTCGGCGAAATGGGCATTGCCAACACCACCGCCAGTAGCGCAATGCTGGCGGCGTTGCTCGGCGTGCCGGTCACCCACGTGGTGGGGGTGGGTACCGGTATTACTAGCGCTCAGCAGACCCATAAAGTCGCGGTGATTGAGCGGGCCATTAGCGCTCGGCAAGCCAATCCAGAGGCGCCATTAGAGGTGCTCGCCAAGCTAGGCGGGCTGGAAATTGCCGCGATGACCGGTGCCTATATAGCAGCAGCGGGGCATAGGCTACCGGCGATTGTGGATGGCTTTATAGCCACCGTCGCCGCGCTTACCGCCTGCCGCCTTTGCCCGGCGGTACGCGGCTACCTGATTTTCGGCCACCGTTCCCAAGAGCCGGGTCACGACATCGCCCTAAAAGCGTTAGACGCTAAACCACTGCTCGATATGGGCATGCGGCTAGGCGAGGGGAGCGGTGCCGCACTAGCCTATCCGCTACTCCAAGCAGCCACCGCGATGGTAGCGGAAATGGCGACTTTTGCTGATGCTGGCGTTAGCGATAACGCGGGCTTATGACCATGCTGAGCGATTATTTACCCGCCACCTTAGTGATGGTGGCCGTTGCGATTGTGATTGATCTGATCGTCGGCGATCCGCGCTCACTGCCGCATCCAGTGGTGCTGATGGGGCGGGTGATTAGCGCTTATGAGCGGCTATGGAATCGCGGCTCTGCCAAGCAGCGCCGGGTAAGTGGCGTGGTGCTAACCATGATAGTGGTAGGCGGTGTATGGAGTGTTAGCTGGCTGCTGCTGGTGTTGCTGGCGCGGCTGCACCCAGCGCTGGCGCTTCTGGCTGAACTTTGGCTGCTCTCCACAACACTGGCGATTAAAGGCTTGGGTGATGCGGCCCGCGCCGTGATCAAACCGCTTACCCAAGGTGATTTGCCTGCCGCCCGCCGGGCATTGGGGATGATTGTAGGCCGCGACACCGAACGCCTTGATGAAGCGGAGATTACCCGAGGCACGGTGGAAACCGTGGCGGAAAACACCGTGGACGGGATCACAGCGCCGCTATTTTTTGCCCTGATCGGTGGGGCACCGCTAGCGCTAGCCTATAAAGCGGTGAATACTCTGGATTCAATGGTCGGTTATAAAAACCAACGCTATGCCGATTTTGGCTTTGCCTCTGCCAAGCTGGACGATGTGGCTAACTGGATACCGGCCCGTTTAACGATGCTATGCCTATGGCTGGCTGGCCTGCTCTTGAGCATGTCAGGTGTTGTGCACCTGCGTTGGAAAGGCGCACTGCGTGGCACCTGTCGCGATGCGCCGCGCCACCCCAGCCCCAATGCTGGCTGGCCGGAGGCCATGGTGGCAAGACTACTTGGCGTTCAGTTGGGGGGCACCAATTTCTATCAGGGAGTGGTTTCCTACCGCGCTACACTGGGCGAGCCCCTTGAGCCACTACGTGTTGCCCATGTCACTGCCACGGTTCGTTTAATGCACGGCGCTTGGATACTGTTTATGTTGCTGTCAGCGGTGGTGATGGCTGGACTGATGTTTACTCGAGGGTTGTTATGAAAACGTCTGCATGGCCCAGCCACGGCGGCCAAGCCGAGGCGCTATTAGCGCATTTCGGTTTGCCTGTTGATCACCGTCTGGAAGATTTTAGCGCCAACCTTAACCCTTTGGGGCCGCCCGCTTGGGTTAGCACCTGGTTAACCCATCAGCTAGCAGGCCTTGAACGCTACCCTTCGCCGGATTATACCGCTGCGCGTCAGGCCATTGCCGCCCACCACAAGCTTCAGCCCGAACAGGTACTCCTAACCAATGGCGGCGCAGAGGCGATTTTCCTTGCCGCTGCGCTGCATGCCGGTAAACGGGCGGCGGTCCTGACACCCTGCTTTGGCGAATATGCCCGTGCGTGTCATGCACATCGGCTTTCGCTCACTGAAATTGCGCTTCCGGCCCCCCACTTTGCACTGGATCTTGAGGCACTTCTGGCGACGCTGAACGGTATTGATGTGCTGTTTCTGTGCCGGCCCAATAACCCGACGGCAACGCTGATCGACTTTCCCGCAATGGAAGTCTTGCTTGAGCACACCGCGTTGATTGGCTGCCGGGTGGTGGTCGATGAGGCCTTTATCGATATGGTGGGGGTGACGCCACAACAGGTTTCGTTGGCATCGCTACTGGTGCGCTACCCGCACTTGATTCTGCTGCACTCAATGACCAAGTTTTATACCCTGCCGGGCTTGAGGCTGGGTTATATGTTGGCGGATGCGGCAATGATAACCAGCGCCGCCGCCCATCAGCCCCCCTGGAGCGTTAACCACTTGGCGGCGGAGCTGGTGGCGCCGTTGCTTGAGGATACTGCCTTTGCCCGGCGTACCGAGCGCTGGTTGGCCACTGAGCGCTCACGCATGATGCAGGCGCTTACCCAGCTAGGGTTTGAACTAGTACCCAGCCACGCCTGCTTTTTTCTAATGCGGCCCAGCGCGGCACACGGAATTTCCTGTGATACGCTGTTTGAGCAGCTACTACGCCGGGGCATTCTGGTGCGTCATACCCACAACTTTTCTGGGCTCGATGGTGATTGGCTAAGAGTCGCGCTGCGCGACGAACCTGCCAATCGGCGGCTAGTCAACGTACTGAAAAAAGTAACTGAAGGAACTGAAGGAAAAGCTACTGCATGATTGTCTTCGTTAGTGGCGGTGCGCGCTCTGGTAAAAGTGAACTCGCCGAGCAGCGCGTGCTTAGCGCCGCTGACGGTTCACCCTGCTATTACATTGCGACCGCCGAGGTGTATGACGACGAAATGGCTGAACGAGTGGCCAGACACCAGCAAGCGAGAAACGGGCAGGGGCAAGCACCTCGATGGGTCACCATAGAAGCGCCATTGGCGATTGATAAAGCAGTGGCTCAAGTACCCGATGGCAGCGCAGTACTGCTGGACTGTTTAACCCTATGGACCAGCCAAGTGCTATACGCCAGCAAACTTAGCGAAGACGAAGGCTTGGCGCTGCTGCAAAAAGCGGTGTTCAACGCTACAGCACGCCATGTTCATCTGGTGATTGTCTCCAACGATATTAACGAAGCATTGCCCCCCACCGATCCTGATACCTGGCGCTACCTAGCGTTTCTTCAGCGTGCCCACCGCTGGCTGGCAGCAGAGGCAGACTCGGTAGTGGAAGTGGTTGCTGGCTGCACAATCGAATGGAAAACCGGCGAATGGAAAACCGAGGAGTGGAAACCGCAGAGGAAAGACAGTGTATGAAAGAGCGCTCGCCATGAGAAATATGCTATTTGGTCTGCTGCTGGCGCTGCAATTCCTTACCCGAATTCCGGCTCCCGTTGCCTGCCCCTGGACGCCGGAGACGCGACGCTGGGCCATTCGCGCCTACCCATTAGTCGGCCTGCTGATCGGCAGCGTATTGGCGCTGGTCGCCATTGCCATGCAAAACGTTCCCACGCCGATTACCGCCCTGGCGCTACTTAGCCTTTGGGTCGCGCTTTCTGGTGGGCTGCATTTGGATGGTGTGATGGACATCGCCGATGCCTTGGGCAGTAATCAGCCTCTGGCACGCCGCTGGGAAATCATGAAAGATCCACAAATCGGCAGCTTTGGAATATTGGCGCTGCTGTTTCTGCTCGCCTGGAAGGGTGTGCTGCTATGGGCACTGCTTTCCTATCAAGCGCCGTTATGGTGGCTTTTAATAGTGCCCGCACTAGGGCGCTGGGGAGGCGTTGCGTTACTGACGTTGACGCCTTGCGCCCAACAAAAAGGCTTGGCATGGAGCTGGCAGCAGTCGCTTAGCGGCCAGGACGTGGCGCTCGCGCTATTGCCATTAGCGTTGATTGCGCTGCTAGCCCTGCCAGTCGTAGTGATATGGCTAACGGTCATGGTGTTTGTGGTACTAATGCGCTGGTTTATGTTGCGACTGTTTAACGGCATCAACGGCGATATGGTCGGTGCCACCATTGAAGGAGGAGAGCTTTGGCTACTGATCTTACTGTGGAGCTGGTGGCAGTTCGCCACGGTATCACCGCTTGGAATTTAGAGCGCCGCTACCAGGGCCAGCAAGATATTCCACTGCTGTTTCCTGATGCAGAAGCAGGGTTGCTGGCGCTGCGTGATGCGCTGGTTAATGAGCGTTTTGATGCCATCTACTCCAGTGACCTGCAACGCTGCCAGCAAACCTTGGAGTGGGCCCAGGCCGCGAAAGAGGGGATTCCACTAATGCTGGAGCCGCGCCTGCGCGAACTCGATTTTGGCGAGTACGAAGGTAAGGTGTATGACGAGCTCAAAGCGTTACCCCATTACCGTGCCTGGATTGACAGCGTGGGTGAGTTGCAAATCCCCGGTGGCGAATCTGCTGCCCAGTTACGCGAGCGCTTGGATGCTTGGCTGCACGATGTTGCGACTAATGCCCAAGCAGGTGACCATAAAAAGATACTGACAGTGACCCACGGTGGCGTGATTCGTGAGCTACGCCGCCGTTTTGAAACCATTCACTTCTGGGATGGCACGGTCGTTCAGGCCCAAGGCAGGCGCTGGCAGCTTATTTATAAAACAGACGAACAGGGACAAGGGGAATGGCAATGCAGCTCTTCATCGGCGGTGCCTGCGCTGGCAAACGTGACGCCGTAGCGTTACGGTTTCCTGCCGCCCAGTGGAGGCGATTAGCTGGCGATGTGCCATTTTCAGATAGCCACCAAGCGTTAATCGCCAACACGCCGCTAGTGGTAACCGGCGTGCTTGAGTGGCTCAGTGCTAATCTAGCCAGCCCAGACAGCGAGGCTCTGCGCCAACAGTGGCAGAGCGATATGGCAACGCTCTGCCAGCGCGCCGACCAACTAAACGCGCCGTTAATCATCATTGCCACTGAAGTAGGCCGTGGCATTGTCCCCATGCAGCCTGAACAGCGTCGCCTACGTGACCTCAATGGCTGGTTTGTGCAGGATGCTACCGTCCAAGCCGCCCAGGTGTGGTATGTGAGGCATGGGTTGGTGATGGCGATTAAGTAGTTAGCTAAGTTCAACACCCGTGGATAAAGTAGATTCCTCTGTTTTGTGAGCCATCGCTTAAAATTTTGTAAGCCTTCTCTTACCCATGTAAGCCATATCTTACAAGCATGTAAGAGATCCCTGTGACTTGCTCTGCAATCGCCTTTTTGGGGTTGTGCTTCGCTTTGAGCGCGCTATGCTAATCGTTTTT
>NZ_REBQ01000020.1 GCF_007692655.1 Halomonas sp.
TCAACCAACTAACATCAACATGCAGTACGCTCTTAATACCGCATGTTGATTATCAACAAAGAACTAGCTATTTAAACTTGCTAACACCTTCGCTTTAGAAGCGTTTTCCCGCTCGGCATAAAGCGCTAATTCATCCGTCACCGGCGTGCCTAACGCCTCTTCAAAGGCCGCGCGGTTGGCGTTACCCGCATAGGCCTCGCTCTGCCCTCCCCCCAGGTTGGATTGAAAAATCCCCGCTGCGCTGACGGGTAGGAAGTCTTCATAGGTAATCGGCTGGGCTTCCACCAGGCCTTGTTTGATCAACGCTTCAATATCGCTACTGGCGTTATCTGTATTGGCGCCTTTAGCGGCCTGCCCCTGCTCGGTGAGGTGCCCCTGTTCGGTGAGGTGATAGTGAAAGTACGCTAAGCCCTCTCGACGCATCGCTTCATCATTGTCAGGAAGCGCGATAAACACCTTATCCATAACCGCTTGATGGGCGGCGTTATCCAGCCCGGCGGTTTGCTTGCGGCCTTCATTAAGCAACTGGTCATACAGCGCACGGCCTTTGGGGGTTAGCGCCATACCGCGCTGCTCAATTTCGCCAAAGCGTGCGGTGTGGGTACCCTGCGCATCCCCGGCAAAGCGAATCGACTCCTCTAACGCTTTAAAGCTGGTTTGGCGCAGCAAAATGGGGCACTCACGGCGCGGCGGCCCTTCAATCACCGCTTTGGGGTTCATGCCCATATCCGGCATACGGCGCTGGACCTCATCGATATCCAGGGTACGCGGCGTCAAATGGTTAATATGCGGCCCACGGAAGCACACCACATCGGCAATCAAGCGGTGCTCATTGTTCAGTGCTTGGTACGTTTCCAAATCGACCGTGGCATTTTGGTGCCAACGGAAGGTTTCCAGAGCCTCTGTTACAAACTGGTCGGCCTCTTCGCTGGTTAGCCCGCCCTGGGTTTCGTGGCGTTCAATAAGCTCCCGCGCCTTGGCAGTAAAGATGTCGCGCTTAGCCAGAATCGCTTCTGCACGCTGGCGTAGCGTTTCACTCTCAATCAGCTCCAGCCGCAACAATGAGGTAAACACCCGGAAAGGGTTGCGCGCCAGCGCCGCATCGTCGATGGGCCGGAAAGCGGTGGAGTGAACCGGCACTCCGGCCTCGGAAAGATCGTAATAGCCCACCGGATACATGCCCATCACGGCAAACAGCCGCCGCAACATGGAAAGCTCGGCGGCGCTGCCCACCCGAATCGCCCCATGACGCTCTACGCTAAGGCGTGCCAGCTCCCCCTGGGCCTCCAGGCGGCGGTGCAGTTCAGGTTGCTGGCTAAGCGTTTCTTGGTTAACGCGCTCCACCAGCTCAAGTAGGGTGCCGTACTGGGGCACTTCGGCTTGGTACATGGCCGACATCGCTTTAGAAAAACGGTCGCGAACGTCATCGGTTGGAAGCAGGTCTTTTTGGGTCATTGCATGACTCTCTATCATTGTAGGGCTCTCTATAGCGTATTGTTAAAAGAATAGCTGGCTAGTCAGCTTCCGGTGAATTACTCAATGGCTCTGCCAATCATGGCTTAAGCGTCTCCAGCGCCTGCTCAATAAACCCTAACCCCTCTGCGATAATTTCCGGTTCTGTGGTCAACGGCGGCAATAAGCGCAGGACATTGCGTTTACGCCCGCTGGGCATCAGTAAAACACCGGCTTCGCGAGCGGCTAGTAGCAGCTTGGCTAAGTGTTCGGCCCCCGATGCATTTTCGGTATCTTCAAAAACAATACCGCGCATAGCGCCAATACCGGTCATCGCCCCGACCATGGGAAAACGCTCGCTTGCCTTCCAGCGCTGGTAAGCACTTACCACCGCCGCTTCTTGTGCATTTCCCCATGCGGCTAGCGTCTCTTCCTGCATAATGTCCATCACCGCCAATGCCGCCGCGCAGGCCACCGCATTACCTGAATAGGTACCTCCCAATGCGCCTTTTGGCAATCCATCCAGTAACGCTTTACGGCCCACCAAGGCGGCAAGGGGGAGGCCTGCGGCAATACTCTTACCTAATAGCAGCAGGTCGGGCTCAATGCCTAAATGACTGAAACCAAAGCGCTTCCCCGTGCGCCCGAACCCTGATTGGATTTCATCACAAATCAATAAAATGCCGTGCTGATCGCAGAGTGCGCGCAGTGCTTTGGCAAACTGTGGGCAGAGCACGCGAAAGCCACCTTCGCCCTGAATAGGCTCAACGATCACACAGGCCACCTCACTGGGAGCCATCTCTACCTCAAATACCCGCGCTAAGGCAGCCAGTGACTGTTCAGCGGACACGCCACTCTCTTGGCTAGGAAAGGGGATGTGATAAACCGGGCCTGGCAGCGCCCCTAGCCCTGCTTTGTATGGGTTAACTTTGCCGTTCAAATTGAGGGCTGCCAAGGTGCGGCCATGAAAAGCATCATCAAAGGCAATCACCCCCTGGCGGCCGGTGACGCCGCGGGCGACTTTCAGGGCATTTTCAGTCGCCTCCGCACCACTGTTCGTCAACATGCACGACAGCGGATACGAAACGGGCACAAACTCATTCAGCGCCTCCGCCACTGATAAATAGCCGCGATGTGGCAGCGCGTTAAAAGCAGAGTGCATTAAGGTCTCGACTTGAGCTTTCACCGCTTCAACGACCGCCGGGTGGCAATGACCAAGATTCAGTACGCCAATGCCACCAATAAAATCGATATAGCGCCGCCCTGCTTCATCCCAAACTTCAGCATTACGCCCACGGGCAATACAAACGGGGTGTATCACTCCCAGCGCGGCACTTACATGGGGAAGATCCATTGCGATGACATCTCCTGTCATTTCGAGTGAATGACACTATCAAAGCAAAGTCATGCAATGGATCACAAACGAAAAAAAACGCTTAATGCATGCCAAATTGGAATGTTATCAGCAGCTTCAGGAGAAAATTGAAACGACCAAACGCCCAAACTGCATAAAAGGAATGCATTCATAGCTAAATCGTTGGCTTTGGTGCGTTAAGCAGTAGCGCCAATGGGAAGAGTTTGCCTCTTTCATGCCGCTGCCGGTTGCTGTCGTTCCTTGTAGGCTGCCATCTCAACCTTGCCCAACTGTGGGGTAAGCTGACAGCGCTGCCGGGACCAGGGGTACTCGATTTGCGCCTTTAATTGGGCGGCTCCATCTCCCTTTTTCCATGCCTCTAAATCCAGGTCGCGCCAGTAGCGCGGATTGCGCCCGGCTTGCTGGTCGTGCTCGGCGGTGGTGGGGTCGAGATGGCGGAAAGGCTCCAGGCGTGGCACATCGGGCATCGGCTGGCTTACGTCCATATAGCGCTGCAGCATATCCCATAGGGCATGCACGTCGTGTTTGTGATCGACGATGGTACTGAGGGAAGTCTGGTTGAACTGCTTACCGGTATAGCGATGTACAAACATCAGCCGATAGAAAATACCGCCCCGCTGTACCACCCGTTCCACATAGCCATCGAGTTCAACGAA
>NZ_REBQ01000019.1 GCF_007692655.1 Halomonas sp.
CAGCTCCACATAGGGCATACGCGAATCGCGCCAAAAAATGGGTTTAGTAATAGCGGTCATTGCGCTCCCCATGCCCACCTACAAGTGCAGCGTCATAAAGCAGCTATTGGGGTCGAGTTTGTAGCTGCCAAAGGGTTCACAGGGCTTAAAACCGAATTTCGCGTAGAGACGTCGTGCGGGTTCAAAAAAGGCCATGGAGCCCGTTTCTAAACTCACGGTGTGATAACCACGTGACCGTGCCACCTCAAGGATATGTGCTAGTAGCGCTGCCGCAATTCCCTGATTACGCGCACTGGGCGCTGTGCGCATGGACTTAATTTCTGCATGCCCTGCTCCCAGCGCTTTAATCGCCGCACAGCCCAGCAGCTCATCGTTGCGGCGCGCGCAAAAGAAGGTAATCTCAGGTGCTTTTAACGCTGTGACATCCAACGCATGGATGCTTTCCGGCGGCGAAGTAGCATGCATATCCGCCATATGAGCCTGTAAAAGCGCAATGACATCCTCTGCATCCAGTGTCTCAACGCCAATCTGCATACTGCTTCCTTTAATATCATCATTAGCCTTTTCGCTAATTATACAGAAACTCTTTAAATACCGTAATCTCGCTCTACTTTAGCAATACGCGTTTTGAAGTGTTGGTACCACTGCTGATGCCCTAACCGCTGTGCTTCTTGATGTTCAGCATGAGCTTTCCAGGCTTTGATAGAGGCAATATCAGCCCAATAGGAAACGGTCACGCCCACCTCGTTTCTGGCGGATTCAACGCCTAAAAAACCCGGCTGCTGAGATGCCAACTCCACCATGCGCGCAGCCATATTGTCATAGCCATCCTCCACCTCTGTGCGTAGCGAGGTAAATATAACCGCGTAATAAGGGGGTTCTGGCGTATCAGCAATAGTCGGCATGGGGCTCATCACGTAGCAAATCAGTCAATAACCTAAACATACCTTACTTCGACAGGTGCGTGAAGCAATGGAATACCGCCACCAAATAGAGGTTTGGCGGCGGGTCTTTTTCGCTTGTTGGCTATTTAAAACAGACGATTTTAAAACAGACTCATTTAATACGGATTAAGTATCGTCTTGCTTTGTACCCGGAGCGGGCGCCATGTGCTTGGCTTTCATGTCCTTGAATGCCTCCATGATATCCATGGGTAACGGGAACACGATGGTGGATGCATTTTTGTTGCTCATATCGCTCATGGTTTGCAGATAACGCAGCTGCAGCGCAGCGGAGTTTTCCTGCATCACATTGGCCGCTTCGACCAGCTTCTTCGATGCCTGCAGCTCACCCTCAGCGTGGATGACCTTGGCACGACGCTCGCGTTCTGCCTCAGCTTGACGCGCTATGGCACGGATCATGCTCTCATCCAAATCCACATGCTTGATTTCGACATTGGCGACCTTAATCCCCCAAGCCTCTGTCTGGATGTCAATAATCTCCTGAATATCATCATTAAGCTTATCCCGCTCAGAAAGCATCTCATCCAGGTCGTGTTTACCCAGCACGGAACGCAGAGTCGTTTGCGCTAACTGGCTGGTCGCTTGGGTAAAGTTTTCAACCTGAATAATGGCTTTTTCGGGATCCACCACGCGGAAATAGAGTACGGCGTTAACCTTGACCGTGACGTTATCCTGGGAGATCACGTCCTGCTCCGGGACGTCCATGGTGATTATTCGTAGATCAACCACCTCCATCTTCTGCACCCCGGGGATAATGATCACCAGCCCAGGCCCTTTTACCGTTTGATAACGGCCAAGGAAAAACACTACCCCGCGTTTATACTCCGGCAAAATACGGATAGAGGCAGCGAGCAGCATCACCACCAGCACTACGGGGACTAAATATGAAAAAATCATCGCGCACCTCGTTTAGCAGTTGGGTTCTCGTTAAATCGGGGCAACATGCACCGTAAGCCCCTCTAGCCGTACCACTTTCAGTGTATCCCCTTTTTTGACAGGGACACTGCTCAACGCATTCCAGCGCTCACCTTGTAAGCGAACGTGGCCACGGGTATCAAAATCCTCAAGGGCAATCGCATGTTCGCCCAATATCTGTTCCGCACCCGTATGTGCGGGCCGGTAGCGAAGTGTTGCAAACCGGGTAAGCGTCCATAGCATCAGGCTCCCTGATACCAGCGCCACACCACCAATCAGCGGCAGCGAAATGGCGAGGTACTCCGCATCCATTAGCATCACTGAGCCCAGCACAAAGGCCACTATGCCGCCAGCGCCCAGCACCCCGAAACTGGGCATCAATGCCTCCCCTACCATTAACGCGATACCCACTAACATAAGAGCGAGCCCCGCATAGTTAATGGGCAACACCTGAAACGCAAACAGCGCCAGCAATAGGGAAATCACCCCAATAGTGCCGGGGAATAGGCTACCGGGACTGGAAAGCTCAAAAATAAGTCCATAAAAACCAATGATCATTAGAAAGTAGGCGATATTGGGGTTAGTAATCAAAGAGAGAAGTTGAGTGCGCCAATCGGGGTCGAACCGCTCTACCATAAGGTCAGCGGTTGAAAGCGTATGCTCACCACGCTCCATCACCACTGTCATACCGTCAATTTGCTCCAGCAGCTCATCAATGTCGCGCGCCACCACATCAATGACATTTTGCTCCAAAGCCTGATTGGCATTGAGGTTTACCGCTTCACGCACCGCTTCTTCAGCCCAATCGGCATTGCGGTCATGGCGTTCGGCCAGGCTGCGTATAAAACTCACAGCATCTTCCATCACCTTACGCTCCATGGCATTGCCATTGCGCTCTGACTCTCCCTCGGCGTCTTCAGCCTCTTCGTTATTGCTTCCGCCGAAACCACCACCGTCCATTTGTACCGGGGTCGCTGAGCCCAAATGAGTAGCGGGCGCCATGGCGGCTACGTGGCTCCCATACAACAGATAGGTGCCCGCGCTTGCTGCCCGAGCTCCACTGGGAGAGACGTACATCACCACGGGGATATCTGAGTTAAGCATCTCTCTAATCATGTCACGGGTGGTGTCGACCAGACCGCCCGGCGTGTTTAACTCAACAATGATAAGCTCACTACCCATGTCACGGGCATTGCTTAGACCGCGCTCAAAATAGTCTTTCGTGGCCGGGCCAATAGCCCCCTCAACCTTGAGGACTAGAGCATTACCTTCACTGTTACTCTGGGCCACTGCCTGCCATGTCAAAGAGAAGGCAGCGAATATGACACCAGCGATAAACAACCATAGCCAATGTGATCTATGAGAAAGGATTTTCATATCCGCCCCCGCGCGCCGAACTATTTGCGATTAATACATCTATAAACCAGTGACTGCCACAATGCCAATTTGTTTCACAAAACTTATATACCCGGGGAATAGTGAGGGTAACTTACTACGTTGAGTATCTCTTTCAAAGTGAGCTCAGCTACGGAGCTTTGCTACCAATTTAAGAGCTTTACTACCAATTTAGTCAAGATTCCCCACTTATTCTGTAAATATTTACTC
>NZ_REBQ01000083.1 GCF_007692655.1 Halomonas sp.
AACTCGTCTCCTTTATACGCCTCAACCAAATGTGACTGCTGCCAAAGCCGAGCTACTAACTCCTGGATAAATGAACGCACGATAAGTGAGGGTCGCCGCCCTGCCCGCGTAACCACACAAAACGGCGAAGCAATCTCGACTTGATCAGGTAACAGCGCTTTGAGCTCGCCCCGTTCGACCCAGTGGTCAGCATAATAGTGGGGTAAGTTGCCTATAAAGTGGCCGCTCAAAATCAGCAGCGCTTGGGCTTCCATATTCGAAGCGTGGGCGCCCACCTGGGCATTGGGAAAGCTTTTAAGCTCTTGCAGGTTGGCATAGGGGCGAACCACAAAGGGGTGATTGATCACTTCCTCAACCGTTAATTGGGCGCTATCGCGGGCAAACAGAGGGTGTCGTTTTGCACAATAGATGCCGTGTACCTCGGTGTAGACCTGACGATGCTGCAACCCTTCCATTTGCGCCGTCTCCGGCAAAATGCCGAGCTGCACGGCGCCATTAGCGATCTCGCCAATCAAGCGGTCAGGGCTACCCACCGTAATGTTGAGGCGCGCTTTGGGGTTTTTACGCAGGAACTCGCCAATCACCCCCTGTAGGTCAAGGTCTAAATCCATAATAGTGTTATCCACCACGCCTAAGCGCAGCGTGCCGTAAACCGAGCTGCGCAACTCGCTCATTTCGCTGTCAAAGTCGTCTACGGATGAGAGCAGCACTTTGGCGCGCTCATACACAATAGTGCCCCGTTCAGTCAGTTCAAACCCCTGCCGCCCCCGGTTGCATACGGTGAAACCGACCCGCTCCTCAAGGGCACGGATATGAAAACTGATAGCGGATTGGCTCATGTGCAGCGCTGTTTGCGCACCGGCAAAGCCGCGATGTTCGGTCACCGCAAGGAAGACGGAAAGGCTTTTAAGGTCGGCGGCTGAGAGTTTCATTAGCGTGCTCTACGTTAGTGCAATTCACATCAATAAAATGGGTACAAACATCGAAAGATAACAGTTTTATTGTTGCATAACGCCTGCTTAACTCAAGGGGTTCTTGTTCAACAGGTCTTTGCCTTTTGATTCGAGTATCACCACCCCGAGGAGCATCCCCATGCAACGCATCCCCACTATTACCGCAGGACTTCTGCTTAGCGTCAGTTTCGCCACTACTGCGCACAGTGACTTGCTTGACGATATCCGCTCGGACGGCACCTTTACCGTCGGCACTGAAGCGCGCTTCGCTCCGTTTGAATACATTGAAGATGGCGAAATTGTCGGCTACTCCGCTGATATCATGGAGTACATCATGCCCGAGCTTGAGGGCGTCGAGCTGATCCGTATGGATCTGCCCTGGCAAGGTATTCTGCCGGGCCTTGAGCGCGAACGTTTTGACTACGTGATTACCTCGGTCACCGCCACCCCCGAGCGCATGGAGCGTTACCATCTAAGCGTCCCGATTGCCGATGCCACCATGGCGATTCTGAAACGCGCGGGCGAAGAAGATATCAACTCACCTGAGGATATCGCCGGAAAAGTGGCCGCGGCTCAATCAGGTTCGGCACAGCTGGAAGCACTGGAAGCGTTGGCCGCCGAGCTTGAGGAAGCGGGCACGCCGGTTGCCAACATTCGCACCTATACAGGCGTCGATGAAGCCTACGCCGAGCTGGGAACTGGTCGTGTCGATGTGGTGATTAATAGCCTGCCCAACTTACTCGAAGCAGAGCGCACTCGCCCGGATGTCTTTGAAGTAGTGGGCACCTTTGGCGATCCGGTCTATTTCAGTTGGGCGGGCCGTAATGACGAAGAGAGTGCATCACTGAATGCGTTTATGGATGAGCAGATCCAACGTCTCAACGAAGACGGCACCCTGAATGAGCTACAAGAGAAATGGTTTGGTGCCCCAATGGACCTGCCACTAGAACTGCCCACACCCGAGTAAGAGAGTGCAGAGTTCGTGAAACCTTTTCACTTCTCAATAAGGGTGCACCATGTTTGAGATTTTACTCAACCACTACCCTGTGCTGCTCAAAGGCTTGACCACCACCTTGGTGGTCTCGCTTTCCGCCATCGCACTGGGCTTGGTATTAGGCGTTTTGCTGGCCTTTGGTTTGACCAGCCGGTACCGCCTGGTGCGCTGGCCCTGCGGGCTTTACCGCAGCTTTTGGCGTGGCACCCCCATCCTGCTGCAACTGCTGCTGGTCTACTATCTGCTGCCTGAAATTGGCATTGAGCTAGCGCCTATTCAGGCGGCTGTTTTGACCTTAACGCTCAACACCGCCGCTTTTCAGGCAGAAATTTTCCGCAGCGGTATCAGCCATATTCCCGCTGGGCAAATCGAAGCAGCGCGTATGGCGGGCATCTCCGCTTGGCATACCCGCAGGCGCATTATTATGCCCCAAGTGTTTCGCCTGACGTTGCCGCCGTTGACCAACGAGATCATTACGATTCTCAAAAATTCTTCGCTGATTTCGGTGATTGCGGTCACTGAGCTCATGCGCGTCAGCGAACAAATCGCGTCGCGCACCTTTCAGCCGCTAGAGACCTATCTTGCCGCTGCACTGCTGTACCTCGCCGTCAACTTAGTGTTGGCACGCCTCAGTGCTTATCTAGAACGCCGCATGACCGGCGGCCTAGCCACCGAATAGGGGAGTGTCGCTATGTTAGATATTACCCTGCTTTGGGAAATGCGTGGTCTGATCCTGCAAGGATTGTGGAACACGCTGTGGATCTGTTTTTTAGGCTGCCTACTCGCGCTTTCATTAGGTCTGGTGCTTGCAGCGCTTCGGCTCGCTAACCCACGCCTTTTCGGCTACCCGGTGGCCTGCTACGTAGAGATATGCCGCGGCACGCCACTACTTATTCTACTGTTTTTACTCTATTACGGCGGCCCCAGTATTGGCCTGCGGCTGGATGCTGAGATCGCAGGTGTCGTGGGTATTGGCCTATACGGCGCCGGTTACTTTGCAGAAATTTATCGTGGTGGCTTCAAGTCGATTCCTAAAGGCCAATTGGAAGCGGCGCGAATGCTGGGCATTTCCCCCTGGCATGCACTCATCCGTGTTCAGATCCCCCAAATGGCGCGCTTAATTGTTCCCCCTGGCACCAATCAACTGATCATATTGGTGAAAGAGTCCGCCTTAATTTCGATTATCTCGGTGGATGACCTGACCAAAAATGCCACCACCATCGTTAATCAAACGTTCCAGGTAATCGAGCCGTACTTGGCAGTTGCGCTGCTCTACTGGCTGATTATCGAGCTGATCGCCCGCAGCGGCTATGCGCTGGAAAAACGCTTAGCTAATCGCCAACCGCGCCAAGCCGCCCCACAAGGAGCTCCCCCTCATGCCAACGGCTGACACGCTCTCGCCGCCTTTTTCTTCCCGGCCAAAATCAATTGTTGAAGCGCAAGGCATCAGCAAACAGTTTGGCGATTTGGAAGTGCTGACTGACATCGATTTCAGCCTAGCCCCGTCGGAGGTGGTCTGTGTGATTGGCCCTTCCGGTTCCGGCAAATCAACGCTGTTGCGCTGTCTGGCATTTTTGGAGCCCTACGATCACGGCAGCGTCTATATCGACGGTCAACTGTTGGGCTATGAAGACCGCAGCGGCAAGCGCGTGCGCACCAGCGAAAAGCGCGTAGATGAAGTGCGCGCCCCGGTCGGCATGGTGTTCCAGCATTTTCATCTCTGGCCCCATCGTACTGCGCTTGAGAACGTGACCGAGGCGCTGCGTTTGGTTAACGGCCTCTCCCGTCGCGATGCCGATGTCGAAGGCATGGCCATGCTCGAACAGGTCGGCCTTGCCGATCGTGCCGGCCACTTTCCTGAAAGCCTTTCGGGCGGCCAGAAGCAGCGGGTGGCCATCGCCCGGGCGCTCGCCATGAAACCCCGGGTAATGTTCTTCGATGAACCCACCTCGGCGCTTGACCCTGAACTAGTGGGCGAAGTGCTGGATGTAATGAAAAAGCTGGCCGCCGATGGCATGACCATGGTGATCGTCACCCACGAGATGGGCTTTGCCGCCAAAGTCGCCGACCGGGTGATCTTTATGGATCAAGGCCGGGTGGTAGAAAGTGGCCCGCCAGCGACGCTATTCCGCCAGCCGAAAAGCGAGCGCCTACAACAGTTTCTGAATACATGGCGCGAGCGCCATATCGACTAATTCCGTTATATCACACTATTAATCCACCTGGAGAGACCCATGCCTTCTGAAGCACGCTTTGACCATGCTCGCATTGACCAACTGCCGCGCAGTAACAGCGAACCCTGCGGCCACAATCACACCTTAGAGACGCCTATTTCCCCCGATGGCACCCCCGTGCTTGGTAAGCGCTACGAAGTCGCCGCTCGTGGTGGCAAGGCAGTACGCCTCAAAGCCGGGCAAACCATCCGTATTATCAATACCCATGGTACTCAGGTATGCGACACATGGGCGTTTAGCACTGCTAACCCCAATGAGTTCATGTCTTGGGAGCATGGCCGCGCCTGGTTAAGCGCACTGATTCCTCAGGTAGGCGATCCGTTGATGAGCAATCGCCGCCGCCCGATCATGACTCTAACCGCCGACACCTCCCCAGGTATTCACGACACATTAATGGCCGCCTGCGACCTGTTCCGCTATATGACGCTGGGCGTAGAGGGCTATCATGATAGCTGCGCCGACAACCTGCGCTTAGCCATGCAAGCCATTGGTGCAGAGGCTCCTGAAGTCCCACAGCCGTTTAACCTGTGGATGAATATTCCGGTCAACGCCGAGATGAAAGTCGATTGGTGTCCGCCGGTTTCCAAGCCTGGCGACTATGTTGAGCTACGTGCGGAAATGGACTGTATTGTTGCCATGTCTTCCTGCCCGCAAGACATTATTCCTATCAATGGGGCAGACTGTGTACCCGTCGAGGTGCATTTCGAAGTTTACAAATAAAAACGACCCTGGAGAGCCTAATGCAGAGCCACATCAAACACCCAACTAACGGCCCTTTGATTGATCTAGCGGCAATAGCGGCTGCGGTGAATCCTGAACGTCTTGCCGATGATTTGGCAGCGGTGGCCAAATTTGGCGCTCGCTCGGATGGTGGTGTGGCACGCCTTACGCTTGACGACAACGATACCCGGGCGCGGCTTTGGCTAATTGAACAGGCCAATGCGCTGGGGGCCACGGCAAGCGTAGACGCTATCGGTAATGTGTTTCTTGATATTCCCGGCAGCGTCCCTGAGCTTGCCCCCGTGGTTACCGGCAGTCATTTGGATAGCCAACCGGCTGGCGGTAAGTACGATGGCGCGCTGGGCGTACTGGCCGGGCTTGAAGCGCTGCGCGCGCTTAAACAGGCTGGCTTTACCCCCCGCCGCCCGCTATCGCTGGTGAGCTGGACCAATGAAGAAGGCGCACGCTTCTCGCCTGGCACCTCGGGTTCAGCGGTCTTTTGCGGCGTGCGCAGCCTGGATGAAACGCGTTTGATTGAAGACAGTGACGGCATCAGCCTGGGGGCAGCGCTGGATACCTGCTTGGCTGAGCTGGACGTTGTAGGCGTTCCCCGCCGTCCGCTGGCAACGCCGATGCACACCTTTATTGAGCTGCATATTGAGCAAGGCCCTATCCTGGAGCGTGACGGCGCTGCGGTAGGGGTGGTGGAAGGGATTCAGGGCGTTAGCTGGTTTGAAGTGACCGTCACTGGGAGCGCCAACCACGCGGGCACCACCCCGCGTGCCCTGCGCCGGGATGCCCTCGAAGGAGCCTGCGCTCTGGCCACAGCCCTGCGTGAAGCCGCCCGGGACGATCAAGACCGCGTACGCTTTACCATTGGCAAGTTTGCCGTTAGTCCTGGTTCGGTGAATACGATTCCCGACCACGTCACCTTCAGCATCGATTTACGCCACCCCGAAGCGACCACCCTCAAAGCACTGGAAGCCGAATTTAATCAGCTTGCTCAACAGACCTGGGCCGGCTGCCAAGCCACGCTGACGCCGCTATCCCGGGTTGAGCCAGTGGCGTTTCCCACAACGCTAACGGCGCTGTTTGATGATACCGCCCACGAACTAGGCATTAGCGCACCACGCTTGGTATCAGGCGCCTTTCACGACGCCATTCACCTCGCCAACCACTGCCCAACGGCAATGCTTTTCACGCCTTGCCGTGATGGGTTAAGCCACCACCCTGATGAACACATCGAACTCTCGGACGCCGTGGTCAGCACGCAACTACTCGCCGCTAGCTTGGCGCGCCTAAGCGCTTAAGCCTTTCACACCAGGAGCAAACATGGTCAAGCACACCGATGGCGCCCGCCGCAACGCTGCCACTGGCGAAAACTATCTACCGCGCCAAGAGCCACGCTATCGTGAAATAGCCAGCTTTTTACGCGCGCCGTTAGCTGACGCATTGGATGAACTTGATATTGCCCTGGTGGGAATACCCTTTGATGGCGGCGTCAGTAATCGCCCAGGCACCCGCCACGGGCCGCGGGAGATTCGCAACCAGTCGAGCATGATGCGCAGCCTGCACCATGTCACCCGGCTAGACCCCTTTGCCCAGGCACGTATTGCCGACATTGGTGACGTGCGCTTTTCGTCGATCTACGACCTCGAGCACGTCTCCAATGATATTGCCGCCTACTACAGCGCCATTCGCCGGGCAGGCGTTATCCCGCTGAGTGTCGGTGGCGACCATTCAATCACCTATCCGATTTTGCGCGGCTTAGCGGCGGATGGGCCGGTAGGCCTGATTCATATCGATGCCCATACTGATACATGGGACGAGTTCCAAGGCTCAAAATTTCACCATGGAGGTCCCTTCCGGCTCGCCTGTGAGCATGGTTTGATTGATCCCAAACGCACGGTGCAGATCGGTATTCGCGGCGCACAAAACACCACCCAAGGCTGGGACTACTCAGATGCCACCGGCATGCGGGTGATGTTTATGGAGGAAGTGGATGCACTGGGTATTGAAGCAACAGTTGCTGAAGCACGCCGCGTGGTCGGCAGCGGTCCGGTATATCTGTCCTTCGATATCGATAGCATCGACCCCGCCTTCGCCCCAGGCACCGGCACCCCGGAGGTCGGCGGCCTCACCAGCCTACAAGCGCTGCAGCTAGTGCGCGGCTTTCGCGGCCTACCGCTGATCGGCGCCGATGTGGTGGAAGTCTCACCACCCTTTGATCCAAGCGGCAATACCGCGCTGCTAGGTGCTACCGTTATGTATGAGCTGCTGTGTTTGATTGCTGAGCAGGTGGCTACTGAAAAAGGCTAAGCCCTGAGCCACAGGTGTCGATACAGGCAATATGCACAGGACATAGACGCCGCTAAAGCAACGTTCATTACATCAACCGAACTGACATGACGGATTGCCGCCATTGATGGCTGGCACAATCTCCAGAACACCCAGCAATTCGGAGCCTTCACTTCCGCGAGGCTCCAGCACCAGAACACCAGCTTCCGGCAGACTCGTACCGGAGAGGACGCTTCCAAAAATCATTTGAGCTGGAGTACGGTGGCCAACGAGAACGCGATTTTCTCCCTTCGCCACAGACTCACTGAACAGACGCCGGTGTTCTGACAACACCCAATCGAGACGTCCACGGGCATAATCATCAGCGAGTAGGCTATCCGTAACGCTCACTCTATCGACGCCGAAAGCTAGCTCTGCTGTATCTCGAGCACGGTACACCGGGCCGGTCAGGATCGGTTCTGCGATAGGGATCTCGAGCGCCTCAATCCGTTCGCCGAGCTCAGCCGCTTGTTCGTGCCCCGTTGGAGAGATGTTGCGCTGCCCCTCTCGCCCAGCGCTATAATTATAGGTATCGCATTGCTGCCCAGTTGTGTCGGCATGGCGTATATACATCACCAGTCCACCTTCACGCAGACGCTCTAATAGCGCTGCGCCTTCGTCGGACTCAATGTTTAATGTTTGAACTGTTAGCTGGGCGTAAGCACTTTGAGCACATAAGAGGGCTGTCATAAGCACAGTGAGAAAACCAACAAGATTTCGTATCATCAGAACGTGCCCTCTTTTGTTAACACTAACTGAAAGGCGTTGCCGAAAGCCTCTGCGAACTCCAACGCGAGCATAAGCACTGGACAAGATTCTCAATTCGTCAGCAAGGCCTAAGCCGTCAGCCCAATGCCCCTCAAGATTACGGATGTCACCGACTGAACGGCTTTCTCGAATTGTAGGTCGTCCAGTGGTTGATCGTCATTGAGCAGGTAGATTTGGTAGTCGAAGTCGGCGTAGTGCTGAGTGGAGGCCCAAATCATATAGAGCAGGTAGGAGGGCTCAACGGGGTTGATCTGCCCGGACTCCACCCATTCACGGATTTTAGCCTCTTTTAATTTGGCCCATTCGTAGAGGTTGTCGCGCAGGCGCTCTTTAAGGATCGGGGCGCCCTGCATGACTTCGGCCGCCCATACTTTTGAGCCGTGGGCGCGATTGCGGGAGTGATTCATCTTGGCGCGAATATAGGTGGAGAGCACCACACGGGGGTCATCGTAGAGCTCAAAGCAGAGCGCATCCTGCTTCCATACCTCTAAGAGTTCCAGCAGCACATCTTGGTAAAGCGCTTTTTTGGTGGAGAAATAGTAGTGCACATTTGACTTAGGAATATCGGCCAACTGGGCAATTTCACCCATGGAGGCACCGGCGTAGCCTTTTTCGGCAAATAGTTGTTCCGCCGCCAAGAGGATTTTCTTAACGTTGGTCTGGCGAATTTCATCCTGGGTTCTTGCCACGCTGTCCTCGTCCCGTTACGTCTAAAATACGCACTAAAAAAGCACCGTCGCTTGCGACGGTGCTGAGAAGATCTACTATTTAATCTGGTGCGTCAACTTTGATTGACGGGAAACGAGAACTCCGCCCGTGTTGCCTTGCTAACCGACGGCCAGCGCTCCCAAACAAGCTAGACCAACGAATCTAAGGTAGTGGCAACGGCGTCGAACAGGCGCTCCAGCTCTGCTTCAGTGGTACCAAAGGGAGGGCCAAACTGCAGGGTGTCGCCACCGTAGCGCACGTAGAAGCCCGCCTCCCAGAGCGCCATATGGGCATCCCGTGGGCGGATAATAGGGTCGCCGTCCCGAGGCGTTAGCTGAATCGCCCCTGCCAAACCATAGTTACGAATATCAACCACGTGGTTGCGACCTTGCAGGGCGTGCAGCTTACGCTCAAAGGCGGGCGCAATGGTGCTTACCTGAGCGGGGAAGTTTTCACGCTCCATCATTTCAAGTGCGGCCAATCCCGCCGCGCAGGCCACCGGGTGGGCGCTGTAGGTATAGCCGTGGGTAAACTCAACCGCGTGTTGGGGCCCACCGGCGTGCATAAAGGTGTCGAAAATTTCGCTTGAGGCGATCACCGCACCCATGGGGATGGCGCCATTGGTGATCTGCTTCGCCACGTTCATAATATCCGGAGTGACGCCAAAAGCTTCGGCGCCGGTGGTTGCGCCGCTGCGCCCAAAGGCGGTAATCACTTCGTCAAAAATCAGCAGAATATCGTGTGCGGTACAGATCTCGCGCAGGCGATCCAAATAGCCCTTTGGCGGCACAATCACCCCCGCCGAGCCGGACATCGGCTCCACAATCACCGCCGCAATGGTGGAAGCATCGTGCAGGGCGATGTGATCCAGCAGCGCATCGGCTAGTTCGGCGCCGGTTTCCGCTTGACCACGGGTGTAGGCGTGGCCCGCTTGAAGGGTGTGGGGTAGATGCGTCACATCCATCAGTTGGCCGTAGTGTTTACGGTTGCCGCCGATACCCCCCAGGCTGGTGCCGCCGATATTCACCCCGTGGTACCCCTTAGCACGTCCGATCATACGGGTCTTCTCAGGTTTACCTTTTAGCCGCCAATAGGCCTTGGCCATCTTGACCGAGGTATCGGCAGCTTCTGAACCTGAGTTGGTGAAGAACACGTGATCCAGGCCAGTAGGTGTAAGGCTAGCGACCTTTTCCGCCAGCTTGAACGCCAGCGGATGGGCAAGCTGGAAACCTGGAGCAAAGTCGAGAGTGCCTAGCTGCGCCGAAACAGCCTTTTGGATCTCTTCGCGGTTATGGCCCGCGCCGCAGGTCCATAGCCCGGAAAGCGAATCGAACAGCTTACGGCCCTGGTCATCAATGTAATAGCGCCCTTCCGCCCCTGCGATCACCCGCGGGTTGGCGTGGAAATCGCGATTGGCGCTAAACGGCATCCAATAGTGTTGATTAAGTGCCGTTTTTGAAGGCGTATCCTCCAAAGTGAAGTGCGAAGTTTGAGGCTTCGTTTTACTTTTTATTCCAAACATGGTGTCCAACTCCGTCGCTGTAAGGCTTTGCCTTAGCATGCGCCACTGAACACGTTTATAAAATTACCCTCTTCTTTTGTTCACGTTAGAGAATCTATACGTAATACGCGCTTTTTTATCTCTACTCTAGCAATGAGCCATACAATAAAAAACGGGGAGTCCGCCAGCTTCGTCCGTGCTCAATATAAGGAATCGATATGAACTCGCTCGTTGAACCACAAACCAACATCACCACACTTCGTACCGATAGTGATCGCCTGTGGCAGGCGCTCATGGAAATGGCCAAGCTGGGCGCCACCCCCAAAGGTGGCGTGAATCGCCAAGCGCTTACCGATCTAGAACGCCAGGGACGTGACCTCTTTATTCAGTGGTGCCGTGCAGAGGGCTGCACAATTCGGGTTGATAATATCGGCAATATTTTTGCCCGTCGGGAAGGCAGCGACCCCAACGCTAAAACAGTGATGGCGGGCAGCCACCTGGATAGCCAGCCCACCGGCGGCAAGTACGATGGCTGCTTTGGCGTACTCTCTGGCCTGGAAGTGATCCGCACTCTTAACGAGCACAAAATTACAACTCAAGCGCCCATCGAAGTCGTCGCATGGACCAACGAAGAGGGCTGCCGCTTCCCGCCCTGTATGATGGGTTCCGGCGTATTCAGCGGTGTGCTTGAGTTTGACGCCATGATGGCGCGCAGCGACGCTGACGGCGTGACGGTTAGCGATGCGCTCGATGCTATTCACTATCGCGGCAACGATGAGGTATCCCCCAGCGAAATACAGGCATACTTCGAGCCGCACATTGAGCAAGGCCCTATCCTGGAAGATACCGACACCACCATCGGCGTGGTTATCGGCGGGCTTGGCCAGAAGTGGTTCGATTTAACCCTGACCGGGCTTGAAGCCCACGCGGGCCCTACACCAATGAACCTCCGTCGCGACGCCATGATGGGAGCAGCGGAAGTCACTCAAGCGCTCAACCGTATTGCCAATGAACACCAGCCCCACGGCCGTGGCACGGTAGGTTGTATGACGCTGCACCCAGGTTCGCGTAATGTGATTCCTGGTCAGGTCAAAATGACCCTGGATATGCGCCACTGGGAGCCGGAAGCACTTGAGAAAATGGGGCACGCAGTCACCGCCGCTGTTGAGGAAATTTGCCAACGTCACGGGCTGGAGTATGAGTTAATACCCACGGCAGATTTTGCACCTGAGCATTTCAATAAAGCGTGTGTTGATACAGTGCGCCAAGCAGCTCAACAGCTCCAGCTCTCGCATATGGATATCATCAGCGGCGCAGGGCACGATGCCATGTTTATTGGCCGAGTCGCCCCCGCCGCAATGATCTTTATTCCCTGCAAGGATGGCATTAGTCACAACGAAATTGAAAGCGCTAAGCCGGAGCACGTGCATGCTGGCTGTAATGTACTGCTGCACGCCATGCTAAATGCTGCTGGCATAGAAGAATAGATACCCAAGAGGCCATCACCAATAGGTCACATGGCTAAACGGTAAAGTTAGCCTGTGCCCACGCCAGCTCAGCAAACTGCTTGCGCCTGCTCTGATACCCCCTTACCGTGCCAGTTAAGAAACGCTACCGGCCGGCTCGGAGCCAGTGCGCTGGCGCATTAGCCTTGGGCTACGTCGCAGCAGCGCTAACATGACGATGAACAGCCATACCAATGGTGCGATGAAAGCCAGCAAAGCGGCCGTAGATTGCAGCCCCACGGCAGTGTGGTAGACCAGCCGCACACTTCCGTCAGAGCGTGATTCGACAGCAATGAGCACGGCTCTCTGCAATCGACTCAGGGTGCCGATGTCCGGTACCTCTATGGCAAGCTCATCCGCGATATCTCTCAACTCGGGCCATTGGCCTGCACTGTTGCCCTTCGACAGCGGTTTGAATCCTGGCCAGGGGTTGTACGGTACCATGTCCCGTAAGGCGAGGCTGCGTGCCTGAGCATCGGCGTAGACCGCAACTATCCCGGCCACGCGTCTTTCCAGCTGCGCGCGAACATCCTCGTCCAGCGTGCGCAGCAGCTCTCTCCGATCGATGTAATCGAGCGTTCTAAGCGACAGCGGCAAGGACGCAGTGGCCGTCGGTTCGTCTTCCGTGAGCGCCGTCCAGCTTTGCACGCCCAGTAACGAGGTGATCATCTGCTTACTGGCGAGGCAGTCGTCGCTTTGCGGGCAGAGACGCTGGAGGTCGGTAATGGTCAGGTCATCCAGGCTATTATACAACAACCCCAACGACAGTCGCCCAGGGGACTCTTCTTCCCACAGCGCCGCCAATGCGTGCAGCGTGGGCAGATCCGTGTAGGCAGAGTAATCAAGGGAAGCCATGGCTTGGCCCCAGTAATAATCCCGGCAGGAGGTGCTGTAGGATAATGCCGGCCTTGATGGCTCGGGGTTCGCAAACAGGCCGCAAGACAGTTCGTTTCCGGTCGGCTTGAAGATGAGCCGGGTTCCGGCCGGTGGCACATACTCGCCGAGATCTTCGGGGGTATGCAGTACCAGTGGCGGATAGCCCAGCACGGTTCCCTTGAGGTCATAAAAAATCGCGGGCCACAGGCGCTGCCCATCCCACAGCATCAACGCGGCGCAAGCACTCGCCAGTACCAGCGAGGCGCTCAGCCGAGAGCGTTTGTCTTGGAGCGACAGTAATCCCAGGCTCGCCCCGTAGACCAGCGGCAACCCCAGCAGCAACCCGGGCAGGCCCCCGCTTAGCTCTGGAGCCCATATGAACAGCAGATAGTGGCTGCTGGCAAGAACAGCCAGTACGCCACAGGCCAGGGCTACTGCCATGGCTATTGCGCCCCACGAGCAGCAACGTCCCAGAAACCAGAAAACATAGCCCACAGCCAACAGGGCGAGCGATACCCAGAGCACCGAAGCGGGTGCAGCCATCAGCGCTAACATTGTCCTACCCACATGCCACAACTGCTTAGTGTGCTGCCATGTGCATGCACGTAATGTCGGATCAAGCGGCCATCGGGTTCCAGCTCATAAGAGACACCGTGGCGCTGGCCGTTATTGTCATAACGCGCTACGCCCAGCAGCTGTTCAGAGGGCGATGTGACCAGCCAGGTCCCCTGCTCCTTGCCTTTACGAAACCAGCCCTGCCAGCGTGAGTCGGTGTCGGCCCTGAGTACCCAATAGCCCTCTCTGGCGCCATTGAGGTACTGACCGCACTCGACCAGCTCGCCTGCTTCATTGCGCTCCTTGTGAACATCTTCCTCACTCAGTGCGCAGCCATCCGCATCCAGTGGCGGCGGCCCCAATTCTTCCAACAGCGAGGGGGCGATGCCCGCCATTGACCAAGTGGGGGCTGCAAACAGCAGCGCCAATGCAATATGCCGCATGTCAGTAGTTCTCCAGGGACATGAAACGGTAGGACCAGCGTTGCGAGCGCGCCGTGGAGTCATCTACCTGTAATTGCTCTATACGCGTCACTTCGCCATGAAACTTGAGCTGATCCTCGGGGAACACAAAGGACTCCAGGGCAGGGTCTGCCAGGTCTGCGGCTCGCGCCATGGGCATCAGTGCCTGCCCATTGGCATCGAGAAAGCGAAAGCGACCAAAGAACTCGCGCGCAGGTTGGGCGGAATCCACGCTGGCCCCGGGCAACGCCTCTAGCGGCACCAACCATGGCAATTCACTCTGCTGGTAGTTCAAGGGCTCCCAGGTTACCCCGGCAGGACAACGCAACTCGCTCGTCACTTCAAGGTCGTGAAAGAAGCGCTGCTCGCCATCCGTGCTTTGCAGCTCCCAGCGCACGCGACCGAGATACTCCTCGGGCAGCTCGGCGTAGCGCGAGTACGATTTGGCGGACAGGCGTTGCTGATAGTCCTCCACATCTTCGTCATAGCGGCCTATGGAGTAGACAAACAGCCGCTCTACCGGGCGCCATTGCAGCGGCAGGTCTGCCCCCACAACCTGGAGTTCACAGGTGTCGCTCATGGTGACGGGGAGAAAGAGCTCATGGTACTCGAGGTCCTGGGCGTGCATGGGCAAGTCTAGAGTCAGGTCTGTGTCCGTGTGCTGCAAGGGAAGGTGCCAGGTCGGCGGTATCGAGGCCCTGGTACGTTGATCCCGTTCGGTTGAAAAACGCACATCGGCAACGCGCACCTCTTCCGTATGCAGCAGCGTTACCGGCAGTTCTGCAGGCGCTGCAGCATTGAAGCGCAGCTGATAACTTTCAGCGATCGGGTCGGGTCTGGGTTGATTTCGAGCAGCATTCCAAAATGATGACGATGGGTAGCGTTTGGTGCGCCAGCCTTGATGAGCCGGAGGCTCGGCCGCAGCAAACTGCCAGCGTTGCTGCCCCGAGTTGGCGATCTCGACCCACCATTCCCATGGCAGGGCGCCGGGTTTGGCGGTCATTGAACTGCTGCCGGCTTGCAGTTTGTGCGGTTCGTCGGTGAGCTCCAGACTGCGCGGCTCCGTTGAGGTCGTCTGGCGCTTTACGACGTCAGCTAGAACTGACGCCGGCTGCTCATAGGGACACCCCGGAAAGCGCTGATCCCACCGCACCTTCAGCCGATACCCTGTCGCCGATGGCATCCAGTAGCGGGTACTCTGCTGCGACAGGTCAAGGTCGGCCTTGACGCCTACGCTGCTGGGATCTGCGGATAGCTGCAACTTTACTCTGGGAGCGCATAGCAGGCTGCCATCCTGCGCAAGCAGACGAATGTTTTCCAGGCTGACAGGTGTATCCATCGTCAGTCCTGGCACGTCGTTGGCGGGCAAGAGCAGATTGAACCAATAACGCCCATCCCCCTCGCTTGTGTATGGGTAGCCTTCAAAGCCGGCGGCAGGCTCCAGCGTACCACCAAGCTCAGAGGGCAGAATCACCTGAACATCCTGCGCTGTGGGCAGTTGAAAGGGTTCAAAGTCCTGGTCAGATAGGGTGTTTTGGCGCCCGCTGCCAACGGCCAGACCGAAACCATACAAGACGCTCAGCCAGACCAGTGCAGCTACCGAGGCGCCAATGAAGCGCGGTGTGCGAATCTCAGCGCACAGCCTTGTTCTGGCTTGCCTGAACGCGCTCGCGACGCGGGCGCGAATGGTTGGGCTAGGCTCTTCTACTTCGGTGTTACGCGCCTCCGGCATGTTGGAGCTATCCTTGCTGATTTTTGGCGCTGGTAGATTACAGGTTCGGCTTTGTTGCCACAAGCCGACCCAGCCATTGCGGCTGGGCGCCGGTATCGCCACCTTCCAAGCCCACCGGCATTTAGTGACCATAGCCGCCCCCAGACAAGGATGGCATTAACCACAACGAGCTTGAGAGCGCCACACCTGAGCATGTTCATGCCGCTGTAACGTACTGCTGCACGCCATGCTAAATGCTGCTGGTATAGAAGAGTAGGTACCTAAGTGGTAAAGCTAACCTGCTCCCGCGCCAGCTCAGCAAACTGCTTGCGGGAGGGCTTAAAGCCCACTCCGGGCGGCCAGGCCAGCCAGGCATCGGGCACCATAAAGCCGGGCAGCGCCTCCCGAATCCAGGCGCTTAGC
>NZ_REBQ01000046.1 GCF_007692655.1 Halomonas sp.
CGGGCACTACAAATTTACCCACCAGCAGTTGGCGCTTTTCACTGACATTCGGTTTGACGTTGGCGTAGACATCGCGAGAAACCATGGAGGCCAACGTCAGCATGATCGAATCGATGGTGGAGACAGCGGCGGCCATAATGCCAATCATCACAATCACCCCTAACACCGGCGGTACAAACTCGGAACCCAGCAGTGTTGGCGTGGCCAAGTCAGCACGCTCTAAGCTAGGAAAGGCAGCTAAGGCAGAGAACCCCCACAGCACGGAGACCATGGTGTAGATAAAGCCAAATACCAGGAAGCCAATCAGCATATGGCGCATTGAACGCAACGAAGCAGGCATGAACAGGCGCTGGCTTACCTGCGGATTGGAAATGCTAAAGAAGAACCAGGGGATGGTGAGCCCCAGGAAAGTGACAAAGCTAAATAGGCCTGAGCCAGGCACTGTTAATGACTGAGGGTGCTCTGTTGCTAACGTATCGAAGAGCGCACCGAAACCACCAAGGCCTTGAACCACTAGGTAGGCCACCAGCGTTGAGGCCACAATCATCATTATTGCCTGAAGCGAGTCGGTCCACATGACCGAACGAATCCCCGCCACATAAGAGAAGAAAATAGCGATCACCGTGGCCAGCACCACCCCGGTGGTAAAAGTAATTGCCCCATCGGTAATACCTTGCAGCAGGTAACCAACGCCAGCGAGCTGAACGGCGGAGTAAGGAATCAGGAAGATACAGCTGGCAATCGAGACGGCCATGGCAACATGTTTACTATTGTAGCGGTGGCCGAGCATCTCACTAGGGGTCACAAAACCAAACTTTTTCCCCACCGCCCAGAATTTAGGTCCGAAAATCGCGACAAGCGAAACACCGGCAAAGTAGATAATTTCAAAGCCCAGTGCGCCAACACCTCCGGCATAGGTGAGGCCTGCCAAACCCACCATCATAAAGGCGCTATAGGTAGTGGCACTGTAACTCAGTGCCGAGACAAAGCCGTTCATTTGTCGGTTGCCCAGAAAGTATCCGGACATACTTTCGGAAGGGCCTTGGCGCGACATAATCGCAATACCTATTGCGATGAATAAGTAGATGGCAATGGACCACCAAATGAGTGACTCAGTCATTGCGGTGCTCCTCAAAATCTTTAGTGATAAATACATTCAGCCCAATGATGACCAGTCCGGCGAACGTCCAAAACAGGAAGCTGCCGTACCATAGCGCCACATTGCTTAACAGGGTGTAAGGCACTAAATAGCAAAGCAAAACGACTGCCCAAACTAGCCATATCCATTTACTTCGTTTCATAATCCACCTCGTTTTATGACATCAGGGAGTAGAGTGTGTGTTGTTGTGGTGAGGCTGGCGTAAATCATTAATACGTGGTTCTAATTGTTGCCAAGGCGCCTTATCAGGGGCAAAACGCGCTCGGAGATAGCTGGCTAAATCGGCCACCTGAGTATTGCTAAAACTGTCGGCAAAGCCTGGCATTGTGCCAATGCCAGGCACATGATCCGCGTGGACACCACCAAGAATTGACTGAATGACGTTATCGGGATGATCGCTATGCAAGTTGGTATTCAGCGCCAAATTGGTGCTCGCCCGTGAAAAGGTAGGTACGCCGGTTTCCATATGGCAGGCTGCACAGGCACCCTCGAATAGCCGTTCGCCCGCTTCCATGCCTGGTGAGCTAACCGCGGCATTGGTCACGCGCCGCTCTGCCTCTACCACGGCCACATCGCTATTTCCTGTAGGGGCCTGCATTTGAGCAGCCACATAGTGGGCAATGGCTCTCACATCGTATTCAGGCAGCTCTGCCAAGCCCTCAACAACAGGTGCCATGGGGCCAGAGGCAACACCATGTAGCGTCGACTCGCCATGACGCAGATAGTCGTAAAGGGAGGTTTCACTCCAAGGAATGGGTGCACGCGACAAGGTGTTGAGCGGCGGCGCTTCCCAGCCATCCACAAAGGCACCTGCTAAGTAAGCGTCACCACTTTTCTCTGCACCCATGACATTACGTGGGCTATGACAGGCGCTGCAGTGGCCCAACCCTTCGGCGAGATAGGCTCCCCGATTATACAATTCACTTTGCATGGGGTCTGGCTGGAAGGGGGTAGGATCGTGATAAAGCGCGTTCCAGCCCGCCATTAAACCGCGCACGCTGAACGGGAAAGAGAGTTCATTAGTGGGTGTTTCAGCGGCAACGGCCGGCTGGGCCATTAAGTAGGCGTAGAGCGCCTGCAAATCGGCATCGCTTGCTTTGGCAAATGCTGTGTAGGGGAAAGCAGGATAAAGATGGCTACCATCACGGCTAATGCCATGACGCATCGCCCGCTCAAACGCTGCGTAAGACCACTGACCAATCCCCGTTGCTTCATCCGGAGTAATGTTAGTGCTGTAAAGAGTACCAAAGGGCGTTTCAAAAGCACGTCCTCCTACATTGGCACTTCCCCCCTCAGCGGTGTGGCAGGCTGCACAGTCACCAGCGGCGGCGACCAAGCGACCGCGCTCAATGGTCTCGGCAGAATAGAGGTTGGCGGAGGGACGGGCCACCGGCGCAAGAGTGCTTTTCCAGGGCCAGGCCATTACGGCAGTACCTGCGACCGTGGTCAGCGCAGCGGCGGCTAACCAGCGGCGGCCACTGGCTCGTTTCGCTAAGCGCGGCTGTGCTGCTCCCTCCGTCGCCGACGCTTTTAACGCCTCGCGCACGCGTTTGGCTGTAAAAGGGGGCTGGCGAAAACGGATGCCGGTGGCATCAAATAACGCATTGGCGATAACCGCAACACCGGGTGAAAGCTCTGCACCCGTCAATAGGTCACTAGGTGCCGGACGCAGCGATGATGTTTTTGTTTGAGTAACGGCTGGGCTTTCGCGGTTAACTAGCGCACTCGGCGTAATTGCAACGCCTCGTTCTGGCGCATCACTACCATCGCCCCACTCATCAAACCCAGGCACTTGCCCCAAAAGGGGGCGGGCTTCACCCAATATTCTTTCTTGGAGCGTTTGTTGCAGGCCCGCCGTATCCACCTCAGGACCATCATCTTGACCAACAATTAATCGCGTTAGCTGGACATCACCCGTAACACGGTTGACCGCAACATCGGCAATCCAAGCAGAGCGCACCCCTGCTTCCATTCGCTGATGACGATCAGGCAGCTGAGCGAAAGCAAAACCGCGCCCCTGCAACAAGTCTAGTGGCGCTGAGTCAGCGGGTTTCTTGAATGGCACTTGCCACCCAGCGCGCTTGGCTACCGACTCAATCAGCTCGATAGAACGCGCATCTTTGAGATGACGAAGACGCAGCGAAACAGGGTCTTGCCCGCTATCGCGAGCCACTTCATCTAAAAAGGATTCTCGCGCAAAGGCCTGCTGAATGCCTATTAGTGTGGCACTGCTAGGCGTCTGTCCGGGCTGCTGGAGTCGCGCCGAAAGATGTTGATCTCGAAAGACATAGGGCGACAGGACAGAGGAAGAAAACTGCGCTGGATCGCTATCGCCTGTTGGCACTTCCGGTGTAGTTTTTGGAATAGGTTCTGGCATAGCGGCTGGCTCAGTTGCCCTGCCGCTTAGCCAGAGACCAACCGCAGCTACTTCACCGCTGCTGTTAGCTTGCCGGTAGTGATAACGGGCTATCTCACCGCTATCGGTAAGTTCAGCTTTTAACGACATTCGCTGGGCTTGGCCTAGCGCCTCTACGTCTTGTGTATAGCGTGCATCTAGCCAGACCGCTACCGGGCAACCCAGCGCTTGGGACATAAGCGCGGCATCCACGGCAGCATCATCGCCGCAGTGGCGCCCCAGGGCTGTCGCTTGGTTAGAGATCTGCTGCTGATCAAGGCTGTAAAGCTCAATCTGACTAGCACCAAGGCCGGTTAAGCTAGCCAAATCCTGCTGAAGTGCCACGGGGGTCGTGGTTTGTCCCCACACCTTCAACTGGTGATCACCACCATCGGCGACTACCCAGCCGGGGTGATTGCCCCAGCGCATACGGCTGGGCCAGCCATACACGCGCTGCGCTGAGACTTCAGCTTGGGACTCTTGATAGCGCAGTGAACGGTGCTCACTGCCCATCTTCTCACTATTCTTTAGCGTTTGCTTTGTCGTTTCATTGGGCTCGCTGAGAACCGTTTGCCATTCAGTTTGCAGCTGTTTAGCGGCGTCTCTCGCTACTGCTAAACTCTCCGCCACCACGCCAACGAAATCTCCCACCACCACCACATCAACCTGACCCTGCAATGAAGCCAAGCTGGCCCTATCGACACTCACTAAGTGATCGCTCTCAAAGCGTTCACCGCTCCAGCGGTAGTGAGGTGGGCGGATAACGACGCCGTAGCGAGCATTGGTAAGCTGGACAGGTAGGCCTTCGCAGCCTCCCTCCTGAGATGCCAGCGTTCGCTTACTCATGAGGTGCCTCCTGCAGCGCGGCAGCATTGATTACCACAGCACGCTGCGCAGCTTGCAGAATTTCCACATGGGTACCACATCGACAGAGGTTGTGTTCAAGGGCTGCACGTATCTGCTGAGTAGAGGGCTGCGCGTTATGATTTAGCAGCGCACGAATTGTCATAATCATACCGTTCAAGCAGTAACCACATTGCGCCGCTTGCGCATCAATAAAGGCCTGCTGCACGGGATCAAGCTGACCATTCTGGGAAAGGCCATCAAGCGTTGTAATGGCGTGGCCAACGGCGGCTGACACGGGTAGCACACAAGCGCGTGCAGCCATACCATCAATGAGCACACTACAGGCGCCGCACTCGCCCAAACCACAGCCATATTTAGGGCCATTGAGCGCTAGATCATTACGTAAGACATTGAGTAGTGGCGTATTCCATGGCACTGCCACCTCCCTCACCTGTCCATTAACTGTCAGCTTTAGCGTCATAGGGAATCATCATCTTTATTGTTAAAGCGATCTTCTTACTTAGTTATTGCTAATAAATACTAACCATTAAACTCGCTGATGAGCACACATTGTCACGCCCTCTCTGCAGCACCTAACTCCAACCCTATTTATGCCCAGCCACGGTGATGCACCAGTTAAGTGCTAAGCAAAAATATGACGACCATAAATAGTGCATACGCTATAAAAAACACCCTAATAAACGTATAGCACTCAATAACCACTTTCTTCAAGTTTTTAAAAAACACTTCAAATATAATAAAAATTAATATAAATCATAATGTTATTTAAGATAACTGATTCTTTTCTTATAAAAATATTTTCATCAATTAATTCTTGACCAATAAATAAATGGTGTATACGTTGTTTTATAGCATTCATAGCCCCCCACTGAAATCGCTTCGCCATCCAGCATTTCAACAGGGCATGTGACTAAACAGCGAGGAAAAAACGACATGAACTATAAACCCACCATTGCCGTTATCGGCGCGGGTCTTGGCGGCGCGGCTGCAGGCACACTACTGCAGCAAGCGGGTTACCCCACCAAGGTGTATGAACAAGCCCCTGCATTTTCTCGCTTAGGGGCAGGTATTCATCTTGGCCCCAACGTCATGAAAGTGATGCGCCGCATTGGTATCGAAGAGCAGCTCAATGCCATGGGCTCACACCCCGATTACTGGTTTAGCCGTAACGGCATGACAGGGGAGTATCAATCACGTATCCCGCTGGGTGAGTTTGCTAGCAAAAACTATGGCGCGGCTTATATCACGGTACACCGTGGTGACCTTCACGAACTGATGGTCAGCACACTCGACCAGGATAAGCTCTATTTCGATAAACGCTTGGTCGATGTGGATGACAGCGGCGACAAGGTGGTCATGACCTTCGCCGATGGCACTACAGAAGAAGCCGATTTGGTGATCGGTGCCGACGGGGTCAATTCGCGCCTGCGTGAGAAACTGCTCGGCACTGAAGCGCCCATTTACAGTGGTTGGGTAGCCCACCGAGCGATTATCTCAGCCGATAAACTCAAGGCATACGACCTGGATTTTGAAGCCTGCGTTAAGTGGTGGTCGGAAGATCGCCACATGATGGTTTACTTCGTGACCGGTGACGAAAAAGAGTACTACTACGTTACGGGCGTGCCTGAACCCGATTGGAATCACGGCACCTCTTTCGTCGATAGCTCCCGGGAAGAGATGCGCGAGGCCTTCAAGGGCTACCACCCTACCGTTCAAGCGCTGATTGATTGTACTGAAAGCGTCACCAAATGGCCGCTGTTGGAGCGTAATCCTCTGCCACTGTGGCATGAAAATCGACTGGTACTGCTCGGTGACGCCTGCCACCCAATGAAACCCCATATGGCCCAGGGCGCTGCCATGGCCATTGAAGATGCTGCCATGCTGGTACGCTGCCTGGAAGAGGTGGGTGCCGACGATTATCAAAACGCTTTCGAGCTTTACCGCACCAACCGCTTTGAGCGCGCCTCCCGGGTACAGCAGGTCTCCCACGACAATACCTGGCTGCGGGAAGACGAAGACCCCGCCTGGGTATTCGGCTATGACGTTTTCGAGGTACCGCTGAAGCAGCCCATCAACGAAGGGAGCCCGGTATGAGCAGCACCTATCTTTATGGCGCCAACCTCCACGCCAACGGTATTCGTCAGCACTACCTGCGCTTCGGCGACAGCGCCGAGACGTCCCGCCAGCCGTTGGTGCTGATACCCGGCATTACCAGCCCAGCCATTACGTGGAGCTTTGTTGCGGAGCGTCTGGGTCAGCACTTTGATACTTATGTGCTCGACGTTCGCGGCCGAGGCTTGTCCTCTACGGGTCCAGACCTCGCTTACGACATCGACACCTGTGCCGATGACGTCATCGCCTTTATCGAAGCACTAGGGCTGAGCAATGTCATTCTGGCTGGCCACTCCATGGGCGCACGCTTTGCGCTGCGTGCCATAAGTCGCGGCGCCAGCGGCATCGACAAGCTGGTATTGATCGACCCGCCGGTTTCAGGCCCAGGCCGCCGGGAGTACCCCAGCAAACTCCCCTGGTACGTGGACTCCATCCGTGACTGCACCCGGGGCGCCGATATCGACACCATGCGCCACTACTGCCCCACCTGGAGCGACGAGCAGCTACGGCTGCGCGCCGAATGGCTGCACACCTGCTTTGAACCCGCCATCGTACAGGCGTTTGAAGAGTTTCACAGCGTCGATATTCACCAGGATTTCCCAGGCATCAAGGTGCCCACGCTGCTGATGTGCGCGGGTAAGGGCGGTGTTATCCAAGATGAAGATCGCGGCGAAATACGCTCCCTGCTACCGACGATTCGCATTTCCACCGCGGAACAAGCGGGCCATATGATTCCCTGGGATGACTTCGATGGCTTTTTTGCCGCCTTTGAAGACTTCCTGGGTACACAACTCTAACCAAGGCCAATGATCATGACGCAAAGCACTATGACCAACAATTCCATGACTAGGCCATACCGTATCGGCCAGATCGTGCCCAGCTCCAACATCACCATGGAGACCGAAATCCCCGCGATGCTGGCGGCGCGGCAGTTGATTCGACCAGAGCGCTTTACCTTCCACTCCAGCCGTATGCGCATGAAGACCGTCAGCAAGGATGAGCTGGCGGCCATGGATGCAGAGTCTGACCGCTGCGCCCTGGAGCTGTCTGACGCGGCCGTCGATGTCATGGGCTACGCCTGCCTGGTGGCCATTATGGCCATGGGCCCTGGCTACCATCGTGAATCCCAGCAGCGGCTACGCAGCCGCACCCAAGAGAATGGCTGCGATACGCCGGTGGTCACCAGTGCAGGTGCGCTGGTGGATGCCCTAGGTGTGATGAAGGCCAAACGCGTGGTGGTGGTGGCCCCATACATGAAGCCGCTGACTGAGATGGTGGTGAACTATATCCGTCAGGAAGGGATTGAGGTGCTCGACTACCGGGCGCTTGAGATTCCCAACAACCTGGACGTTGCCCGCCACGACCCCGCCAATCTCCCCGCGATTGTCGCTAGTCTCGACTTAACCAATATCGATGCGATTGTGCTGTCAGCCTGCGTGCAAATGCCGTCTTTACCGGCTGTCGCCAAGGTAGAGGCCTTAACCGGCAAGCCGGTGGTGACCGCCGCCATTGCGACCACCTACGCCATGCTTAAGGCGCTCGATTTAGAGCCTATTGTGCCGGGTGCGGGTGCGCTCTTATCAGGGGCTTACTAGGAGATAGCGCTATGACGAATCCCAGCCAGGCAGCCAGCAGCGGTGCTGGTGACAGCTCTTTAGATGACAGCTTAGATAACAACTACAAAGGCGTCTGGGATGGGCGCATTGGTTTTGGCAAAAAGCCCGTGTTGCTGGTAGTTGATTTTATGCAGGGCTACACCACCCCAGGCTCACCGCTATTTGCCCAAGGTGTGGTGGACGCCGTGGCCAATATGCCGCCGCTATTAAACACCGCGCGGCGTACCGGCACGCCCGTTATCCACACCAATATTCTGTATCACGCCCCGGATCAAATAGATGGCGGAATCTGGGTTAAGAAAGCACCGGTGATGCGCGCCATGGTGGCAGGTAATCCCTATGCGGCGTTCTGCCCCGAGGTAACGCCCAGCGAAGACGAGCTGGTAATGACCAAGCAGTATGCCAGCGCTTTCTTTGGCACGTCGCTTGCCTCAACGCTCGTTGCGATGGGTGTCGATACATTGATCATCACCGGCTGTTCCACCAGCGGCTGCATTCGCGCCACCGCTGTGGACGGCCTGCAGTACGGCTTTCGGGTAATGGTAGTACGTGATTGCGTGGGCGACCGCCACCCAGCGCCCCATGAAGCCAACCTGTTTGATATCGATAGTAAGTATGGCGATGTGATAGGGCTGGATGAAACGCTGGGCTACTTAGAGGGCCGCTAGTAAGCCACTTGCCATGCAAGTGGAACTTCCCACCCTCATGGCATCACCCATCCGCATTCATTTTTTCCAGCAGGTGCATCAGGGCAACCCGTTCCGCTGGATTAAGGTTCTTCATGGTCTGATCGCTAATCTGCTTGGCGCTGGGCACCATTTCTTCTACCAGTGCGGCCCCCGGTTCGGTGATCACGACCATGACCTTGCGCTGATCGTTGGGGTCTGTCGTCAACGTGATCCATTCACGCGCTTTGAGGCGTTTAATAACGCCACGGATCGTCGCAGGATCTATCGCCGTAGCGTTGACGATTTCGGTCAGTGAACTGGGCCCACGTTCCATCACCGTACACAGCGTGACAAACTGAATGGCCGTTAACTGTTTATCGCTGCTATAGCGCTGAAAAATGGCCGTATGCCGCTGGTAGGCTTTACGTAGTAGATGGCCTACTTGTTCGGAGAAGTCATACCCCTGCTCTGAAGGCGTGGGGTGCTCGCCGGAAGACGAGTGATTGAGCGCACTATCCGTTGTCATTACCCATCCTTAATATGTTGACGACATCGTAAATCGATTATGGCACTGGTTATCCCGATGATGCATCAACGTATGAAATACTGCTTGCGCTGGGTCAATCCAGCATGCTTTTATGGTGTGTACGCTATAATTTTACCTTATTTTTCGCTCCGCGATCAGTTCAAATTAACCTAAACACACGAAACTCAGTGATAGCTCGGGAGGCACGTCATGGCTGATAAATCAGACTACACAAGGCAGTCGCTGCTCCACGAGTCGGATCTACTGGTGATCTATCGGGATCCTGTCGCGCCGCCCAAGCCTGCGCCGGGGCAACCGGGTACACACTCTGATTTCACCCCCAGTGAGCCCGAAATATTCATTGCCATATTGAGCAGCGGCCATATCCTCGCATTCAACGGCCACGTGGATTTGGGCACCGGCATACGCACAGCGCTGGCGCAAATTGTCGCTGAAGAGTTGAGCGTGCCTTTCGACAACGTCACCATGGTGCTTGGCAACCCCTTTGAGGTACCCAATCAAGGGCCGACAATTGCTAGTGCGACCATACAGATTACCGCCGAACCACTGCGCCGAGCAGCGGCACAAGCCCGGGAGTACCTGCTTACGCTGGGGTCTCGCCACCTGAACGTTGAACGCGAAACACTTCACTGCCAAGGCGGATATATACATACCAGCGCTAAACACCTTCCGCCAGTTAGCTATGGCGGGCTGTTAGCTGGCGCTCGGCATGCGTTGAAATTAGCTGACAGCGCGCCCCTCAAACCAGTCAGTGATTACACATTAGTAGGGCGATCTACCTCCCGTGTGGATATCCCCGACAAAGTCACCGGTAAATTAACCTTTGTACATGACCTGCGCCTACCCGACATGCTGCATGGCCGCGTCATACGCCCACCTTATGGGGGCCACGACAGCGGTGACTTTATCGGTAACAGCTTACTAGCTGTCGACGAAAGCTCCGTGGCGCATTTGCCAGGTGTGATCAAAGTCGTCGTCATCGGAGACTTCGTCGGCGTCGTTGCCGAGCGGGAAGAGCAGGCTGCGGAGGCCGCCAGACAGCTAAAGGTTGAGTGGCGTCCTATCTCAGGTCTGCCCCCGCTGGATAATATCGAGAAAGCCCTGCGCGACCTGCCCAGCAAGCAGCGCATACTGCTCGAAGAGGGCGATCTCGACAGCGCCCTTGCCGCTGCAGACCGCCCGCTCAGTCGCCACTACGTTTGGCCTTTTCAACTACATGGCTCCATAGGCCCCTCTTGCTCGGTTGCCGATGCCAAGAAGGACGCACTGCACCTTTGGTCAGGCACCCAGAATCCGCATAGTCTAAGAGCCGATCTCGCCCGCCTTACCGGCCTGGATGAGAGTGTCATTACGATTACCCGCATGGAGACCTCGGGCTGCTATGGGCGCAACTGCGCTGACGACGTTGGCGCCGATGCGGTGCTGCTTTCCCAGGCAGTAGGTCGCCCGGTGCGCGTGCAATTAACCCGCGAGCAGGAGCACACCTGGGAGCCTAAGGGGGCAGCTCAATACATGGCTATCCAGGGCGGCTTGAATGCCGATGGTAGCCCAGCAGGCTACCGTTTTAGCACGCGCTACCCCTCGAACAACGCACCGACGCTGGCGCTACTACTGACCGGGGCCGCTCCTCCTATCGATATCCCTTTTGAGATGGGCGACCGAACATCAGTACCGCCCTACCGCTACCCCCATCGGCAGATTATCTGTGAGGACGTGCCCACCCTGGTGCGCGCCTCCTGGCTACGCGGTGTCTCCGCGCTGCCCAACACCTTCGCCCACGAAAGCTATATTGATGAACTTGCCTATTTAGCGAAGGAAGATCCTGTCGCCTACCGGTTGCGTTACCTGGCTGACGACCGTGCCTGCGAGCTTGTCGAAGCACTCATCAAACGCGCGAACTGGAAGTCCAGCATTGCCAATGCCAATCCACCTGGCGATGGCGATTGGCGCTATGGCCGCGGCTTTGCTTATGCCCAATACGTGCATAGTAAATTTCCAGGTTTTGGTGCTGCGCTAGCTGCTTGGGTCGTTGAGCTTAAGGTCAATGTGAAGAGCGGTCATATTGTCGTCGAGCAGTTATACATAGGCCAGGATGCCGGCCTCATGGTAAATCCCGCCGGGGTGCGGCATCAGGTACATGGCAACGTGATCCAGATGCTAAGCCGCACCTTAAAAGAGCGGGTCACCTTTGAAGACGGCTTACCTACCAGCAAAGAGTGGGGCGGCTACCCCATCCTGCGTTTTTCGGAGCTTCCTCCTATCGACGTCATGCTGCTTGATCGCCCTGGGCTGCCGCCATTAGGCGTCGGTGAGTCCACCTCACTGCCAGGCGCACCCGCGATAGCTAACGCCCTCTTCGATGCCACGGGGGCTCGCTTTACGCACCCTCCCTTTACCCCTGAAACAGTGCGCGACGTATTAAAAGGGTATGTTCAGCAGCCGTTGGAGGCCGTCCCTTAATGCACCACCTAGACCTACAGGTGATTGAGCACGCGCTTAAATGGGCCAACCAGGGGCTTACCGTGTGGCTCTGCACTGTTCTGAAAACCTTTGGCTCATCCCCCAGAGAACCAGGCGCCATGCTGGTCACCTGTCAATCAGGTGAATACGTGGGCTCACTGTCAGGTGGGTGTGTCGAAGAAGACTTTATCGCACGTCTCAAAAAGGGTGAATTTGACGAACCCGTGAAACGGGTGCGCTATGGTGGTGAAGATAGCTCAACGGATATCCGCCTACCCTGCGGAGGCAGCCTTGAAGTACTGGTTGAGCGGCTAGCGCCAACCACCGACAACCTCACTCATCTTGAAGTGATGCATGCCACGCTACTGGGTCTCCAACCGCTAACCCGCTGTATCAAATTGGATGGCAGCGGCAAACGTTTTAACCCCCCGAATAACTCAGAGCCCGCCGTTACTTTTGATACGGCTAGCGTCAATATCCGCATTGGGCCAGCGCTGCGGCTGATCATCGCCGGTATCTCTTCAATCACTTCGCCCTGTGCGCTGTTTGCTCAATCGCTCGGTTTTGAAGTGATTGTTTGCGACCCCAGAGATGAGGCTCGGAATAACTTCAACGTGCCCGGTGTGGAAATACAAGCGGTGCTGCCCTCGGTATTTATCTCCTCTGGCGGCTGCCACGCCAACACAGCAGTTGTCGCCTTGACCCACGATCCGCGTATTGATGATTTAGCAATGATTGAGGCCGTTCGTACGAAGGCGTTTTACATTGGCGTGATGGGGTCTGAGCAGACCTCGCAACAACGTGCCGAACGGCTATTGCGTTCGGGCGGCTTGACGGAAACCCAAGTAGCAAGAATCGTCATGCCCATTGGACTCAACTTGGGTAGCAAAACACCTGCAGAGATTGCCCTGGCCGTAATGGCCGATATTGTTCGCCTCTATCGTGGAAAAGAGCGCCATGCTTTGTAGCGATATTATCGTCATCGTGATGGCAGCAGGCCAATCACGCCGCTTTGGCAGTGATAAAAGAGTCGCGAAACTGAGTAGCGGAGAAACACTACTTAACACCACTTTACTGACTACCCAGAAATACTTCTTACATAATCGCGTTGTGATTAAACCCGATGATAACGCCCAATCACTCGGCCTCCCCCCAGTGACTCCCACCATTATTAGCCCACGTAGCCATTTAGGTCTGGGGTTCAGTATCAGTGATACTTTTAAACACTTAACCCAAGTTGAAGATATGCAGCACTATCGTGCTGCGGCGATATGGCTTGGAGACTTACCGTGGGTGAGTTTTAAAACATGCCATTTATTAGCCAGGCTGGCTACTCCAGAGAGCATCGTACAGCCACTATACCAAGGAAAACCGGGGCATCCGGTTATTTTTGGACGAAAACTATGGTGTGAGCTAGCACATTTAGAAAATGAAAAAGGTGCTAGTTCTGTCATCAAAACGCATAGCAGCCGTATGGTTAACGTCACCCTAAACGATCCTGGCGTGCGCTCTGATGTTGATTACCCAGATGATTTAACAAAACCACCGAACAACAAAAAAGATACATAAACGCCATATAAAAACCCAATAAAAATTACATTAAAAGAGAGAACTATTGAGCAAGCGCATTATCAGCCGCGAGTAAGTAGCGGTTGTAGCATATAACTTCCAGGGAACCATTAAACAGCCAGAGGATGACGCTTACCAACACGCTTGGGAACTACTTCTGGCCAACACTACGAGGCAACAAATGAAAAAAATTTCTCGTCTTTCACTGACGCAGAAACTGCTGGCTGCGGTCGCCATTCCGCTCTTTGTGGTAGCCGTTATTCTCGGCATTGTCGTCAATCAACAGCTTAATCGGGCGGTCACTGATCTCGTGGAAAATGCGAGTACCAATCAGGTAGAAGCACGTGCAGATGAAATCAGCCGCTGGATTGCAGGCCACCGTGATTGGATAGCCGTGTTGGCTCAAGACGAGCGGCTCGCTGACGATACTCCTATCGACAATCACTTGGACTGGCTGGCAAAGCGGCATCCTGCAGGTACCACCATTGAATCGCTTTTTTTCAGTAATGCAACGGGCGCTACCTTAACCCATGCAGGAGTGGCACTGGATGTCACAGAGCGCGATTATTTCAAAACCCTCGTTACCGAGGGTACCAGGGATAGCCTACTCATAGATCCTGTGGTCTCTATGGTCAGTGGCCTGCCCACGGCGATTGTGGCCGACACAGTGTTTGATGAGCGTGACAACCGAGTAGGCTTACTGGGTATGACCGTTTCTATGGCGGCGGTCTCTGATATCACCTCAGCAATCGATGTTGGCGAAGGTAGCTACGGGTGGATGATTGACAGCCAGGGCCAAGTGATTGCACACCCAGATGAAGCCTCACGCATGACGCTGAATTTTACAGCTGCCGACCAGCATGGCTACCAAGGTATGGATAGCCTCAGCCGAGAGATGCTAAGTGGGACAGCGGGTTCAGGGGTGGTGACACTCCCTAATGGGCAACGCGACGCCATTATGTGGAGCCCAGTCGAGGGAACCTCCTGGGTAGTCGGTGTGAATGTGCCTCTTAGCACCTTCACCGCGGTGACTAGCGACCTGCTACGATCGCTGCTTATTGCTGGCGCTCTGCTGCTGATTATTTTATTGCTCATCGTCGCATTTGCTGCTCGACGTGCGCTTGCCCCGATCAAACAAACAGCCAGTGCCATGGCGGATATTGCCCAAGGCAAAGGTGATTTAACACGCCGCCTAGAAGCCAAAACCCAGGATGAAATTGGCGACCTTGCCCATGGTTTCAATGCTTTTGTGGAGCGCATGCAGTCCACCCTTCAGGAAGTACGCCAAAACGCTCGCACAGTATTGGCAGATGCCAGCGATATGGCAGATGGCACTCAAGAGCTATCATCACGCACCGAGCAAGCGGCAGCCAATCTCCAGGAAACGTCCGCTTCAATGGAGCAAATCCACTCCACGGTATCGCATACCTCCCAGGCTTCGGAACAGGCGAATAGTTTGGCCCTTGAAGCCGCTAGTGCCTCAGAGCGCGGCACTGAGTCGATGACTCAAATGGAAGCCAAGATGGCCGCCATCAGCGAATCCGCTAATAAAATTAGCAACATTATTGGCTTGATTGACTCGATTGCTTTTCAAACCAATATATTGGCGCTAAATGCATCGGTGGAAGCGGCTCGTGCCGGTGAGCAAGGCCGCGGGTTCGCCGTGGTCGCCAGCGAAGTACGTACACTCGCTAGCCGCTCAGCCTCGGCCGCTCACGACATTCGTGCTTTGATTGATATGTCCGTTACCCACTCAAAAGAAGGGGGCGACATCGTCAAAGCAGCGGCTGAGCGCATGCAAGAAATTCGACAAAGCGTCACCCAGGTGTCAGATGTGATCGCTGAAATTGCTGCCGGCGCCCGGGAACAAACAGCTGGCATCCAGCAGGTCAACACTGCGGTCGCAGAGATGGACATGATGACTCAGCAGAATGCTGCCATGGTCAGTCAAAGTGCAACACTTGCCACAAACATGCGCGACAACGCCCAAAGGCTTGATCAATTGATGAGTGAGTTTGTGCTTAATGAAGGTGGCGCTTCGCCCACCGCCCTGCCCTATACCGCAGCACATACAGCCCGCACAGCAACAGGCACTACATTGCCTAAAACAGCTAACCGCCATCCCCCAACGGCTAAACAAAAGCATGAAGTAGCGGAGTGGGAAGCGTTTTAATCCCTCTTCATTAATGATGACTAAAAGGCACCTGTTTGGGTGCTTTTTATGTGCATACACCTTGGCATAGCGCATAGCAAAAAAACCCGCATCCAAAGATGCGGGTTTACTTGCTATCACTAACGCGCGTGGTAGTTATGCGACGTCAAAACGATCCGCGTTCATCACTTTTG
>NZ_REBQ01000017.1 GCF_007692655.1 Halomonas sp.
AGCTGATTGGCCCTGTAATTGAACTGGCAGCCCGCACGCAAACCAAGGTCGCTCTACTGGGTTCGACGCAGGAGGCCTTGTCGCGGGCCGCCCATCGACTGCAGCAACGATATCCTGAGGCACAGATTGTCTTGATCTTGTCACCGGCCATGGGTTTTGATCCACAGGGGCCTGTTGCTGACGCTGCGCTGGAGGCTATTGCAGATAGCGGGGCCGGCCTTTGCTTTCTTGCATTGGGCGCACCGAAGCAAGAAATTTTTGCTTCTCGAGCTCATGCGCGTCTGCCACATGTTGGGTTTCTGTCGATCGGAGCAGGGCTTGATTTCATCGCGGGCACTCAGCGTCGTGCTCCGCGCCTAGTACGAATGCTCGCGTGTGAATGGCTGTGGAGGTTGGCAAGGGATCCCAAACGACTTGCCATGCGTTATGGTGCCTGCCTTCGGATTCTGCCAATTTTGACCTGGAGCGCGCTCAGGGTGCGAATACTAGGGTGATAGCTTCCAAGAGGGTCTATGATACCATTAAACTTCTCTATAGCAGTGTATCTTAATGGGGCAGATTTGCCTAGTTTCAGTGGAACGAAATAAATACTATGAGAACACTTATTTTTTCAACATATCAGTCAACGGGGTGTGGTGAATATAGTTTAACACTGATCACGCCGCCCGTTTCTGATGCCTATGATGGCGCGTGTTCCACAAAAAAAATCGCTACAGCGATCAAAGCCTACGATTACCCTGACCGTATGCTTGCTGGTCTAAAAACGCTTTTTGGGGTGTGAAAATGAACCGAGTCTTTGACGTTAAGAATTGGTATTATATTGTCAAAAGTCGCTGAAAACCAATGATCAACCTTGTATCTATACAAAAGGCGTGGGCTCTCCTTGATGCTCAGGAACGGCGTAACGCGCTTAAAGTTTTGGCTGTCGCTGTCCTTTCGGCCTTTGCGTCAACAGCGATGGTCGGCTCGATCATGCCATTCTTGTCAGTGCTAGCTAACCCGTCCGCGGTTGCGGATACACCCGCTATAGCGTGGGCTTATGAGACATTTGGTTTTACCTCATCTTATTCATTCCTCGTCATATCGGGGCTGGGAGCGCTGTTGGTCATAACGCTGGCCATGGTGGTTCAAGTGCTCAAGGTCTATGCTGTGGCAAGGTTTGCAATGATGCGGGTGCATACACTTAGCTACCGACTCATGGCGCAGTATCTAGGCCAGCCATACGAATATTTTTTGGATCACCATTCTGGTGATATGGGCACCCGTATTCTGTCAGAGGCGCAGGAAGTAGTGAGCCGTTTTCTCAGGCCTATGGCTGAACTTATCACTTCCGCACTGACTATCGTCGCATTGGTAAGTTTCCTCATTTGGCTGGAACCGTTTGTCGCGCTTGCTGCGTTTTCTGTATTTGGAGGTGTCTATGGGCTCACATATGCACTCAGTCGCGTGAAACTGCGCCACTTGGGCGCATTACGGGTCGAAGCCAACAGTGAACGCTACCGTTTGGCTACCGAAGCGCTGGGTGGCGTAAAAGACATCAAGCTTTTAGGGCGAGAGCGTTCTTATATCGACCGATTTAGCACCCCATCGCGCCAGATGGCTGAGGTGCAGGTGCGCATACAACTGCTCTCACAAGTACCGACCTATGTAATCCAAGGGGTCACGCTAGGCGGTGTGGTCGTGCTATGCCTGCTTCTGGTTGACGGTGCCAGCTTTGCCGATGGTACAGCCTTAGCCACGATTCTACCCATTCTCGGGGTCTTCGCTTTTGCTGGGCAACGCATGATGCCTGAACTCGGTAAGCTTTATCAATCCGCAACCGAAATCCAGTCAGGTATTGCTGCGGTGGAGACCGTGTATGCAGACCTGATCGGGGACTCTGCTGTCATCCCCAGCGATATGCCTGCACCGCTTGGCTTGAAACAGGCGCTGGAACTGACAGGTGCCTCTTATCGCTACCCGCAGGCCGAGCAAGCGGGTGTGACCGACATTTCCCTGACGATTAAGTCGGGTGAGAAGATTGGCATAGTAGGTGGCACTGGAGCGGGTAAAACCACGCTGGCCGATATTGTGTTGGGCCTCCTGCGGCCCCAGTCTGGTCAACTTGTTGCTGATGGAACCCCAGTTACTGTTTCTAATCTGCGGGCCTGGCAACAGACTGTGGGCTATGTTCCACAAGAGATCTTTTTGACCGACGCGAGTGTTGCCGAGAATATTGCACTGGGCATCGGGCCAAACCAGATAGACATGGACCGCGTTATCCGTGCCGCACGGATAGCCAGTATTGATGCATTCATTCGTGATGATCTCCCCATGGGATATAACACCACTGTGGGCGAGCGTGGCGTGCGGCTTTCGGGTGGGCAACGCCAGCGTATCGGGATTGCCCGCGCGCTTTATCATGATGCCGACCTGATCGTTTTCGACGAGGCAACTTCCGCACTTGATAATCTTACTGAGGCCGAGGTGATGGCTGCCATTGACGCCCTTCCTGGCGACAAGACAGTGTTAATTATTGCGCACCGACTGAGCACAGTGAAGCAATGCGACCGGATTGTAGTGATGGAACGGGGGCGTATAGTCGGGTGCGACGAGTGGGGTGCGCTGATGGCTAGAAATCAAGCCTTTCAGCGGGTCGCAAAACTGAGTGATACACGATAGCCGTTTTTACCCTTCTGGAATAAATCGGGGTAGGGCGGGGAGCATTTCTTCCAGCACCTCTTGTAGACGGACTTCGGCTTCGTTGTCAGTTTCACCAGAGCGGATGGGTGTGGTTAGGCGCACCAGCGCGCCATCAGTACGGCCTGTGGTTATACCATCCACCATTAGCCAGAATTTTGCAGCAAAATCCCAAGCGATGCGGCGATCTTTCTGTTGGAACCAGTAATAGACCATCATTCGCGCATCGCCCTGTTGTATGATCGCGCGGTTCAGGCCAAAGGGTGTCGAAGTTCCCATTTGTTCGGTCACATCAGTTCGTTCTATCCAAGCAATTTCCCAGCCGCCACCGGGCAGACAGATCTCGGGTGAATGGACGCCGCCTTTTGACTGATCATTATACCAAGCCATGAACAGCCCTACAGGTGCGGTAGCATCGGGATTGACAAGGTTGACCTGATGGTAGTCGTCTGCACCAAGCGTTTGGGCTACGCGTTCGCTGAGAAACTCACGCGGTCCTGATTGTTGCCATTCCCCGAAGCTGCGCGGAAACAGGGCGAACTGGTCACGCTCTGGCGCAATACCGCCGCGCTCCGGCAGCATGAGGACGGTTCCGAGTGCCACCACCCCAACCATTGCTGCGCTGATCATCGCGCTCGAGGCGCGCACATATTGCAGGCGCACGAATTGCGGCATGACGCCCGAGATATCCAGATCCAGCGCCTGTACCAGGGTGGG
>NZ_REBQ01000045.1 GCF_007692655.1 Halomonas sp.
CACCAATGCAATCAACGCCCCCACAGCTAATGCGTTAGCCGCGGGGGCGTTTTAGATTACACGTATTCGACGCTACCTATTTCATACTCCACATCGCCACCAGGGGTCTTCACCACCACAATATCCCCCTCTTCCTTGCCGATCAGCGCACGGGCAATCGGCGAGGTGACCGAGATGCGGCCTGACTTAATATCCGCCTCATCTTCACCGACAATGCGGTACGTCACTTCGGCTTCGGTATCGAGATTAAGCAGCGACACGGTGACACCAAAAATCACTTTGCCGGTTTTTGGCAGCTTGGTGACATCAATCACTTGAGCGACAGAAAGCTTGCTTTCGATCTCTTGAATACGTCCTTCGATAAACCCTTGCTGCTCGCGAGCGGCATGATACTCGGCGTTCTCTTTAAGATCGCCGTGTTCCCGCGCTTCAGCGATGGCCGCGATCACCTGGGGACGAGCCTCGCCTTTAAGATGATCGAGCTCTTCACGAAGGCTTCTTTCTCCCGCCACTGTCATCGGGACCTTGTTCATTGACTTGCTCCTGCATGCAGATCCTGAAGGCGCCGCACCGTAATCTCCCTACCGTACTCAAGCGCCATACAAACAGCATTAGCGCCCGCCAAGGTGGTCGCATAGGGCACCTTGCGCGAGAGAGCAGTACGGCGAATGACCGAAGAGTCATTAATAGCCTGGCGACCTTCGGTAGTGTTCACAATGTAGGCGATTTCGTCGTTCTTAAGCAGATCGACGATATGGGGACGACCTTCGTAGACTTTATTGACGTGCTCAACATCCAACCCAGCCGCTTCTAAAGCTGCTGCTGTTCCCCGTGTTGCACATAACGTAAAGCCTAATGCTAACAGAGAACGCCCCACTTCGATAAGCCCTGCCTTATCCGGCTCGCGCACAGAAAGGAACGCTTTGCGCTCGCCTGTCAGCGCAGGAATCGCCTCACCAGCGCCCAACTGAGCCTTAAAGAAGGCTTCAGCGAAGGTGTCACCAGAGCCCATCACTTCGCCGGTTGACTTCATTTCGGGCGAAAGGATCGGATCGACACCGGGGAATTTATTGAACGGGAAGACCGCTTCTTTAACACTGTAGAAGTGCGGCACGATCTCCTTCTCAAAGCCTTGCTCAGCAAGGGTTTTACCCGCCATGCAGCGCGCAGCGATCTGCGCCAGCGAGGTGCCAATGCACTTGGACACAAAGGGCACCGTACGCGAAGCACGAGGATTAACCTCAATCACGTAGATCTCGCCATCCTGCCAGGCGAGCTGCACGTTCATTAAGCCTTTCACACCAAGCTCAACGGCCATCTGCTTGACCTGCTTGCGCATTTCATCCTGCACATCGGCGGGCAGCGAGTAAGGCGGCAGCGCACAGGCGGAGTCACCAGAGTGAACGCCCGCTTGCTCAACGTGCTGCATGATGCCGCCGATTACCACCTGCTGGCCATCCGATACCGCATCGATATCGACCTCGACAGCGGCACTCAGGAAGTGATCAAGCAGTACCGGCGAGTCGTTGGAGACCTTCACCGCGTGGGTCATATAATTTTCAAGCTCGGAGGCGTCGTAGACGATCTCCATAGCGCGGCCACCGAGCACATAGCTGGGACGAACCACCAGCGGGTAGCCAATCGCCTCGGCTTTATCAAACGCCTCGGCAAAGCTGCGCGCCGTGGCATTAGGCGGCTGCTTCAGGCCCAGCTTGTCGATCATCACCTGGAAACGCTCGCGGTCTTCCGCACGGTCGATAGCATCCGGGGTGGTGCCAATAATGGGCACACCGGCCGCCTCCAGCTCACGGGCAAGCTTCAGCGGCGTTTGGCCACCGAACTGAACGATCACCCCCACCGGCTTCTCTTTGTCAGCGATCTCCAGCACATCTTCCAGGGTGACCGGCTCAAAGTAGAGGCGATCAGAAGTGTCGTAGTCGGTAGAGACGGTTTCCGGGTTGCAGTTGACCATAATGGTTTCATAGCCATCGTCGCGCATGGCGAAAGCAGCGTGAACACAGCAGTAGTCAAACTCGATCCCTTGACCAATACGGTTGGGGCCACCGCCCAACACCATAATCTTTTGACGATCAGAGACATCCGCTTCGCACTCCTCTTCATAGGTGGAGTACATATAGGCGGTATCGGAGGCGAACTCCGCCGCGCAGGTATCAACGCGCTTATACACCGGACGAATGCCTGCCGCCTGACGGGTTTGGCGGAACTCTTTTTCGGTCACGCTCAATAGCTTGGCTAAGCGCGCATCGCCAAAGCCTTTGCGCTTAAGCTGATAAAGCTCACGGGCAGAGAACTCAGATAGAGCGCGCTTGGCAACAGCATTCTCGATCAGCACTAACTCTTCCAGCTGGACCAGGAACCAGGGGTCGATATTGGTCAGCGCAAAGACATCCTCCACGCTCATCCCCGAACGCATGGCATCCGCGATGTAGAAAATACGTTCGGCACCGGCGGCCTGCAGCTCACCCTGAATGATCGCCATATTGTCCGGCGTAAAGTCGGTAATGATCGGATCAAGACCGTCGTTACCTGTCTCCAGGCCGCGCAGCGCTTTCTGCAGCGACTCCTGGAAGGTGCGACCAATGGCCATCACCTCACCCACCGACTTCATCTGGGTGGTTAAGCGATCGTTAGCCTGGGGGAATTTTTCAAAGGTGAAACGTGGGATTTTGGTCACCACGTAATCGATGGACGGTTCAAACGATGCAGGCGTACGCCCGCCGGTAATATCGTTCTGCAGTTCATCCAGGGTGTAGCCCACCGCGAGCTTGGCGGCGATTTTGGCAATCGGAAAACCGGTTGCCTTGGAAGCCAGCGCCGAGGAGCGCGACACCCGTGGGTTCATTTCGATCACCACCAGGCGCCCGGTCTTGGGATCCATACCAAACTGGACGTTGGAACCGCCGGTTTCCACACCAATCTCACGCAGCACCGCGAGACTGGCATCACGCATGATCTGGTACTCTTTATCGGTCAGCGTTTGCGCTGGCGCTACGGTAATGGAGTCACCGGTGTGCACCCCCATGGGGTCGAAGTTCTCAATCGCACAGACGATGATGCAGTTGTCGTTTTTATCACGCACAACCTCCATCTCGTACTCTTTCCAGCCCAGCAGCGACTCGTCAATCAGCAGCTCGTGGTTGTTGGAGAGTTCAAAACCACGGGTACAGATCTCCTCGAACTCCTCCTTGTTGTACGCCACGCCGCCGCCGGAACCACCCATGGTGTAGGAGGGACGAATAATGGTTGGGAAGCCAAGCTCCGCCTGAATCTCCCAGGCCTCGTCCATGGAGTGTGCGACTTTCGCTTTGGGGCATTCCAAACCAATGCGTTTCATGGCCTGATCAAATAGATCACGGTCTTCGGCCATATTAATCGCATCGGCGTTGGCACCGATCATCTCTACGCCGAATTTTTCCAGCACGCCGTGCTTTTCAAGCTCGAGGGCGCAGTTCAGCGCCGTCTGGCCGCCCATGGTGGGCAGAATCGCATCGGGCCGCTCGACTTCAATAATTTTTTCAACTGCCTGCCAGGTAATCGGCTCGATGTAGGTGGCATCGGCCATGGCCGGATCGGTCATGATGGTGGCAGGATTGGAGTTGACCAAAACAACCCGATAACCCTCCTCGCGCAGCGCTTTACACGCCTGGGCGCCGGAGTAGTCGAATTCGCAGGCCTGGCCGATCACAATCGGGCCAGCGCCAATGATCAAAATAGTGTTGATGTCGGTACGCTTAGGCATAACGGTTCCCGCAAAAAAATGGTGACGATGAGCGACAAAGGACGGCGATAAGGCGATCTAACAGCGCGATGCGTTAGCTTCGCGCTTGCATCATCGCGACAAAGCGATCAAACAGCGGCGCCACATCCCGCGGGCCGGGGCTCGCCTCCGGGTGGCCTTGAAAGCTAAACGCCGGGCGGTCGGTAAGCTCAATACCCTGTAAGGTGCCGTCGAACAGCGAACGGTGCGTTGCGCGCACATTGGCAGGCAAGGTCGCTTCATCTGCCGCAAAACCATGGTTCTGACTGGTGATCATCACCGTGCCGGTGTCCAGATCCTGCACCGGATGGTTAGCGCCGTGGTGGCCGTGGCTCATTTTGACCGTTTTGGCACCGGAGGCCAGCGCCAGTAGTTGGTGCCCAAGGCAGATGCCAAACACCGGGATATCGGTTTCCAGTACTTCCTGGATAGCTTTAATCGCGTAATCACAGGGTTCCGGGTCGCCGGGGCCGTTGGCTAAAAAGACACCATCCGGCTTCATTGCCAGCACCTCAGCGGCGGGCGTTTGTGCAGGCACCACCGTCAGACGGCAGCCGCGAGCGGCCAACATGCGCAGAATATTAAATTTCACGCCGTAATCAAACGCCACCACATGGTAGGGACGCTCAATTTGAGTAGTATCAGCGTAGCCTTCACCCAGCGTCCACTCGCCTTCTGACCACTCATAGGCTTCTTTGCACGACACTTCTTTGGCCAGATCCATCCCTTTCAAACCGGGGAATGCCCTCGCGGCCTCAAGCGCCCGTGCCACCGCATCATCTCCCTCAGCCTCTGCGCCTGCCAAAATCGCCCCATTTTGCGCCCCTTTATCGCGCAAAATACGCGTTAAGCGGCGAGTATCAATATCGGCAATGCCCAGCACGTTCTGGCTTCTCAGGTAGTCTGAAAGTGACTGCTCAGAGCGGAAGCTGCTGGCCATTAGCGGTAAATCGCGAATCACCAAGCCTGCCGCAGCGATGGAAGCTGACTCCACGTCTTCAGCGTTAATGCCGGTATTGCCGATATGCGGATAAGTGAGGGTGACGATTTGGCGGGTATAGGAGGGGTCAGTGAGGATTTCTTGATAGCCGGTCATGGCCGTATTGAACACCACCTCACCGCTTGTTAGTCCATCCGCGCCAATGGCGATGCCGTGGAACACGCTACCATCTTCCAGGGCCAATATTGCGGGTTTGCTCAATGCGGGGTTATTCAAAACAAGGTCCTCCCATGCTGGTGGGAGCCTGTTGGGCGCAGGCTCAGCAATTTCTTCATTATCCGCGACGTAAAACTATCGCCAATAAAAACTATCATTAGCAAAACTATCATTAGTAAAACTGGGGTCGTAAAAAAGCGGGACGAAGCCGATAAAAAGAATCGGTTTCATCCCGCTTGTTGTTCGATGCCGTTCGGAGTCGCTTACGTTCAGAGTTGCTCAGCTTAGCGGCTTAACACTTATCGCTTAACATCAGCATCACTTTATAGCAGCAAACTCGATGGCAGGCTTTGGGTTGGCCAACGCAACAAGCGCGCCGTCTGAGTCTTTCTAGCCACCCGGCCAAAATTTTTGAAATGTTACAGGAATTCTTGACCTACGACTACCCCTAACAACCACTCAAGCGTTAGATTGAAGATAATTGTTGGCGGAGTAACACCACTACTCCAGCCCCAGCACATCCTGCATATCGTAACGACCGCTCTCTTTATCAGCGACCCAGCGCGCTGCACGCACCGCGCCTTTGGCAAAGGTCATCCGGCTGGAGGCTTTATGAGTGATTTCGATGCGCTCACCTTCGGTGGCAAACATCACCGTGTGCTCGCCAACGATATCGCCCGCCCGAACGGTGGCAAAGCCGATCTCTTTGTCGGTGCGTGGACCGCACTGCCCGACCCGCTCGAACACGCCGTGCTCTTTCAGGTTACGCCCCAGGCTTTCGGCAATCACTTCGCCCATCTTGATCGCCGTACCGGAAGGCGCATCCACCTTGTGGCGATGATGAGACTCAATCACTTCGATATCATAGCCTTCGTCACCCAGCGCCTTGGCAGCGGTTTCGAGCAGCTTCAAGGTTAGATTAACGCCGACGCTCATATTGGGCGCAAACACCATGGCCACTTTGTTGCGGTAGCTATCGAGCTGGGCTAGCTCATCATCGCTCATGCCGGTGGTGCCAATCACGATACGCTTGCCGTGTTCCGCACAGAACGCCAAATTCGCCAATGTCACCTGGGGCGCAGTAAAGTCGATCAGCACATCGAAGTCATCAACGATCGACTGTAACGAATCCACTGCAACAACGCTGCGCTTTCCCACCCCGGCAAGTTCGCCAAGGTCAGCGCCCGCCAGGGTGCTACCTGGCTCCACGATACCACCAGCCAGAGTGGCTTCAGCATCTTGCTCTACAGCATTTACCAGCGTACGGCCCATGCGGCCAGCCACGCCTACAATGGCAACTCGGGTCATGCGAACTCCTGCGCTCTGGGTTTCGTTGCGTAACGTTTGCCGGGATTATAACAGACGCCTCGCTGCATTCGTCGCTCTGCTTTCTCACCCAGAAAATCGCTGATCAGTTCTCCCACACCATGGTCAGCTCTTCATCCCCCGCCATGCGAATCAGGTGGCGCTCGACCACGCCTTCGAGTTCGTCCAGGTGCTGCTCTTCAAGCGTCTCAATGGCCACTACTAACTTATCGGCCTCAGCGAGCATTAAGCAGGTGCCGGTTGCGAAGGTTATTTTGCCCTGCTGGTCGGTTTGTTCTACCTCCAGCTTATGCGCCCAATGCTTACATAAGCGATTGATTAAACGCTCTGCAGAAGGCGTGGTAATTTCAGCGCGGGATAAAGGCATTAGGGCTTCTCCATTTAGGCAGCAAATAAGTACCTACCAGCGTAATCCGCCCAGCGATCAGCGCCAAGCAGTGAATTAAACCGCGCGGGAACAGAGCGTTCCGTTCCAGCAAAGCTGCTTAGCTGAATACTCCTTACCGCTGCGGCTTTCACGATTTATCGCCGAAGCAGCCATTTAATTGCCAACCTTAGTCTTCGACCTTCCATGGCAGCAAGCGCTACCCCGCTTAGCATAAGCGGCAGCGCCAGCAGGAAACCGCTGGATACCGGGATGCCAAACAGTACCCAATCGGCTAACACGGGCCACACCAGGGCAATATATTCAAAAGGCGCCAAACGCGACGCCTCGGCGTAGCGCAAAGCCAGGGTCATCGCAATATGTGCAACGCCGCCAAACAGCCCCGACAATACCAACAGCGCAAATTCCACCTGGGTAAGCGCCGCCCAGCCCAATGGCAGCGTCGCCAGCCCTGCCAGCGCGGCTACCACAATAAAGTAGAAGGCAATGGAAGCCGCTGTCTCAGTTCGCGAAATACGCCTAACCGTCAGCAGCGCCCCGGCGGTTAACAGCGCACTGAGCGCGCCCAGCGCATACCCGGTTATTTGTCCACTGCCTGAGCTGGCCCCCAGCCCAGGTAAAATCAGCACGGCAACCCCAATAAGCGCCAGCACTATGCCACCCGCGCGATAAAGCGAGAAACGCTCTCCCAGTAGTAGCACGCCACCCACCGCCATAAAGACCGGCGTTAGCTGGGCGAGCAGCGTTGCCTCGGCGACGGGGAGCAGCGCGACTGCCGCAAAAGAGGCAAACATCGCCGCCGCCCCCAGCCCCGAACGTAGCGCGTGCCCCAAAGGACGTCGCGTTGCCAACCCTCCGGGGAACTCCCGCCGTAGCATGAGAAACACAATGATCGGCAGCAGCGCAAACAGCGAGCGAAAAAACACCGACTGCCCCACCGGCACGGTGTCACTCACGGCTTTAATGCACACCAGCATCCCGGTAAATAGCAGGCCGGATAATAGGCGCAGCCAAATACCCATAGCGGGCCTTTCTTCGAGATGATCCATTGTGTTTAACGTTCCTTAAACAGCAAAAACCCCCGGCGAACCGAGGGTTTTTGAACCAACCATCTAATCGATGACCATTATCTCAGGCTTATGGCTTCATATCTTCAAAGAAGCTTTTCACACTGTCAAAGAAGCCGGTTTTCTTAGGCGAGTGGCTATGACTATTACTGCCGTCGAAGCTTTCCTGGAGCTGGCGCAGCAGGCTGCGCTGCTCGTCGTTGAGCTTCACCGGTGTTTCCACAACGACTTTACACAGCAGATCCCCAGGCATGCCGCCACGCACCGGCTTCACGCCTTTACCACGCAGACGGAATAGCTTGCCGGTTTGCGTTTCTGGCGGAATCTTCAGCTTCACACGACCATCAAGCGTCGGCACTTCAAGCTCACCGCCCAGGGCAGCATCGACAAAGTTGATCGGCACTTCGCAATGCAGATGCTTACCGTCACGCTGGAAAATGTGGTGCGGCTTAATCGCCACCTGCACATATAGATCTCCTGGCGGACCACCGTTAACACCACTCTCGCCTTCGCCATTTAAGCGAATACGGTCGCCGGTATCCACGCCTGGCGGAATTTTAACCGACAGCGTCCGCGTCTCACGCACGCGCCCCTCACCGTTACACTTGTGGCACGGCACCTTGATTTGCACACCGGTACCATGGCAGGTGGGGCACGTTTGCTGTACGGCAAAAAAGCCTTGCTGCATACGCACTTGGCCATGGCCATGGCAGGTAGGGCAGACTTCTTTTGTGGTGCCAGGCTCGGCGCCATCGCCATCGCAGCGATCACACTCGATATGACGCGGCACGCGAATATCCACGGTGGTGCCAGCAACAGCGCTCTCTAAATCCAGCTCTAGGTTATAGCGCAAATCGGAGCCGCGCGCGGGGGAATTGGGGCCACGTCGACGACCACCGCCGCCGCCGAAAATATCGCCAAACACATCGCCGAATATATCACTGAAATCGCCAGCGCCTGCGCCCGCACCGCCGAAGCCGCCACCACCTTGGCCATCCACGCCTGCATGACCAAACTGGTCATAGGCAGCGCGCTTCTCGCCGTCGCTAAGCACTTCATAGGCTTCAGACACCTCACGGAATTTCTCCGCTGAGGTGGTATCGTCCGGATTTCGGTCAGGGTGGAATTTTTGCGCCAGACGGCGATAGGCCTTTTTGATCTCTTTCTGATCGGCCCCTTTTTCGACACCCAGGACTTCGTAATAATCGCGTTTGGACATAGGCCCTACGCCTCCTGGTTAACTACGCATTCAACTTTAGGCGTCTCGGCCGCGGAAACAGCAACGCGGGAGTTAGCTCCCGCGTCACCACTTCCTTGGCAGAAAGAGGTTAATTACTGCTTTTTCTGATCGTCGTTGACTTCTTCGTACTCGGCGTCAACTACGTCATCTTCTGGCTTGGAGCCAGCGTTATCGGTACTTTCTCCACCCTCTTGCTGAGCCGCTTCTGCCTGCTCGGCGTACATCTTCTGCGCTAGCTGGCCAGAGACTTCGGTCAGCGCATCCAGCTTCTTCTGGATGTTGTCAGCGTCATCGCCTTTGATCGCTTCTTCCAGTTCACTGATGGCGGTTTCAATCGCCTGCTTCTCGTCGTCAGTTGCCTTATCACCCGCTTCTTCCAACGTTTTGCGCGTCGCGTGAACCATACCATCCGCTTGGTTACGCAGCTGCACTAGCGTCTCAAACTTCTTGTCTTCTTCAGCGTGTGCCTCTGCATCGCGAACCATCTGATCAATCTCTTCGTCCGTCAAGCCGCTAGAGGCTTTAATGACGATGGACTGCTCTTTGCCAGTGGCCTTGTCTTTCGCCGAAACGTTCAGGATACCGTTGGCATCCAAATCAAAGGCGACTTCGATTTGCGGCACGCCGCGCGGTGCGGGCGGAATATCGGCAAGGTCAAAACGACCCAGCGATTTATTCTGCGACACTTGCTTGCGCTCACCTTGCACGGCGTGGATGGTCACTGCCGTCTGGTTGTCATCCGCCGTGGAGAAGGTTTGCGTCTTCTTGGTCGGGATGGTGGTGTTCTTTTCGATCAGCGGTGTCATCACGCCACCCAGGGTTTCGATACCCAGAGTTAACGGGGTAACGTCCAGTAGCAGCACGTCTTTAACGTCACCGCCCAACACGCCGCCTTGAATCGCTGCACCCACGGCAACCGCTTCATCCGGGTTGACGTCTTTACGGGCTTCTTTACCGAAGAAATCCGCTGCTTTTTTCTGAACCATCGGCATACGCGTCTGGCCACCGACCAAGATCACTTCGTCGATTTCAGAGGCGGACAAACCGGCGTCTTTCAGCGCCATTTTGCAGGGTTCAAGCGAGCGCTGAACCAGATCTTCTACCAGTGATTCCAGCTTGGCGCGGGTCACCTTGACGTTAAGGTGTTTCGGGCCAGTGTTGTCGGCAGTGATATACGGCAGGTTGACGTCGGTATGCTGAGCGCTAGACAGCTCAATTTTGGCTTTCTCAGCGGCTTCCTTGAGGCGCTGCATCGCCAAATTGTCGCCAGATAGATCAATACCGCTATCGGCCTTGAACTGGTCAACCAGGTAGTTGATCAGTGCCAGATCAAAATCTTCACCGCCCAGGAAGGTGTCGCCGTTAGTGGCCAACACTTCAAACTGGGTTTCGCCGTCAACATCGGCAATTTCGATAATCGAAATATCGAAGGTGCCGCCACCCAGGTCATAAACCGCGATGGTTTTGTCGCCGCGAGATTTGTCCATGCCATAAGCAAGTGCAGCAGCGGTTGGCTCGTTGATAATGCGCTTAACATCCAGACCCGCAATACGGCCGGCATCTTTGGTCGCCTGGCGCTGGCTGTCGTTGAAGTAGGCTGGCACGGTGATCACTGCTTCGGTGACCGCTTCACCCAAGTAGTCTTCGGCCGTCTTCTTCATCTTCTTCAGAACTTCTGCACTCACCTGGGGCGGTGCCATTTTCTTGCCTTTTACTTCTACCCAGGCATCGCCGTTGTCAGCTTCGGTGATTTTATAAGGCACCATTTTGATGTCTTTTTGAACGACATCATCTTTGAAGCGACGTCCGATTAGACGCTTGATGGCGTACAGGGTGTTTTCCGGGTTAGTCACTGCTTGGCGTTTAGCCGCCTGACCCACCAGCGTTTCGCCATCATCGGTATAGGCAATGATCGACGGCGTAGTACGGCCGCCTTCAGCATTCTCGATAACTTTAGCACTGTCACCATCAAGCACCGCCACACAAGAGTTTGTGGTGCCCAGATCGATACCAATAATACGTCCCATAGCAAATACCTCGAATTCGGTTGTTACAAAACTGAAAATTTCGTTTTTAAGCTAATTTGTAAAAGCGCGTTTGTGGGTTTTCCCACAGGGTTGCCCTTTATTTGGGGGCCGTCGCTAGCTTTTCAAGGCTTTTTTCATACCTTGTGTCGCCATATGCTTAATTGGCTTTTTGGCTGACAACCACCATGGCCGGGCGCACCAGGCGTCCGTTGAGCAGGTAACCCTTCTGCATAACGTCCATCACGGTATTTGGCTCAAGATCCGGATTGGGCACCATGGTCATTGCCTCATGCACTTGGGGATCAAACGGCTCGCCATGGGGTTCAATGCTCTCAACGCCAAACTTATTAAGGACGCCAAGCTGCATTTTCAAGGTCATGGAAACGCCTTCCCGGTGAACATCAGAGGCCCCCTCTTCCATGGTCTCAAGGGCTTTTTCCAAACTATCGATAACCGGCAGCAACTCTTTGACAAACTTCTCTAGGGCAAATTTACGGGCCTTGTCAGCTTCTTGCTCAGCGCGGCGGCGTACGTTTTGCGCCTCAGCAGCAGCACGCAAGGCCTGATCTTTAGCCTCGGCCAAACTTTGCTCTAACTCACTCACCTGGGCAGCCAGCATTTCTGCTTCGGGGTTGTCGACGCTACCTTCAAGCGGCTCTTCGTCATTGATCAGCCCCTCAAGCTCACCTTCCAGCAAACTCTCTTCGGCGGCCTGCTCAGCCGCCTGTTCAGCGCCATCAGCCTCTTGCTCTTGGCGGGCCAGCTCAGCATCCAGCGGTGTCTGTGGTTCTTTCGCCATGTTGTGCTCCTAAAAAGTAGGGCGCTGCCACCCTGGGCTACGCGTAAGAAAATAAAGCGTTGACTATCTATGCAGGCTATATGGGGGCCATAAATTCCATCTCAAGAGGTGCATTGAAGTCAGTTATTAACTACTGTATAAATTAACAACTATTGGATAAGTATCCAGCTTCTGCGTTGTACCGCCTCAGGAGGCGCTATGCTTACTCAGCTCGCTATTCAAGATTTCGCGATTGTTGATCATTTAGAGCTCGACTTAACGGGCGGTATGACCGCGATTACCGGTGAAACCGGGGCGGGAAAGTCGATCCTTTTAGGCGCCCTTGGGCTGTGTCTAGGTGAACGTGCCGACGCCGGCAGCGTGCGCCACGGCCGTGAGCGCACTGACCTCTCCGCACGCTTTGATATCCAGCACCTGCCTGCCGCCGTCGAATGGCTTCACTCCCGAGAACTGCCTGCTGAAGAGTGCTTGCTGCGCCGCGTGGTGACTGCCAATGGCCGTTCTAAAGCGTGGATCAATGGCCACCCCGCCACTATTTCCGACTTAAAGTCTCTCGGCGAGCAGTTGATTCAGGTGCATGGCCAGCATGCTCATCACGCCTTAATGCGCGAGGAGACTCACCTCGCGCTGCTGGACGATTACGCTGGGCTAAACGGTGCCACCGCGCAATTAGCCGACACATTCCGTGAGTGGCGCAATGCGCGCAGACAATTAAAGAAGCTAAGCGAAGAAGGCAGTGAAGTAGACGCCAAGCGACAGCTACTGCGCTACCAAGTCGAAGAGCTGGACCAGCTTGGCTTAGCGGAAGGCGAATTAGCGACGCTTGAGGAGGAGCAGCACACGCTGGCTCATGCTGAGGAGACACTACGTGAAACTCAGTTTGCTGCCGACTGCTGTGCCAGCGATGAAGGCGGCGCGCTCTCTTTGCTGAACCAAGCCTTTGCTCACCTGAGCGCTTTACCGGGTAGCGACAAAGGCACATTGGCCAATACCCTGACCATGCTGAGCGATGCGCGCATTCAAGTGGAAGAGGCCTCAAGCGAGCTTAATCGCCTGGCCAGCACTACCGAACTAGACCCTGCCCGGCTTGCCTGGGTAGAAGAGCGAATGGCCGATGTCCATCGCATTGCGCGCAAACATCACGTGGCCCCTGATGAGCTCTGCGCGTTACATGCTGATCTGCAGCGAGAAGTGGCGCAGCTCGAAGAAGGCGGTAATGATCTTGAGGCATTAAGTGCCCAGGTGGTTGAGTACCGTGAGCGCTATCGTCAAGCAGCGAAAAAAATCACCGAGAGCCGTCAAAAAGCCGCGCTCCGCCTGGGCAAAGAAGTACAGCAACAGCTGGCTTTTCTAGCCATGGGCAAGGCGCGCTTTGAGGTTGACGTTACGCCGCGTGAGGCCCCCACACCGGAGGGCCTTGATCGTGTGCAGTTTTTAATTAGCGCCAACCCCGGCCAACCCGCACGGCCATTAACCAAGGTTGCGTCGGGCGGCGAATTGTCGCGGATCAGCCTAGCGATTCAAGTCGTTGCAGCAACGCACTCCACGGTTCCCAGCTTGGTATTTGACGAGGTAGATGTGGGCATTTCCGGCGCTACCGCCGAAATTGTCGGTCAGCTGCTGCGCAAGCTGGGCGAAAATGGCCAGGTAATGACCGTGACTCACCTACCCCAGGTAGCGGCCCAAGCGCACCAGCACCTGCACATTGAGAAGCAGGCGAAACGCGACACCACCTTGACCCAAATGGCACTCCTCGACGAACAGGGGCGCATCAGCGAACTGGCACGCATGCTGGGCGGCGTGACGCTTTCTGACCAAACCCTCGCCCACGCTCGTGAGATGCTGCACGCTAGCCAGCGCCCGCCGCATTAGGCCCGCCCTCAGGTAGGCAGCAAACTTTTTCAAAGGCGCACAGAAAAACACCCCTGACGACCCAACCAATTCCTTGCATAGCGAATTAAATTGAATACGTCAGGGGCGCTCACTGGCGACACCCAGCCATTACTTCCTATTCGTGGGCCCGCTGTCCTGGCGCGTTACGTCCGAACCTCGCGGTCGTACGTAAAGTACCAGCGCATGATCTACTAGCTCATAGCCATGCTCTTCGGCGATTTCTTGCTGTCGACGCTCAATGATTTCGTCAACAAACTCAATAATTTCACCGCTTTCCAGGCACACCATATGGTCATGATGGTCTTCTTGGGTCATCTCAAACACCGCGTGGCCACCGTCAAAATTATGACGAATAACCAAACCCGCTGACTCAAATTGAGTCAATACGCGGTACACGGTTGCCAGTCCAACATCTTCACCCGCGTCAATCAGTGTTTTGTACACTTCTTCGGCGCTAAGGTGGTGTTGTCCCGAAACATTTTCGAGAATCTGCAGTATCTTGACGCGCGGCAAGGTCACTTTCAGACCAGCTTTGCGCAATTCATGGTTCTGATCGGCCATGGTCGCTCTTCGCAGTAACAGGTTAGGTCGGGTATGATCAACCGAAACCACGATAGTGAAGAACAGGCCCAAATGCAAAAATTGACTCGAATCATCACACTCTCCGTAGCCATTACTGTTGTTAGCGGCTGTAGCTACGTTGGCGTTTATAAGCGTGACATCCCACAAGGCAACCTGGTGAACCAAGAAATGGTGAGCCAGCTACAGCCCGGCATGACCCAAGAGCAGGTGGTGTACGTGATGGGTAGACCACTGCTAGAAGCCCCCTTCGATGCTAGCCAGTGGGATTACGTTTTCCGTTTAGATAAAGCTTACGGCGGCGTTGAGCAGCGGCGCGTAACGCTCACCTTCGACCCTCAGGGGCGCCTGGCAAACGTTGAACAGCAGGGCGATCTATCCAGCGACGTGCAGCTAGATGTTGAAAGCAGCATGGGACCTGCGGCCGAAGGGGTTGATCCAATGGATGCGCTACCCCCAACCACCCAGGAAGCGCCCACTCCGGAAAGCGAGCCAGAGGCTCAGCCGGTCATTATGACCGAGTAATCCTAGGAGCCGCTTGCCTGGCGCTTAGCGCGCTCCAGGCGAGCGGCCTTAGGATCGATAGCCAATGGCCGATACACTTCTACCCGATCACCTTCACGCAGTATCTCGGTCTCGGGGTTGCGAAGCGCCTTGCCAAAAATACCCAGTGGCGCTTCTTGAAAAGTGTCACCGGGCAATTCGGGAAACAGCGCTGGCAAATCGGCCAGTGCAACCGCTTGACGTGCAGTAGTGCCTTCAGGGACGTACAAGGCCACCAGGCGCTGTTTATGAGGTAACGCATAGGCAACCTCAACCATGACCTTTTCAGCGGCCATACAGCTCATTGGCGCGCTTTGTGAAGGCATCGACTAGCTGCCCGGCAATTTGCTGAAAGAGTTTTCCGAAGGCCATGCCCAGCAGGCGATTGGCAAACTCAAAATCCATTTCCAGGCTAACCTTGCAAGACCCTTCCCCCATGGGGGTAAACAGCCAGCGACCTTTAAGTCGCTTAAAAGGCCCTTTGACTAACGACATTTCTATTCGCTCAGGCGCAAAGAGGTCGTTTCGAGTCGTAATGGTTTGTTCGATACCAGCGCGCCCTAAGGTCATTTCGCCGATTAAATGTACTTCATCAAATTCGACCAAGCGTGCCTGACGGCACCCTGGCAAGAACTCCGGATAGCGCTCGAAGTCGTTGACCAAATCGAACATTTTCTGGGGGGTGTGCCGCACCAAGGCGGAACGATTGACGG
>NZ_REBQ01000016.1 GCF_007692655.1 Halomonas sp.
GCAACTGCTGAATTTGTGGTGGAGCGGAAAATTGCTCAAAAACAACGGCTTTCATTGGTAACTCCTAGGCTTTGGAAGGGGGCGTAAAGTAGGAAATAGACTAACCGCAAGTTTGACGCACTTGGACAACTTCAGCAGAAAATTGCAGCAGGATGAGCAACCAATAGGAAAAAGATATAATAGTATCCAAAATATGCTTAAAAAAGATAAAATGGGCACAGTAATATCCAGACTAGGAATATTAACTTATGCGCCGCTTTCTGCTGTTAGACGATACCGATGTCCAGCAAGCCTTTGCTACTCACCTGCGTAGCTTACGTGAACAGGCCAAGTTATCCCGCGCGGCGCTAGCGGAGCGGAGTAGTGTGCCCGCCCCCACTATCAAAAAATTTGAGTTAACCGGGCAAATCTCGTTTCGCCAACTGCTGTTGCTATGGCAAAGCCTAGACGACTTGGCACGGCTATATGCGCTAACCCAGCAAGATGCATTAAACACAAAGATACCTTCCTCTATCGATGAGGTGCTCAAAGATGGCCTATAAGCCCACCCAACGGCTGAACGTGACGCGCACGCTATCAACCGGTGAACAGGTTGCTGCGGGCGTATTAGCGCAAAACCGCCAAGGGGTATTCTTTCAGTATGCAGAAGGCTACGTGGAACAGTATGGCAATTTATCGCCCTTTACTTTGCAGCAAAGCTTAGCGCTTCAACCGGCCCCTAAAACACCGCATCAAGGGCTTCACGGCGTATTTGGCGACTGTTTACCCGATGGCTGGGGACTACTGCTGCAAGACCGTGTTTTCCGTCAGCATGGCATAGCGCCTACGCAGCTTACCGCGATGGATCGACTGGCATTTGTAGGCCAGCGCGGCATGGGCGCACTGGCCTTTGAACCAGCATCAGAGGCTGCGCCGACACAAAGCGATGACGAAGACCTAGCGACGCTTGGACTCCAAGCACAGGCGGTTTTTGAGGGGCAAACCGAAGACATACTCAGCGCCTTAGTCGCAGCGGGTAGCTCAGGCGGAGCAAGGCCGAAGGCGCAGCTTTTTATGCCTTCGGGTCAATTCAGCGAGTGCCGCACCTATGCCCAGCCTGAGGATGACGCCTGGTTGGTCAAATTCACCTCGCAACATTTGCCACTGGGTCACGAAGAAGGGCTATGCGAAGCGGCGTACTTAGACTTAGCTAAAAAGGCAGGCCTTGAGCCGCCCGAATGGCAATTACTGCGTATACCTACGCCACAGGGTGAGCGCGCTTGGCTCGCGATAAAACGATTTGACTGGGTTCAACACACGTATCCTGCGGGGCGCCTCCATATGCACAGCGCCTGTGGTCTACTGGATGCCGACTTCCGAACCCCAAGTCTGGATTACGCCGACCTTATCAAAGCCAGCCGTCAGCTGTGTAAGTCGCCCGCCGTAGGGCAGCTTCAGTTCAAGCGCGCACTGTTTAACTTATTTGCCTGCAACCAGGATGACCACAGTAAAAACTGGGCGTTTTTGCAGGATGATCGTGGCCAATGGCAACCAGCGCCCTTTTATGATGTGACCTTTAGCCCCCACCCATTCTCAGAACATGCCACGGCCTATATGGGTTTTGGCAAGCAGCCCTCGCTAAAAGCCATCCAGCAGCTAGCTACCCATGCAGGCTTTGCCAATTGGCAACAGGCTCAACCGTACATTCAAGAGATCGTTGAGGTTGTGAGTACTTTTCCTAGCGTGGCAAAAGACCTTGGTGTGAAAGCCAGTACCATCGAACTAATCACCCAGCGGTTGAGCCAAGCTTGGCAGGAGAACAAGGGGCTTTTAGCCAGTTAGCGATTATTGGCCGCTAACGCTTAGCCGCCCCACGACTTGAAACGAATCAACCGTTGGGCGTAACACGATCATCTCGCCAGAACCCACACCACCGCCAATCAGCGCAGTGATATTCACCTGATGGGTGATTAGCAGCAAATTGCCCGCCCCCTGCCATGCTGATATCTGCTCCTGAGCGGTTTGGGTAATTAGCGCCTGATCACCCTGCCCGCGAAAAAAAGAATCTAACCAGGGGGTAGGCTCTACAGGCCCCAGCGCCATCAGCTCCGCGGTATCCAACGCCCGGCACCAGCTTGATGAATACACCGCCGCAATGGGGATATCCCGCTCACGAAACGCGCGGCCAGCAGCTTGCGCCTGAGCACGCCCAACCGCGGAAAGATTGCGTTGAGTCTCGCAGCGGTCACGTTCAAAGCCCGGCGGGTCGCCAATGCCAGGGGCCAGGGAGTGGCGCATTAGAATCACCAAGCCGCCCTCTTTAAGCGCTTGCCAAGTGGCTTCGTTTGCCTGGGTACTGATGGGCAGGATGCCCAGCACAGCGAGCAGCAGGATTAAGGTGAGGTGGCGTAGGGTGGGCATGGAGAGGCGTCCTTAAATCGGCAAAATTTGATATTGTTAGACCTAAGCCAGCTGCCATTCCGCTATGACGCCAAGGGGTAAACCTATGACGGAGCAGAACCCAACCGCTTTTAGTCGCCTGGTTAACGAGATTACCCAACAGATAGAGCAAGCCCGTGGGCAGGTACGCCAAGCCGTGAATACGGTCATGGTACAAAGCTATTGGGAAATAGGCCGTTTAATTGTCGAGCACGAACAGCAAGGCAATCGCCGCGCAGAGTATGGTAAGCAGCAGCTACAGCAGCTCTCGCAACAGCTAACCGAGCGGCTGGGTAAAGGCTTTGATGTCACCAACTTGCGCAATATGCGCCGCTTTTACCAAGCTTTTCCAATTCGGGAGACAGTGTCTCTCGAATTGAGTTGGTCACACTACAATCTGCTGTCTAAGGTAGAAAACCCCAGTGCGCGAACGTGGTATCAACAAGAAGCGGAACTGAACAATTGGAGTGTTCGCGCCTTAGAGCGACAAATTAGCACCCTCTACCACGAGCGCCTGCTGGCCAGCCAGGACAAATCCCTGGTTGAACAGGAAGCCAAAGAAAACACTCAGCCACTGGCGGAAAGCGCCAAAGACTACCTGCGTGATCCCTACATTCTGGATTTTCTTAATCTGCAGGATAAAACCTATCAGGAGAGCCAGCTAGAGCAGGCCATTATCAGCAATCTGCAGCAGTTTTTACTTGAGCTGGGCAAAGGCTTTGCCTTTGTGGAGCGCCAGCAGCGCATCCGCTTTGATGACGAGGATTTCTATATAGACCTGGTGTTCTACAACTTCAAACTGAAATGCTTTTTGCTGGTGGATCTAAAACTCGGCAAGCTCAGGCATCAGGATATCGGCCAGATGGATACCTACGTGCGCTTATACGATGAGCAGCGCAAGGGCAGCGACGACAACCCCACCATCGGCTT
>NZ_REBQ01000066.1 GCF_007692655.1 Halomonas sp.
ATGATGGATTGGACTACAAGGGACTACAGAGCCTTCGCACGCACCTTAACCAAGCGTGCGTTGCTGTATACCGAGATGGTCACGACCGGTGCGATTTTGCACGGAACGCCCCGTGAGCGTTTTTTGGGTTATAGCGAGGTGGAGCATCCGATTGCGCTGCAGCTGGGCGGTAGCGATGCCAGTGAGCTGGCAGAGTGTGCGGCGATTGCCGAGGCGTGGGGCTATGACGAGGTGAACCTGAACGTGGGTTGTCCGAGTGACCGCGTGCAGAACAATATGATCGGCGCATGCTTGATGGGCTACCCTGAAAAGGTCGCGGATGCAGTGCGGGCGATGCAGGCAGCGGTGTCTATTCCGGTGACGGTAAAGTGCCGCATTGGGATTGATGATCAGGACGAAGACGCCGACCTTGAGCGGTTTATTGCCATTGTGGCTGATGCAGGCTGCGAGGTGTTTAGCGTTCACGCCCGTAAGGCGTGGTTGCAGGGTTTGTCGCCTAAGCAAAACCGCGATGTGCCGCCGCTTAACTATGCCCGCGTTCATCGTTTGAAACAGAGCCGTCCTGAATTGCATATCGGTATTAACGGCGGAATCAAAACGCTGGCCGAGTGCCGTGAGCAGCTCTCCCATGTGGATAGTGTGATGGTCGGCCGTGAGGCATACCAAAACCCATGGCTGCTAGCCGGTGTCGATGAGCAGCTGTTTGGTGAAAAAGGCCCGGCGGCAAGCCGTGTAGAAGCCGCAATGGCATTTCGGCCTTATATTCAGCAGCGCTTGGATCAAGGTGCGAAGCTAAACCATATTACCCGCCACCTGCTGGGTTTATTCCAGGGTTGCCCGGGCGGTAGGCGCTTTCGGCGCCATTTGTCAGAACACGCCCATAAAGAAGGCGCAGGATTGCGCCTATTTGATGACGCGCTTAGCTTGGTGAACGAACCCGAATGCGTTGCATAAAAAACCCGCTACGCAGGCGTAGCGGGTCCAGCGTCAGCTTATTAACCGTTTGTACCCCGACGGTTCGCCATTACGCCCTGCTCGACACGCTCACCGATAGCCTGGTCGACGTTTTTCCAGTACTCGAATACCCTCGATAGCACCGGCTCTTCCACACCGTCTGAAACGTGGCCGACAATGTTGTTTACCAGTCGATCACGGGCAGCGTCATCCATTACCTTATTGACCAGATCATTGGCCTGATTGAAGTCGCCATCGCCCGGACGCAAAGTGTAAGCGGCGCGAACAAGCTCGCCGTCAGTCTGCCATACCGCATCTTCCGGGTACCTTTCCGGGTTAGCGTGAGCGCCTCCTTTACTATTAGGCACGTACACCGGGTCGGTAGCGTTGGAAATACGCATCTGACCGCCTTGGGTGTAGCTGTTGACCGGGGTCTTGGGCGAGTTAACGGGAATATCTTTGTAGTTCACACCCAAACGCGCGCGGTGCGCATCAGCGTAGGATATTACCCGCGCCAACAGCATTTTATCCGGCGAGAAACCGGTGCCCGGTACAGCGTTGCTGGGCTGAAACGCCGCCTGTTCGATTTGCGTGTGGAAATCGACCGGGTTGCGATCCAACGTCATCTTACCCACTTCTGTCAGCGGGTAGTCGTCGTGGGGCCACACCTTGGTCAAATCGAAGGGGTTGATGCGGTAGGTCTTGGCATCTTCAAACGGCATAATCTGAACTTTCAGCGTCCAGGTAGGATAATCTCCGCGTTTGATAGCATCGAACAGGTCGCGGCGATGGTAATCGGCATCCGTCCCCGCCATCTGATCGGCCTGTTCCTGGGTCATGCACTTAATACCCTGGTCAGTCTTGAAGTGGTACTTCACCCAGAAGCGCTCGCCTTCAGTGTTCACCCACATATAAGTATGGCTTGAGTAGCCGTTCATATGGCGCCAAGTGGCGGGGATACCGCGATCGCCCATTAGCCAGGTTACCTGGTGAGCAGATTCCGGCGAAAGCGTCCAGAAATCCCATTGCATATCGTGATCACGCAAACCGTTATCCGCTCGGCGCTTTTGTGAGTGGATAAAGTGCTGGAACTTGAGTGGATCGCGAACGAAGAACACAGGGGTATTGTTACCCACCATGTCGAAGTTGCCCTCTTCTGTATAGAACTTCAGCGAGAAGCCACGAGGATCGCGCCAGGTGTCTGGGCTACCAGACTCACCGGCCACCGTGGAGAAGCGCGCCAACATCTCGGTTTTCTTACCCGGCTGAAGAAAGTTCGCCTTGGTGTATTGGCTGACATCGTGAGTTACTTGGAAGTAACCAAAGGCACCGCTCCCTTTCGCATGTGGCTGGCGATCCGGAATCATTTCTCGGTTGAAGGCAGCCATCTGCTCCATCAGATGATGGTCATGCAGAACGATCGGCCCATCTGGGCCTACCGTTAGCGAGTGTTCATCGCTGCTGACAGGTATGCCCGCATCCGTTGTGGTGTGCTTAGGTTTATCGCTCGTCATCGCTTTTCCTCCATGTTCACGGTAGACGTGGCGTTAGGACGCCACTCATTCGAGCACGATGAAAGCTTAGCTGTTTGTTTTAGTTGTTATCATTTTAGCAGCCGCTAACAAAGCCCATCCCTAGGTATAGCCAAACAGCGGGTAACTTGCCATTTTCAGTAGCGGCGCCTTAACTATCAGAGCGATAGTTTTTGATTATAATTGGCGATTAATAAAACGAATCAGTCGGCGGCACCAAACTTGAATTAAAACTCTCAACCGCTGTTTCGGCCTCCTCGATTTCATCAAAGCGAGCGATATGGAAAAGCGCCTCGCCTTCATTGGCTAACGGCAAACGGCTCATGCCGATCACAATACCATCCGCCACCGCCCTCACTTCGCCTTCATCATTGCCAAAGGGGTCAGCCACTTTACCCAATACCTCGCCTTTCGCGACGCGGGCACCCAGGCGCACTTTAGGCCGCAAAATGCCGTCGATGGGCGCCCGTGCCCAGCTGGAACCATTGGCAAGCTCGGCAGGCGCTGGCGTGCGACGACGCTGTTCGCCGGTTAGCATGCCTAAGCGCCGCATTACCCGCAGCACACCCCGCACGCCTGGCGCAATCGCCCACTCGTCAAAGCGCAGCGCTTCTCCTGCTTCATAGGTGAGCACCGGGATCCCACGGTTCTGAGCATAGTGGCGCAGGCTACCTTCCCGCAGTTCAGCGTTGAGCACCACCGGGGCGCCGAAGGCATCGGCCATGCGCTCAGTTTCACTGCCGGTTTGCAGTTGAGCGCGTATCTGCGGCAGGTTCGTACGGTGAATAGCGCCGGTGTGTAGATCGATAATGTGAGTCGCATGATCAACAATTTGTTCGCGGAACAGGGCCGCGATTCTCCCGCCCAACGAACCCGACTCGCTGCCTGGAAAACAGCGATTAAGATCGCGCCGATCAGGCAAATAGCGCGTTTGCTGTAAGAAGCCAAATACATTCACCACCGGCACGGCGATCAAGGTGCCACGGATAGTGTTAATCGCTTTTGCGCGCAGCACCCGGCGGACAATTTCTACCCCATTGATTTCGTCACCATGAATGCCGCCACACACCAGCAGCACGGGTCCATCCTTACGGCCATGCACAACTTCGACGGGAATATGCAGAGGCGTATGGGTATATAAACGCGCCACCGGCACATCAACTTGCAAGCGCTGGCCGGGCATAATGGTATGCTCGCCCAGTTGAAAAGGAGCTCTCGCCATCCTCAAATGTCCTGTTGTTTTGACTATCTGGTTCGCATTTATCTATTTCGCGTTTGTCTGTTGCACGTTGCTTTAGAGCAAGTGCTGGCCAATTGCTCAGCCCTGTTTATACGCCTTACATCGCAAAATAACGAGTTTGATAACCTACGATATGCATTGAATCAATTATCCATACAGTTTTGAATGTAAAAATCACCCAGCTTAAGATAAAATGTGGCTATTACGTGTCAATCAGAAGGTTACGTTTCAATGGCAAGAAAGACCAAAGCGGAAGCTGCTGCTACTCGGGAAGCGCTGTTACACGCTGCTGAAGAGGTGTTTTTTGCAAAGGGGGTGGCACGCACATCGCTTGAGCAAATTGCTCGCCACGCGGGCCTTACCCGGGGTGCTGTTTATTGGCACTTTAAGAATAAAGGCGATCTGTTCATGGCGCTGGTTGAACAGGTGCGCATGCCGTTCCAATCGCTGATGGAAGAAGTGAATAAAGCCGATGCGAAAATATCGCCCTTAGAATCGATACGCCTGGCCTGCCATGCGGGCTTAATGAGACTTGAGCAGCCTTCGTACCAGCGGATACTGTCGATTTTGCTACACCGCTGTGAATTTTTTAGCGATATCAACCCGCTTGAAATGCAGGAAGAGATTGGCAAAGAGTGTTTCGAAGAGATGCTGAATGTTTTTGAGCTTGCACAGCAGCAGCAGTTACTGCGTGAAGACGTCAGCCCCGCCATCGCCACGCGAATGATGCAATCGATGTTAGGTGGCCTCTTCCATGACTGGCTACGCAACCCTGACGCTTACTCAATTCGTGAGCGCGGGGGTGAGCTGATTGACACCTCCATTCGTCTGATGCAGCGCTAAAATAGCGCTTTGACTCTTTACTGCATTGCAGCAATTATGCGTATACTCAGAGTATTTCTCATTGGTTATAGACGTTATTTATAGATATTGGTTATAAACAATGATCATAAACAATGGTTAATGAATCACAAGCCCTTTACTGCGGCTCTCTACTGATTGTATAGGCATACCATGGATGCACTGGAGTTTGTCCGCGTACGTGAGTTAGAAGTCGCCGTACGCATATGGAATCCTGACGCCCCCCGTACCCTGATTGCTTGGCACGGGCTTGCTCGCCACGGCGGTGACTTTAGTGCACTGGCACGCGAGTTAGGCAGCGGTTGGCGTATTCTTGCCCCTGACACTCCTGGCCGTGGGCTTTCTAGCTGGTCATTATTTCCTGCTCACGACTACCTCTACAGTCACTATATGACGGTCGCTATTGCGCTACTCGATCACTTCAAACTTGATCGTGTTGACTGGCTAGGCACCTCAATGGGAGGGCTGCTGGGCATGCTAATGGCCGCTGACCCTCAACACAGCCTACGTATTTCGCGGCTAATCCTTAACGACGTCGGGCCAGAGCTGAATCAAGAGGGGTTGATTGGCCTTGCCGGGTATTTTGGTGTGACTCACCGCTTTTCAAACTTCAGTGAGTTGCAACAAGAGCTTAAACGCCACTACGGTAGCTTTGGCATTACCAGCGACTCTGCTTGGCGGGAGCTGGCGCTCAACAGCGCACGCCGTCTACCCGATGGCAGCTGGACCTATCATTTTGATCCGCGTATTGGTGAGCAGTTTGTTCATGATACGCCCCGTGATACATGGGCTGACTGGGCCAATATTCGCTGTCCAGTGATGGTCATTCGCGGTGAGGAGTCAACCCTGCTGGACGCGGCAACCCTGCCACGCATGGCTGAAAAACAGCCAGAACTTGTCACCCTTACGGTGCCTGACTGCGGCCATGCGCCCATGCTGGACAAACCAGCACAGGTCAATCCCATTCGCCAATTTTTAGACCGCCCAGCGCCGCTTCCCGCCGCTGTGGGTTTTCAAGCAAAAGCGACCACCGGCTGGCAGCGCGCAGTGCATTGGCTAGCGGAGCAGTGGCGACGCTGGTGGAAGTAGCTGGGCGCTAACGGGTTAAGCTAGTACCCAGCCCTTACCCGCTAGTGAGAGGGGGAATAACCGCTCGAATGGCTTTGCTTTTTCCTTAACCGCAGTTTATTCAGACGAATACGTGTTTCGAGGTATTCTTGTTCTGAAACACTGCGGTAAGCCCCCTCATCAGGCAGGTATTTTACTAATACGCGACGTTCACCCAGCACTGGCAATGCTCCTACTTTGCTGTGCAGTCTGACTGCGGAGTTGGGCTCATTATCAATCACTGCAGACGCCACTTTAGCGTCGCCCTGGCACTCCGTAACAACCACGGTTTCACCCAACAGGCAACGACGCGTAAAGGGACGATAGCGGTGCAAACCACGATGCAGTGCCTGGCAAAGCGAGGCCGCTATTGGAGAAGCCAATGCCATTGACCCCCATAGCACGGCAACCCCCACCGGAATACGCAGTAAACCGAGCGGCAGCAAGCTTAGGACCAGCATTTCAATCGCCAGTGTCAGCCCGCCTGCAATCAGTAAAATCATCGTGAGCGCTAACGTTGCGGGCACACCTGCAAAGCCCAACGAGACCAGCGTACTGGCAAGGTGATCCTCTTTTAAGCTGTCACGCTCAAACAGCTCCAATGGGGCTAGGCGGACAATAACCAATAGCCAGTAGAGAGACAGCAAGCCGAGTAAGAACGTGAACACTACGCTCGGAAATTGAGTAGCGGCGTGTAGTAGATGTTGCATGGCGTGTCCTCCCCCGGTACTTAGCCGGCGATGTATTATTCCTTTAAGCTTAGTCTACGTTAGCTTAGCGGCGCCACTTTTCCCTTGATCTCCGTCAACATGGCAATAAAAAACGGGCGCTACACAGAGGTAGCGCCCGTTGAGCTTACTTATTACAGTTAAACGCTAGTGCTTATCGTGCTCCAGCGCTGGTTTTGTAGGCTCATGTTTTTCCCCGCGCATCTTGCGGCCCAACCAGTCAGAGCTGGTCGCAATCATGGCGTAGAAGCTGGGAATAAACAGGCTACCCAAGGTGGCAACCGAGAACATGCCCATCGCGACCGTGGTACCAATGTGATGGCTACTCACGTCACTAGCGCCCGTTGCCAGTGCAAGCGGCAGCGTACCGAAGATAAACGCCAGCGAGGTCATCACGATAGGACGGAAACGTAGCTCTGCTGCGGTAATCGCCGCTTCTCGGATTGTCTTGCCCTGCTCTTTACGCTGCAGCTCAGCAAACTCAACAATGAGTATCGCGTTCTTGGCTGCCAACCCGACCACCACCAGCATGCCGATTTGCACATACACACTGGTATCCAGGCCGCGCAGCACAATGCCGCCAATCCCCCCCAGGAAAGCAAACGGGGTGGCGGTCAGTACCGCCAGCGGCAATGACCAACTCTCATACTGGGCCGCCAGAATCAGGAAGACCATGAGCAGCCCGAAGACAATAGCGATGGTAGCCGCATTACCTAAATTTGCTTCCTGATAGGCCGTTCCTGTCCAGCCCATCCCCCAGTTGGAACCCAACGTCTCCTGCACGACTTCGTTCATCGCCTCAAGCGCCTGTGCCGAACTATAGCCAGGTGCCGGGTTACCCTGGAACTGAGCCCCCGCGTAAACACCGAAGCGTGATACCACAGACGGTCCGGTTTGACGCTCAAGTTCGACAAACTCTGATAACGGAATCCGCTCGCCGTTGCCGCCACGCACATAAATACTGTTAACGTCTTCCGGGGTTTTGCGGAAGTCATCCTCGTTTTGCAGATACACCTGGAAGTTACGGTTTTGATAGCTAAAGTAGTTCACGAAACCGTTACCAAAGGTGTTGGCAAGAGCCGAGTTGATATTCTCCAGTGCCACGCCATAACTTAACGCTTTCTGCTGATCTATATTGGCGCGGTACGAAGGCACATTCACATTGAACGTGGTAAACACTTGGCTTAAGGCAGGATGCTGATTGGCGTTCTGCATAATTTGCAGCGACGCCTCGTATAGCTCGCGGGTCGATGCGCCATCAAACGACTGCAAATAGCCTGTGAAACCACCGGTCGTCGATAGCCCCATAATAGGTGGTACGTTAAAGGCCATCGCAGAACCGCCATCAATACTCGCACCTAACCCCATTATTTGCCCCACCAACTCACCCGCCGTTAGTTCACGCTCTTCCCAGGGAAGCATATTGATGAACATAACACCCCGCGCCGTATTAACAGCACTGGATAGGATGTCGTATCCCGCTACGGCTGAGGAGTACTCAACGCCTGGAATGGCTTCAATTTCGGCGCTGAGCTTTTCCATATAGCGCTGGGTACGGTCCAGCGATGCGGCATCGGGCAATGAAACACTGACCAGCACAATGCCCTGATCGGTTTCCGGCACCAGTGTTGAAGGCGTATTGGCATATAGCCAGTATGACCCCACCCCGGTAAGCACTGTCAGTGCTAATGCCAATACCCACAAACGCACCAAGCCTTTCACCAACCACATATAAGCAGCCGTAATGCCTGCAAACATGCGATCAAACAGCCGGAACGGCGTGTTCAATGCGCGCTTGACCTTGGACTGACCCGCACCGGCAATTTTGTGCTTGATGAAAATGGCCGACAAAGCGGGCGTAAACGTCAGCGCCATCAGTGCCGAAAGCGCTACCGAGATGGCCACAGTAATGGCGAACTGCTGGTAAATCTGGCCGGTAAAACCACCCAAGAAAGCCACGGGAACAAACACTGCTGCCATGATGAGCGAGGTCGCAATCACCGGCCCGCCGACTTCTTTCATGGCCCGTATGGTGGCATCGCGAACGCTGATATCCTCTTCTTCGCTCAGCACCCGCTCCACGTTTTCCACCACCAGTATTGCGTCATCGACCACTATCCCTATCGATAACACCAAGGCAAACAGGGTCAGCAGGTTGATCGAAAAGCCGAACATGTAAAAGCCTGCAAAGGTACCCACTACCGCGACCGGTACTACCGACATGGCAATCACGGTGAAGCGCCAGTTTTGCAGGAAAATAAACAGGATGACGATAACAATCAAAAACGCTTCAATGAACGTTTTGACAACCGTCTCTACCGAGGCATCGATAAACAGCGTGGTGTCGTAGGGTGCTACGTATTCAAGACCTGGTGGGAATCGGTCTTGCAACTCATCCATGGTGGCACGAACGGCGTTCGCCGTTTCAAGTGCATTGGCGCCAGGCTGTTGGTTGATAATGATCGGCGTCATCGTCGCACCATTCAACCGGGCATCGACCCCGTAAAAAGAAGCCCCTAGCTCAATACGCGCCACATCTTCCAGGCGTAACGACGAGCCATCAGGATTGGTACGCAGATAGATATTACGGAAGTCATCCACATTACTCAGACGACCGCCCGCCGTAATCGTATAGGTATAGGCACGCGGCTCGCTTTGCGGCGTTGATGCTAAACTACCAGCCGGAATCTCAGTGTTTTGCGCCCTGATGGCGCTCGCCACTTCGCTTGGCGTCAGGTCGTACTGGGCCAATTTATCCGGATCCATCCAGATACGCATGGCAAACTCACCGCCACCCAACACCTCGGCATTACCCACGCCAGGCACTTGACGTAACTCGTCAAGCACGTTGAGCGTAGCGTAGTTCTGCATATAGATGTTGTCGTAGTCACCACTCGGTGAGGTCAACGCTATAAACATCAAAATAGAGTCAGACTGCAGCTGCACACTAACGCCTTGAGACTGAACCGCCTCGGGCAACTGCGAAAGCGCCCCCTGCACCCGGTTATTCACGTTAATGGTGTTGATGTCGCCATCGGTGCCGATATTAAACGCAACGCTTAGGCTCATAATGCCGTTATCAGCGCTGTTAGAGGTCATGTAAAGCATGTCCTCTACGCCGTTAATGGCTTCTGCAAGCGGTGCTGCAACCGTTTGCGCGACGGTCTCAGCATCCGCTCCAGGGAACTGCGCCTGTACTGATACCGTGGGTGGCACCACGCTGGGGTACTGCTCAATAGGCAGTATCCGCATCGACATCACACCTACCAGCGTGACGATAATCGCCAATACAGTGGCAAATATCGGTCGGCTAATGAAGAAGTTAGAGAAGTTCATTATTGCGCATCCTCTTCTCCTTCAGCGGGCGGACCATCACCAGCCCCCTCTTCCATAGCTTCTTCTGCTTCAGCCTGGGCTTCGGCTTGCTCCTCAGCTTCTTGCTGCTCGACGTCTTCAACCACCGCCTCGGCGTTGCCATCAAATGGCTGCGGGTCAATTGCCATGCCCGGCTCTAAACCAGCAGGGTCACCTACAATCACACGGTCACCTGGCTCTATGCCTTCACGGATAATCTGCCAAGGCCCAGCCACTTCCCCCAGTGTCACGGTGCGCTCCCGTGCGTTATTCTCATCATCCAGCACAAATACTTGCGGTCCCATTAATCCTTGAGTGACAGCAATTTCAGGCACTGCCATCACATCAAAGCGTTTCATACCCTCAATACGCACACGCACAAATTGGCCTGGCAAAATGGCCGCATCTGGGTTTTCAAAGGTTGCCGACGCCTGCACCGTACTGGTACCCGTATCTACCCGCGAACCAAGATAATCTAAGCGGCCTTCAAGTTCGGAATCGCTTCCGCCACTCACGCCAGGAATACTCAGGCGCGCGCGAATATCGGCTATATCGCCACTCTCACTCAACTGACGGCGCAGCTCAAAGGCATCGCGCTGAGGCAATTGAAAACGCACTTCAAGAGGATCCAGCGGCGTGATAGTGGCCAGCTCGGTTCCGGAGTTAACCAAATTCCCCACATTAATTTGGCTCAACCCGATCATGCCCGATACCGGGGCGGTTACCCGGGAGTAACCCAAATCCAGATTCGCACTGGTTAACGCTGCCTCTGCTTGGGCGACGTTAGCCTGGGCAACTCGCTGATCAGCCAATGCTTGATCATACTGCTGGCGACTCACAGAGTTTTGACTCAATAGCTGTTCGAAACGCTGAGCGTCTCGTTGGGCGCGGGAAAGCTCGGCACGGGCACTTTGCAGGTCGGCCTCGCGCTGATTGACCGTTGCCTGGTAGAGATCCGGCTCTATGGTGTAAAGGCGATCACCTCGTTCCACGACCTGGCCCGGCTCAAAGTGGCGCTCTTCTAGAAAACCGCTTACCCGTGCAACTAACGTTACCTCCCCGTCACTGCGTAATAACGAAGGGTAAGACTTATCCAGGGGTATATCTTGGCGAGCCATCTCTGCCACTTCGACTTTATGGGGCGGGCGCTCTTGCCCAGCATCCTGTGGGGGTGCATCGGCTTGTTCTTGACCACAGGCCGCGAGTGCCAGCGCGGCGACAAGCGTTAGCAGACTCGCTCGCCATGAGTGAATCATTTTCTTCATACATTGAATTCCCATATATCTTTTAAAAAGGCGGCTAGTGGCACAAACGCGCCTGGATCACCCCTAACGCATTAGCTGCCAGGTTGAGGCGGTGCACCGATGTCCAGAGCGCGCTGATGGCGGTCATTGTTGCCGCTTTCTGGCAAGGTAAAATTGACGCTATCTCCCGTTAACCATCCGTTAACGTCTTCCATCGCTTGAACGTCCAAACGTCCAGACTGCTGGCGTAGCGACAATAAATTCACCACATAGTCATAGCGAGCCTCGGCGTAGCTTGCGATGGCGTTGTAAAGATTTTGCTCAGCGTTCAATACGTCAACGATGTTACGAGTACCGACTTCATAGCCTGCCCGGGTTGCTTCTAAGGCGCTGCGGGTGGACACAATCGCTTGCTGACGAGCCTCAACGGTTTCCACATCATTGCTGACTTGGGTATACAGCGAGCGCACTTGCTGGATGGTCGTGCGGCGTTGAGACTCGAAATCGTACTGGCTGCTTTCCAGTTGATAGGTCCCTTGGCGAATGCTGGCACTGGTACTACCGCCGGTATAGATGGGCAGACTAGCGCTTAAACCCACTTGGCTTGAAGAGTCTCTACCTGAGGTGCCATCAATATCGCTGCCAGCAAGCTGGTAGTTGCCAAACGCACGAAGCGTAGGCATTCGGCCAGCGCGAGCTATATCAACACCGCTACGTGAAATGGCAATGCCCGCCTGCTGGGCCAGCACCTGAGGGTTGCGCTCAATGGCTTGCTCTACCCAGTAATCTCGGCTGCTGGGCTCAGGAAGCGCCACAGGCATATCCTCCCCAAGCGCTTCAATGCTGGCGTAGCGCTGGCCGGTAAACTGCTCGAGCGCCTCAAAAGCCACCTGAAGATTACTTTCAGCGGCGATTCGATCAGCACGTGACTGGTCAAAGGTGGCTCGCGCCTCTTCTACTTCAGTAATCGCAATCAGCCCTACTTCAAACTGCTCTCTGGCTTGCTCTAGCTGACGACCAATCGCGCGCTCTTGGGCCATCCGCGCTTCAAGCACTTCGTGGGCGCGAAGAATATCGAAATAGGCACTCGCCACATCAATTAATAGCTGCTGCTCAGTCGCGGCTAACAGATATACCTGTTGATCTATTTGTCGCTCAGCCTGGGCAACCTGCTGACGAGTCACCTCATCAAATAGCGCTTGAGTGGCCTCCAGGGAAAGCGACGCGGTGTTAAAACGATCATCGCTCGTGCCTGCGCTGCCTATCCCTCCACCGACGGAGCCATCAGCACCTGTTTCGCCTGTGCCGGTATCCACGCGAGAAGCGGTCTGGCTTTCGTACTGCTGGTTATGTACCACATTGCCGGTGGCGCTAATCTGCGGTAATAAGCCACCCCTTGCGACATCTCTGCCGGCTTCAATACCCAAATACTCGGAACGCGCAGAGGCAAGCGTGGCATTGTTATCTAACGCATCACGGGTAATGGTGATTAGGTCAGCAGCGTGAACAGGCAACACAAATGAAGCCGTAAACACCGCTACTAATAAGGGTCGTAAAGGGGCATTGACTGCCCAGTGTGCCAGTCGCATGGGATTGCCTCTAGGTATCAGCGTCAGGATGGCGAACGCACTTAATCATTTAGCGCAATGGGCCACTCAGAAAGATGAGCATTATAGTTACATTCATGTATGTATGCTAGCCTTGAACAATCAAAAAATATGTGAGCAGTCTGTTGTCAAGCTGCTCACTACATACCTTAGTTCATAGTGCCAACAGGCTCCTATGAAGATGATAGTTGAGTTTTTCGTTTACGAAATTCTCGCGAATCAATCCCCCACTTATTAAGCCGCGACGCCAGTGTTGTCGGCTTAATACCCAACAATTCGGCAGCTCCGCCCACACCAGAGACTTTTCCCTCCGCCTGTACCAACGCCGCGATAGCACTTTCCCGCTGCCGTTGACTCAGCGCATATTCAGTTAGCAACGTTGCCTGCTCTGGCTGGTCACTGTGATGGACCACAACGTCCTCTCCAGTAGAGTCCCCACGTCTTAACGAACGCGGTGGTTCGCCTAACAGAAGATCATCAAACACCAAGCGCCGGTCCTGAGTTACAATCACCTGGCGCTCAATAACGTTTTCAAGCTCGCGAATATTGCCAGGCCATGGGTAGCGCTGAAGAATCTCCAACTGGGCCGGGGGAATCCTCACCCCCGGCTTATTAAATTTCAGACAGGCACGGTGTAGAAAGTGTCGCGCTAGTAGCGGCACGTCTTCAATCCGTTTACGTAGCGGCACCGAATCGATTGGGAATACGTTTAGACGGAAATAGAGGTCTTCTCGGAAGTGGCTCTCATCAATCATTTCACGTAGTTCGCGGTTAGTGGCCGCAATCACCCGTACATCCACCTCGCGGGTGCGGTTATCGCCCACCCGCTCAAACTGCTGATCCTGCAATACCCTGAGCAGCTTACTCTGCAGTTCTAGAGGAATTTCACCGACCTCATCCAGAAACAGCGTGCCACCATGGGCCAATTCAAAACGCCCAGGACGATCCTGAACAGCACCGGTAAACGCCCCTTTCACATGGCCAAAAAACTCGCTCTCAAATAGGTCACGCGGAATGGCAGCACAGTTGACCCGGATCAGCGGCCGGTCACTGCGCGTGCTACCCGCGTGAATAGCCCGGGCAATCAGCTCCTTGCCTGTACCTGACTCGCCACTAATGAGCACGTTAGCACTGGTCGGCGCGACCATTTCAATCTGCTTGATCAGTTTCCCGACCGCCGGGCTGTTGCCGACAATATCCCGATGGTTAAGCTCTGCTTTTATTTCTTCCTGCAGGTATTCATTTTCCAGCTCTAGGCGGCTCTTAAGTGACTCCACCTCAGCGAGGGCATCTCGCAGTTGCTGCTCAGCCCGCTTGCGTTCGCGAATATCGCGAAAGATCACCACAGCCCCGACTAATCGGCCCATCTCGAAAATGGGGGTGCTGGTGTACTCAACGGGGATTGCTTCGCCATTTTTGTGCCAAAACACTTCGTTATCGACATGATGCACTTGGCCATCACTAAAGGAGGCATGAATAGGGCACTGCTGCACAGGAAAATGGCTGCCATCTGCGTGGGTATGGTGGAACATCAGGTGGGCGTCGTGGCCCACCATATCATCGTTGCTCCAGCCTAGAATGCGTTCGGCAGCTGGGTTAGCAAAGGTTGTTTTGCCCTCGGCATCGAGTCCATAAATGCCCTCGCCTGCAGCGCCAAGAATCAGCTGATTTTGCTTTTCAATCCGCTCAAATACTTGCTCGACACGCTGCCACCCCACTTCGCCCTGGCGGTGTTGGCGACTCAGCTCAGCTTTTGCACGCCGCTGTTCGGCTTTGTTCCGATCAATCAAGGTTAATAAAAGCTGCGAGGAGTCCTCGATGCGCTGGGCGTAGACCTCCACCCGGTAGGGTTGACGCAGCATATCGAGCATCACCAAGTCATCTGACCATGCCACTGATTGCGCTAATACTTCCTCGGTAAAACTGACCCATAACGGCAGTGAAGCACTCAATCGGTGGCTAAACGGTGCCGCTGATGGCAAAGGTTCATCAATACAGAGCAGTTGGCAGGCCGCCTGATTGGCGGCTAACAATTGGTCGTTAAAAGGATCAACGACGATCATTGCTAGCGGCGCATACCCCCCCATTAATTCAGACGCCTTAGCATGGCTGTTTTCTTTAACGTGCATTCGGCATACCTCGTGGCGGAATGGCGGTTTTCTTATTTACCATTCAATTCCCACGCCAATAACGATATTTCGTTAAATAAAAAACGAAATATCGTTATTTACGACATTTCGTTTTTTATTTAAAACCCTAGCCACCTTCTAGATATCAATAAAAACAATTTAAAAACAAATATTTAAAGTTTTAAAAATATAGTTGGCATGCTATTCGCAATAACAATAGCAGCGCCGCGACCTATTTACATTTCGCACCAAGACGGCGCAGCCATCTGTTTTTTGCTCCTGTGAGGTGAACGTCCATGCAAGACAATAATGACCACAGCAGTCTAGGTAACCCGTTCGATCACCGCCAATCACTGATACATGGACGTCACTGTGATTGCCACGACTGCCAGCCTTCAACTAAGGCCATCATGACATCGTCCCAGGCGTCCCCCTCTTCGGCGCCAACTAACAGCGACGATATGATGGACCGTATGGTGGAAAGTGCGCTGGTGCGGGGCATGTTTGGCCACAGTGATATGCATCGCCGCCAGTTTATGAAACTGGTCGGCGGCGGCACGGTGGCCGCAGCACTGGCCAGCCTGTTCCCCATGGATGCGATAAAAGCAGCGGTAAAAGAGGATTTAGGCCCGCTGGAAAAAACCGA
>NZ_REBQ01000015.1 GCF_007692655.1 Halomonas sp.
AGTAGCTGGTCGCCGATACCGTGCAATAACTGGAACTGTTCTTGGCAGCGTTTACAAGGTCCGCATATTATTGTGTGGAGTCTTAGCGTGAAGCTCTCTCGTCGCGTTAGCGGGCGGTCCAGCTTTTGTGACATCAGCGTTGTCGCCTCGCGGCACATAACCATCATAAAGATCTCCCCAGGGCTTCGCATTAAACAGCGCTCAGCCAGCCTTTCTCAATGCATGTGCGCAATCTTAATCGTGCGCGATGCAGAATTACCCAACAGTTGGTTTCAGTAAGGCCTACTTCCTTACAAATTTCCTGAGTTGATAGCCCCATTAACTCGCGCATTGTGAATACGCGGGCGGTATGCTCAGGCAGCGCTACAAGGCATACATCAAGTACTTGCCAGAAGGCTTGATTCTCTAGCAATTGGTCAGGCTCACCCCATGGGAGTGGACGAGCTGCTGCGTGCCAGCGGCCGTTCTCCTTAAACAGGTTCTCAAGTGTCTCGTCATCTTGCTCAGTGCCGTGCTGCCATGAGATATAACGTACTTGTTGCCGTAGCCTTTCAAGGATCTTATTTTTTAAAATGCCAAATACCCATGTCTCAAATGCAGAACGACCCTCAAAGGTACTTTGCTTTTCTAGCGCGGTGACAAGCGTATCTTGAACAGCATCTTCTGCCGCTGCGTTTTCGCGAAGCTGTAGGCGGGCAAACGCAACGAGCTTAGGGCGCAAGGCGGCTATATGTTCGTTGGAAGTGGGGCTTGCAGTCGTCACGGTAATCCTTAAAGGTGGCCAGATAAACACGGCCACCGCTTTTCAGTCATTATTGTTACTGCTATCAATTAGCAGGCGCTTCCCAGGCCAGCGGCTTAAGTTCTTCGTTGAGCGGCGTGCCCACCATGTGGTTCGTGTAGTTGGAGAGTGTTTTGAGAGCGCAGGCAATCACTAGCTCCAGCACTTGCTGTTGAGTAAAACCGGCCTCTAAAAAGGTATCTATCTCGGTCTGTTCTGCCCAGCCTCGCTGTACGTTCAAATGACGGGCAAAGCGTGTAACCGCCGCGATTTTTGCATCATTAGGTGTGTTGCGTTCACGCAGGTCTTTAATGACGTCGTCATCCATCCCTGCCTTTTTGGCCCCACCCGTGTGAGCCGCTACGCAAAAGGAACACTGGTTGTCAGCGCTAATCGCCAACACGGCAGCCTGCTGCTCAACCGGACTCAGGCTAGTGTTAGCGTAAATGCCGTCAAGCGCCATATAAGCTTCCAGCAGGGCAGGAGCTTCAGCCATTTTGGCAAAAATGTTGGGTATAAAGCCCATCTTTTTTTCAGCGGCTTGAAGGTTCGCCTTTGCGGCTTCAGGAGCGCTCTCAACGCTGTGTAGCGGAAAATTAGCCATCTCTTTCTCCTTCTGAGCAACGTCATTACAAATATTTAAAAATAGTGGACTATATTATTATGGAACATTCGGTTCAAAATTGACAATGGTCAGCTGGATTAGGAGAATCCCAAGTGTGAGTAAACAGTTGCAGCTATACACGTGTGGCTGAGCGGGTGTGGCTGAGTAGGTGTGACTGAGAGAGCCCTAGGCTTTAACTGGTAATACAACGATTTTAACGGATTTCATGATGAGTCTCGGTAGACCTTTACAGCATAATCCTGAAAAAGCGCTGAAAGCCGCCGTTCAGGCATTCTGGCTTTCGGGATATCACCATACATCCATGCAAGATTTATTGGATGCTATGCAGCTGTCGCGTAGTAGTTTGTATCAATCTTTTGGTAACAAAGAGACACTTTTTTTACTGGCGCTCACACGTTACCGAGAAGAGCTGCTGGCTACTTTAAATACAGCGCTTGATCAGGAGACTAGCGCTTGGCAGTTTATTGAAGGCTTACTGTTGCGCACGGCACAGCAGGCTCAAAGTGAACAAGCGGCGTTGGGTTGCCTCATTTTTAACTCGGCGACTGAGCTGGGGGATCGCGGCACTCCGGTGTCCGACGCAGCGGTACAGAGCGTTCAGTCCATTACACAGTTTTTTGTTAAGGTGGTTGAGAAGGCACAGTTGGAGGGGAGTATTGCGCAGGAGCGCGATGTGCAAAGCGCGGCTTACTTTTTGACACTTTCAATGTCTGGGCTGCGAATGCTGTTAAAAAGCGGGGCCAGTCAGCAGCAGGCTGAGCAGCTAGTTGGCAATATTTTGCGTGGGTTGCGCTGAGGTTTCCCGATGGTCCTCTACCACCCCAACGTTCATTGGGAGCGGTAGAGGTAAACCAACATTCATGCCAGCGGGGATGATTATCCCTGAACGTATTCCACTAACGCTTGAGCGAAGGAGTCGGTGGTGCCGGTTCCGCCCATATCGGGAGTGACCATATCGCGACGGGTTTCCAGCACGGTGCGAATCCCCTGACGGATAGCAGTGCCTTTTTCTCCCATGCCTAAATGATCGAGCATTTGTGCGGCAGCCAGCAGTAGGGCGCAAGGGTTGGCAATGTTTTTACCCTCAATATCCGGTGCTGAGCCGTGTACGGCTTCAAAGATGGCCGCTTTCTCGCCAATATTCGCGCCTGGCGCCAAGCCCAAACCACCTACCAAGCCGGCACACAGGTCAGAAAGAATATCGCCAAATAGGTTAGTGGTAACCACCACATCAAACTGATGGGGGTTCATCACCAGCTGCATACAGGCGTTATCAACGATCATCTCTTGAAATTCAATCTCAGGGTACTCTTTGGCAATTTCCCGTGCCACGTCCAAAAACAGACCCGAGCTGGTTTTAATGATGTTGGCTTTATGCACCGCGGTGACTTTTTTACGGCCATTGCTTTTGGCTAGCTCAAACGCATAGCGCACAATGCGTTCAGAGCCTTTACGTGTGACTCTAATCACTGAAATGCCAGTGTCACCGTCGTCAATCATCTCTTGACCGTCGGAAAGGTACGCACCTTCGGTGTTTTCACGCACGGTAATCATATCGATATCGTCGTAGCGTGAACGAGTGCCTGGGAAGCTAATGGCTGGGCGCACGTTGGCGTAAAGATCAAAGTGGCGGCGCAGTTGAACGTTAATCGAGGAGAAACCCTTACCTATCGGCGTCGTTAATGGGCCTTTCAGGGCAATACCAAGCTGTTCGATGGCGTCTAATGATGCTTGAGGAATCAGCGTGCCATGCTTTTCCAGTGCACCCAAGCCAGCGTCAATATGTTGATAGGTTAAGCCGCAATCTAACGCATCAAGTACTCGCAGCGTGGCGTCCATAATTTCGGGGCCGATACCGTCGCCCTTGATGACTGCAATAGATTGGCTCATGTGCTACTCCTCTTTA
>NZ_REBQ01000013.1 GCF_007692655.1 Halomonas sp.
CAATGGATATTGTAGGCAACTCATATCGGAACAACAGAACCACGTATAGGCCTTACGGGGTTGAGTGAGTAATCGACTCATGGTTCTGCCATAGGCGTTCCACTGAACGTAGGATTGTTCTGTCCGGTAAGAATAGTGCTTGAGCCGAAGTCTGAAGGTGTATATGAGCGAAAATCCAAAGAACCAGCTTTTTGAAATACTCAAAAATCTTGGATGCCCCGAAGAGCAAGCTGCCTTTCAAACGACACTATTATCACCCCCTCCTAACCCTCAGCATTCTACTGTTGTAACAGTGATATTCCCAGATGGGCGTGCAGTTAAAGGAACTGGAAAAGGTCAACGAAAAGTTGATGCTGAGCTTGTAGCAGCGCAGTCTACCATTGATATTCTGCGCAATACATATCCAGAGCTGTTAGTAAATTGGGATGAGATAGACGTCGAGGCGCAGGCAGGGGATGCCTTGATCAAATTAGGAATATACCTTTCAGCATCTTCAAGAACTGCTAATGAAAAATCGAAAGAACTACAAAGTCTGGAGACTGATCAGCATCTTGCAAAAGTATTTGAGCAATGGAAAGCTAAGGGTGATCCAGATTTAGCTATTTGGGGAAGTAACTTAGGTGAAAAGAAGAAAGCCACCTTAGTTGAAGCATTATTATGGCGGCGCTATGGGAAACAAATCATGGCTGATGATGCATCTCTGCAATTACAATCTCTACTAAAAAACTTGAAAAACTTGCAATAAAATTTTGCAAATCGAGTTGTAGGCTACAGTATGCCTCTAAATCCGCCTACGCCAGTGCATTGAGTGCAGCACCGCCCTAAGCTGTTTGTCCTAGCCCCTGAGATCGCGCCCGCCGGCACAGGCACCATAGCCCTACAGCGGGCGATCGCCTATCTGCGTAGATGCAAGCCTAACCCCCCACAGGCACCGCTGGCCTGTGGGGGGGGGTGCATCCCAGTTGTGTAATGAGCAATAATACTTAGTCTTGACCAGGCCCATGAACGTTAAGCTTTGAGCAGTTCAACCTAGGAACTTCACTCCCATGGATGCCTCCAAAGAAGCCCGTCTCAAAGCACTGACGCAGGAGCTAGCCGAACTGCTCTACGAGGAGACTGACCCCGAGGAAATTAAGACCCTGGAAGGAATCGAGAACGCCGTGCGGGGGCATCTGCTCGAGCATGTCGGCCCAGAACTCGGCCATTTTTTATCCGCACAAGCAGCGGCACAGCGCGAGGCCGCCAGCGAGGCGTTACCAGCATCATCGGCCAATTGAGCATCAGCGAACAGCAGGGACAGCGGCTAGGCCTGAAAACCCGAACTCAGTGGAGTCCGCAGTTAGAAACGTGTTGTTTGCTGGTGAGTGCCAACGAGTCCTACGAAGATACGGCGCATGATATTGCGGTGCTAACCGGGATATCGGTCTCTAAGAGCACTCAGCAGCGGCTCGTGCATCGTCACGATTTCCCGTCGGAGTCGGTAGATTTCGGCATTAAAGAGATGAGCCTTGACGGGGGCAAAGTGCGCTTACGGACGCCAAAAGGCCAACGGAGTGAGTGGCGCGACTACAAGGGTGTGAACCTTCATCAGGGCTGTGTTGCGGCCTTTTTTAGACAGAATGATGCCTTGGTTGAGTGGGTCAATCAGCAGCCGTTGGCGTCTCCGTTGGTGTGCTTAGGCGATGGGCACGACGGAATTTGGAATCTCTTTGCCCAGATCGCGCCTCCAGTGCAGCGACTTGAGATTCTAGACTGGTACCACCTCATGGAAAATTTGGGTCAGGTCGGCGGGTCACAACACCGGCTGGATGCCGTGGAGACCTGTCTGTGGCAGGGCGATATTGAGGGAGCCATCAAGCAGTTCGATGACTGGCCCCATGAGCGAGTTGACCGTTTTATCGCTTACCTAGCCAAACATCGACACCGTATCGTGAACTACGCCTATTACCAAGCCGAGGGCATGTCCATTGGCTCAGGTGCAATTGAGTCAACGGTCAAGCAAATTGGACGTCGAATCAAGATTTCAGGGGCTCACTGGGACGAAGATAACGTGCAACAAGTGCTGCGACAGCGATGTGCTTATCTAAATGGCTACTTCTCAAAATGAGTCTTGCAAGACTGGGATGCACCCTGTGGGGGGTTTGTTTGGGGTTTAAGAAACATCAGGTCTTTCCGCGTTTTCTAGCTATGGGACGGGAATGATGGAAAAGAGCTATTGCGAGAGATATTGATGCGACTTTCCTTAAAATTTCTAGATGCCAGCCTTCTTGCGCTCGCTGCATCTCTAGCACTCACCATTACAGCCCAAGCCCATTCTGGCGGTACCAACTCTCTACATTTTGGCTGATAGGTAGTGATATATAACTTTACAAAAAAACATGGAAATCATTCCGAAATTTGAAATTGGCACATTTGAAGGCAAGGTCGCTGGATATGACGAATACAGATTCATCTGTCGATTATTTATTCCTAGCAATCGAGATGAGGCAACAATAGCATGGCTTCGTGAAAAGGAAGCTTTAATACTCAGCACCAGTTTTGAGAAGCCACACTATAAGATTATTTTTGCCACAAATAACGACAAGATTATAAGGAGCATTTATCACAAGCACGGAATATCTAAGGTAGATTTAAAGCTTTTGTACACAGAGATTGATGCTTTCAACAAAAAATCGGAAGACGATTTCGAAGAGTTTTATTCTTCAACGGAATATCAGGCTTACGATGATTATGATAATGAATACTATCAAGATACCCAGAGAGAAATCCTTGATTATATGATGGATTATTCTAATGCCATGGTTGCATCTTCTGAAAATGGCTGGTTTTATGATGAGACGATCCATTCAAAAAATGAAGCCTTGAGGTTGGCATTAGAAGAAGATATATACTGATTTAAAACTCGCAATCGTCAAAAACTATTGTCATTTCTTGAATTTGAGCCGTTGCTGGATTGTTCTCTTTTGAATATCCGCTAAGAATTTTATTTGTTGCCTTTTATGAGATAAATCCTGAGTGTGCATCAGCCGCCCAACACGGCAGTGCAACGGATTGACGGGCGATCGTTGGGAGTTTGAGTTCATCTGCAACCGCTGACCTTAGCCGGTAAACCGCCTGCAATCAACCTGTTTCCTAAAATATCGACTTTGCATGGGATAAATGACACTGCTAGGAGTTAGCTGAAGTGTCTATCGATCAAACTGAGTGCTTAATGGCCTAACCTGCTGGATGCTTGTGGGTTGAATAGTTGCCTGCGCGCGCAACTAGCCACGGCTACCCCATTACTTTCGACTGAGGGC
>NZ_REBQ01000012.1 GCF_007692655.1 Halomonas sp.
ACAGCGCAGCAACCAGCTCCCGAGCAAAGCGTTGAGCAGAAGGCAGCGCGCCAAAACTCCATACCGGCGGTAAGCGCAATAGAGTGGCGTTTTTAACGCTGGGTAAATGTTGCCATAAACCACTTTTCGCCAGCGCGTCTTCGACCCCAACAGGCAACGGCTCGACAACGACCAGCGTGGCCTCAGGATAGTCGTAGAGCGCTTCAATACCCACGAGTGAAAATCCCCAGGCATTGGTGGGCCGATCCCAGGCATTGGTCAAATTGATGCGTTCAAGCACGGCATTATAGAGACTATTGTCGCCAAAAACCCTGACATGACGGGCATCCATGAATTGCACCATCAGCAGCGGCGGTGCATCGGGGCGCTGTTGGCGAAGCGTGTCCATCAACGCATGCGTTTCGTTGATTAGCTGCGCTGCCTGCAGCCGGTGGCCGGTCAACTCACCTAGCTGACGGGTGAGTGTTTGTATCTCTTGCCAGGTATGAGTGCCGGGTGAATAGGGGGAGAACGACGTGACCGGGGCAATTCTCTCCAGACGCTCTGTCAAGCTGGCGAACATCGGCGAAATGAACGTTTGCGTCGGTGGCGATTGCGCCATGAGCTCGAGGTTGGGCTGTGATCGCAAACCAATATCTGTAACGCCGTCGGGGATCCTTGGCCCCCCTACCCACTCATGGTAACCATTTTGTTGAGCGGTACCTCTCAGCGGCGCGTCAATGGCCAGTAGCGTTTCGGCAATGGTCCAGTTGATGGTGGCCCACTGCGCGTGGGCACTCGACAAGGGCAGCAAGCAAGCAGCCGTTAAACAGCAGCGAGCCAAGAAAGAGAGCATCGACCGGTGGCACATAGCAGCGAGAGCGTCAGAAAAAAGAGATCACATTTAGACGTCAATAGGCATTTTTTGCAAGGCAGTACGAAAAAATGTCATCCGCGCATGTTAATACATCTCATTTTGTTTATCATATAGATCCATACCGGAAAGGTGATCATGGTACGACAGCCAAGCCCTCCGCTTTCTTATATCGACTTCATAAAAACGCGGCGGCCGGGTGCTGCTGTAAAAACGATAGGATCGACACTATGTCTCTTGGGAACACCTCCAGCACAGCGGCTAAGCGCCGCAAAGCACGGCTTCTGCGCGCGCTGACGCTGATCGCGATGGGTATCACACCCGCGACCGCCTGGGCGCAGACCAGTGCTGCCAATCAGCCCCTGGATACCGTCACCGTCACGGGCTCCGTACCGACCTATGGAGATATGCCACCTCCGGCCTTCTCCGGTGGCCAAATCGCGGCGGGCGGCCGAGTGGGCCTGATCGGTGAAAAGGACGCGATGGACGTGCCTTTCAACATCATTAGTTATACCAGTGAGCTGATGGAGAACCAACAATCCCAGACACTGGGCGATACGCTTCAGAACGATGCCTCGGTATCGGTAGGGCTGGGCTTTGGCATCTATGGCGAAGCGTACAAGGTGCGCGGCTTTAACCTGACCGGTGACGACGTGGCTTATGGCGGCCTCTACGGTGTACTGCCGCGACAAATCATCAACAGCGACCTTGCCGAGCGCGTCGAAGTCTTCAAAGGCGCCAGCGCCTTTACGTCGGGCATTCCCATCGGCGGGAGCGGCGGCATTGGTGGCACCATCAACATCGAGCCCAAGCGTGCGGGGGATGACCCCATGCTCAATCTATCCAGTGGCTATCGCTCCGATGGCTACGGCGAAGTGGGCGTCGATGCTAGCCAGCGTTATGGTGATCAACAGCAATGGGGGGCACGGGTAAGCGCCACGCGCGGCCGTGGTGATACCGCCATCGATGACGAAAACCAGCGCGATACCTCCGCCGTCGTTGGGCTCGACTACCGTGGCGAACAAGGCCGGATATTGTTCGATGTCGGTCATCAAAAGCTCACCCTGGATGGTGGCCGTTCAAGCGTCAACACCGGCGCGGCCACTCAGGTGCCCGCTGCGCCGGATTCCTCGTTGAACTACACCCCCTCGTTCGGTGGAACCGCGCTAGAAACCAATTTCGGCATGGTCAGGGGCGAATATGACCTGACCAACACCTGGACCGCTTTCGCGGCCTTGGGGGGTAACCGCACGCTCGAAGGCATCGTGTCGGCGACTCCGCGCCTTACCGATGACGCGGGTAACGCCAGTGTCAACGACTTCGAGACCGACAACCACATCGACAACTTCGCCAGCCAAGCGGGGCTTCGTGGGTATGTGTTGACCGGCCCGGTCAGCCATGACATCACCGTTGGCTACTCCAGCGCCTATCGCAAGTTCGACACGGAGTGGAGTTTCCTCGCGGCAGGCACGACCAACATCTACGATCCCGTCGATTTATCTCGCCCGGATGGCACGCCTTTCGTGGGGGGTAGCGTGACGCGCACACGCTCCCAAGGGGTCACACTGAGCGATACGCTTGGATTCATCGATGACCGACTGTTGCTGACGCTGGGCGCACGCTATCAGGAACTCGAGATCGACGAGCGTCCTAACGACGGCAGCGGCAATCGCTATGCCGATCGTCGGGTAACCCCCGCCGTCGGCGCGGTGTTCAAGACCACGGATAATATCTCGCTCTACGCCAACTACGTCGAAGCGTTGCAGGATGGCGGCACGGTCACCGATACCACAGCGCTGAACTTTGGTCAGCACTTGGGCATTGCCCGTGCCAAGCAGCACGAGGTGGGCGCTAAGTTCGACTACGGCAACCTAGGCGGTGGCATTAGCCTGTTCCAGATCGAGCTACCCTCTGCAGCGGTCGTCGATGGCGTCGGCAACCTGGATAACGAGCAGCGTAATCGCGGCCTGGAGCTAAGCCTTTACGGTGAGCCGACGACAGGAGTGCGCCTGTTCAGCAGCGCGACCTGGATAGATGCCGAACTCACCAAAACACAGGATGGCAACGAAGGAAATGACGCCACGGGCGTTCCTGAGTATCGTTTTGTGCTCGGTGGCGAATGGGACACGCCCTTCGTCGAGCGTCTCACTGCCACTGGTCGCGTCCTGCACACGGGCTCGCAGTACGCCGATGTAGCCAACGACTTGAAGCTGGATTCCTGGACACGCCTCGATCTTGGCCTGCGCTACGCCACACCAATCGGTGGCGCTGATTGGATCTGGCGCGCAGGCATCGACAACGTTACCGACGAAAATTACTGGTCAGGCGCCTCGACGTCCTTTGCAAATTATTTGATTCAAGGCGAACCGCGCACCTTCAAGCTTTCGGCGACCGTCGAGTTTTAAGTAACGCATCCTCTTTACCGTTACCATGAGGGCGCTTCCT
>NZ_REBQ01000044.1 GCF_007692655.1 Halomonas sp.
CTAAAGACAGTGACGCTAAAGACAGTGAAGAAACGCAGTGGCGCTGGAGCCTTCAAATATTCAATCAGCATGGCTGTGCGGTGCACAAATGCTTTGCCTTAGAGCACCCCCTGCCTCGCCCCTGGGGAGCACTAGCCGCCTTAGGCACACGGGATACACCGGCATTTACCCAGAGTATGCCTCGCCAAAAGCGCCCTCTTCCCGAGGCGCCGACCCTGGCCAGTGAATGGGCCGCCATGCGTGATGTGCACCAGTTCTTCGCGCTTCTTCAACGCCATCACCTGGAACGTATTGAAGCCAACCAGCTAATGGAAGGCCGCTATACCCGCGCGCTTCCCGTGCAGGCGCTGGAAACAGCACTCCACTTCGCCAGCCAGCGTGAGCTGCCGTTGATGCTGTTTGTCGCCAGCCCTGGCTGTGTGCAGATTCGTACCGGCACTCTGCCCGCCCCGCAACGTGCGCGCGGCTGGTTAAACCTGTTTGGCGAGCAGTTCACCCTGCACCTGGATGACGCTGCTATCGACCAAGTGTGGCAAGTCAATAAACCCAACCGCGACGGCGGTGTGACCAGTATCGAAGCCTTCGATGCAGCGGGTTCTCTGGTGCTACAAATTTACGCTGAACGCCAAGAGGGACGCGCTGAAAGGCGCGAATGGCGGCAGCTATTGGACGAGCTGGGGAACTGCGAGGAGGTTGCATGACGCAGCACCGCTGGGGCATCCGCTTATGCTACGCCATGGCGCTGGGCTGGCTACTCACAGGCGCGCCCCTGGCCCATGCTAACGAGCGTGAGCCAGGCGACGAACGGTGGATTGTGCTGGGCGGTGATATCGCCGAAACCCTGGCAGCCCTGGGTGCCGATGCCAACATAGTGGCCCGCGACGATACCGTCCTCTACCCCCCTGAGATGGCCGAACTGCCCTCCGTGGGTTATCTACGCCAGCTCTCTGCAGAGAGCCTGTTGTCCGTGCAACCCAGCCGCGTTCTGGCTAACCAGTATGCTGGCCCCAAAGAAGTCATTGAGCAGTTGGCCGCCGTTGGCTTAGACGTTGATATGATCGACGCCCCGCCGACCCTTGCGGCCATTGCCGATAAAGTACGCGCCGTCGCACAGCAAACGAACCGAGCCTCCCAGGGCGAGGCATTGGCCCGTGAGTTAACAAACACCCTCGACTCCTTAGCCAGCCTGCCACCGCTGCCGCCAACGAGAGCCATGTTTATTCTCCAGCACAGCGGTTTAACGCCTCGCGTGGCGGGTAGCAATACCGCGGCACACACCGCGCTGGAAGCCGTTAGCCTGGACAATGCGTTTGCAGCGATGGAGGGCTACCACAGTGTAGGCGCTGAAGCGCTGGCAAAGGAGGCACCCGAGCTAGTGGTGATTTCCAAGCGGGGGTTAGACGCCCTGGGCGGGGAAGCAGCGCTGTGGCAGTTGCCCGGCATGGCGCTAACGCCCGCCGGCCGCGACCAACGCTTACTTGTCATCGATGACCAGGCACTGCTCGGCTTTGGCCCCCGCGCGCCTGACCAACTGATGGCGCTGCGCCGCGATGCAGAAGCGCTGCTAGGCGCAGCCACCACCGCCCAGGCAAGCCCATGATCGCGAGCCTCAATACGTATCGCTACCGCGCCTGGCTACCCATACGTCGAACACCCCGCGTTTTGATTGGCTTAACCATCGCCCTTATCGCCGCACTGGCGTGGAGCGCAAGCTCTGGCGCGCTGGGCATTTCCCCTTGGGCGCTTATCACAGGGGAGGCGAATGCCCTTAGCGTACAGGTATGGTGGCAGCTGCGTTTGCCGCGCCTGCTGTTGGGCGTGGTGGTCGGCGCCATGCTGGCAGGCAGCGGCGCTGCCATGCAGGGCCTGTTTCGTAACCCCTTAGCCGACCCCACCTTACTGGGGCTTGCCAGCGGCGCGGGGCTGTTCGTCGCGCTATGGATAGTGCTGTTTCAGGGGAGCGGTGCGGCCAGCCTGTATGGCCAGTTTGCGGCGGGGTTTCTAGGTGCACTAAGCGTGTGTGTCATCGTGTTTGGCTTAGCCAAGCGCCAAGGCGGCGGCAGTGCTGCGGTCATGACGTTGCTATTGGCGGGTCTGGCCATTAATACCCTGGCGGGAGCCGGTGGCGGTTTGCTGGCCTTTATTGCCAGCGACGAACAGCTCCGCCAGCTCAGCCTCTGGGGTATGGGCAGCTTAACCAACTCCCTGTGGCGCACCACAGCGCTGGCCCTGGTGCTTATCCCTCTGGCCCTTTGGATGCTACTGCGCAGCGCCAGCGAGCTTGATCTACTGCAACTTGGCGAAACCACTGCCCATGCAGCGGGATTAGACGCGCCACGCCTAAAGCGCCGTATCGTGGTGGCCACCTCCCTTGGCGTTGGGCTCTGCGTTGCATTGACCGGCGTGATTGGCTTCCTTGGCCTACTGGTTCCCCACTGCTTACGGCTATGGCTAGGGCCGGGCCACCGCCTGCTGCTGCCCGCCTCAATGCTTGGCGGCGCACTGCTGTTAGTGGTCGCCGATACCCTGGCACGTACCCTGGGCGCCCCAGCGGAAATCCCCGTGGGACTGCTCACCAGCCTGCTGGGTGGCCCTTACTTCCTGTACCTACTGATGCGCAGGAACCGAGCATGCTAACACTCCATCAGGCTGGTTTAACCACCACTCCCACGATCACTCCACTAGATGCCACCATTCGCCCAGGCGAGCTGCTGGCTATTGTCGGGCCCAACGGGGCCGGCAAAAGTACGCTCATTAGTATGCTGTCGGGTTTTCGCGCCTGTGAACAGGGTGAGCTTCACCTGGACGGTAAACCACTGCGCGAATGGCCTATCACCGAGCTTGCCAGCCGCCGGGCGCTGGTCGCCCAACAGGAGCCCCTGGGGTTTGATTGGCAAGTGACCGAGTTAGTGTCACTAGGCAGCAATCCAGAGCAATCCCTGGTCGCTGAACTGCTGGATGACTTAGACCTGACCCATCTTGCCAGGCGTAGCGTGCTATCGCTTTCCGGCGGTGAACGGCAACGCGTGATGGTGGCAAGGGGAGCCTGCCAGCTCCTTTCACGGCGTTCTTCTACCGCCAAGGATGGCGGTCTTTTATTGCTGGACGAGCCCACCAGCGCGTTGGACATCGGCCAACAGCAGCGCCTGATGCGCCAGTTGCGCACCTGGGCGATACAACATCGCATGGCGGTTGTCTGCGTGCTTCACGATCTGAACCTGGCGGGCACCTACGCTGATCGCGTGTGGTTAATGCACCAAGGAGAGCGGATTAAACATGGCACGCCCGCTCAGGTGCTCAACCCTACCCTGATCGCTGACATTTATGCTGCCGAGCTACAGCGCATTGAGGGCGGAGTCTTAAGTCATCCCCTACTTGCCCTAGCGCCCTAAGCCTACTGCCAGGAATCAACCCGATACCGCCATGAGCAAGCCATCCTCCTCTCTGCTACATATGTTTAACAACGAGCGGCAGCGCCTTGTCAAACGGATTAGACACGTCGTGGGCAGTGCCAGCGAAGCAGAAGATCTTGCTCAGGAAACGTTCTTAAAACTATGGCAACGCCCAACCACCGATGCTGATACGCCGGGCCTGCTGCATCGCACAGCACATAACTTGGCGCTGGATCATCTGCGTGCGCAAGCGGTACGACAACGTCATCAGGAGCATGAACTGCACAATAGTGCTGATCACTCCTCTCAAAACCCCAGCCCCGAAAAACTGGCGACCACACTACAGCAGTGGCAGCGGCTAATAGCGCAGTTGGACACGCTGCCCGAACGCGCCAAAGAAGTTTTTCTTCTTAACCGTGTAGAAGGGGAAACCTATACCGCCATCGCCGAGCGCTTGGGCGTATCTATCAGCACCGTCGAGAAAGATATGATGCGTGCGATGCGCCTGTGCCGAAAATGGCAACAACAGGTTAGAGATGAGGAAGATCAGCGAGCCAAACGTTATACCAATAATAATACGACGCACTCGCAAAAGAGGTAACACCGTGAAGAGATCATCAACTGCCTCTGGCGAGCCAGATGACTCGCATCGTTTTGATGAAGATATGCTCGATACTGCGCTTAGCTGGCATCTACGTGTCAAGGATGACAGTGCCACTCCCCAGGATCGTCTGGACTTTCAAAGGTGGATAAGCGCTTGCGATAGCCATCAAGCAGCTTATCAAGAAGCGCTTCAACTCTGGGATGACATTGAAGCCCCGGCGCAGCTGTTTGGCCAGTACCACTCCGCCCAGCAGTCACGCCCGACGCAGGCCGCGCCGAGATACCGGTTGGGGTGGGCCGTCGCGGCGGTATTAATGTTAACCATGCTGCTGAGCTTCGAACTCTGGCGCGACCCGGCGCGCCTGGATCGCTGGATGGCCGATATAGCCACTTCATCAGGGAAAGCACAACAGGTGGAGCTGGAAGATGGTTCATCACTCTTTCTAGATGGCAACAGTGCACTTGATATCGCCCTGGGCGAGTCTCAGCGTGAGTTGACACTAAGGCGTGGTCGGCTGTGGATTGATGCCTACCGAGACTCCCAGCGGCCAATGCGAATTGTGGCAGGTGATATATCGGTAACCGTGCTGGGAACGCATTTTGCCGTTAGCCGCTTTCACTCCCGCGTCACTATTACCGTCGGTGAAGGCCGAGTCGCCGTCAGCGATGCCTACCAGAACCAAGCTGTGCTGACATCAGGCCAGCAGCTTATCGTGGACAACGGAAAGCTCGGGGAAACCCAGCAAATAGATACCCAACTGGCCCTGGCTTGGAAAGAGGGCAGGATCATCTTCGATCGGGCAGGTATTGACGATGTTGTAGAGCAGCTCGAACGCTTGCTGCCCGGTCGAGTCATTTTCAATGACCAGGAGTTTGCTGATCTTAGCTTCTCAGGCAGCTTCTCCACTGATCACCCCGACATAATACTCGAAACATTAACCAGCCTATCAACCATTGAGGCTCACCACCTGCCAGGCAACATGATTTGGTTACGTTCAACAAGCGCAGGCTAATAAAAAACCTTGTGCTTACCCGAGGAGAAGGGCAAACCCGCTTTAGCGCCCTTTCATTATTATCTACCCACTGTCCGCGAGTGCCTTATGGAAGCCATACTTACCCAAGCCAAGCCAGCAAGCACACTGCCACTAAGCAAACAGCTGAAACTCTCCACCCACGCAGCCCATGAACGTGTCGACAAAGCCATCATGGCGCTCTCCCCGTTTGCCAACCTCGATGGCTACAAACGGTTTCTCACAGTTCAATACCAATTCCAACACCACACCGCCCCACTCTATCAGCAGGCGGATCTCTGTGAGTGGCTGGAACGACTTGAGCAACGCTGCCGTTTTAACGCAGTGAAACTTGATGCCAAAGATCTATCAATTAATCAGGAAGAGCTGAATGTAAGCCTCGCTTCGCCTCCCCCTATAGATTCTCTGGCAGCCGCTCTGGGCTGGCTTTACGTTAATGAAGGCTCAAACCTTGGCGCGGCTTTCCTGCTCAAGAGTGCAGCGCAATTGGGATTATCGGCCAACTTTGGCGCTCGCCACCTTGCTCCTAGCGATTCAGGTCGTGGGCTGCACTGGCGATACTTCACTGCCCAACTGGACGCCCTATCTCTTTCAGATGAGCAAAAAGATCAGGCTCTTCAAGGCGCACGGGATGCTTTTAAATTCGTAGAATCGTTGGCACTGAAGAATTTATAAAAAACACAAAATATCATCAGCGCTTGATTTCACATGTATAAAAACCTGGGGAACATCAATGAATGAAGCGATGCTGTACCAAAAACCAAAGCTTCTTAACTACTGCTTACCTGCTGCAACGCTGCTGCTCAGCTGGTGGGCTGCACTTTTATTCATCATCACCTTGCTAGCTTTATGCGTCGGCACTCTCTACGGGCTAATGAGCGAAACCAGTGGAATATGGATGCCACTGTTACTGTCCACCGCAGCTGGCGCCCTGCTACACAGCGCCATTATTGTTGTAGCATTAGCTATTTCCGTGGCAGCCGATCCGGCTCCCTGAGATAAATAAAGCCTATTGCCAAGCACCCAAACCAATAATTATCCCTTTTTTGATGAGGGAAACCCTAGCCTCAAACGTTAATGCTTATACAAACGATTATTATTAGCATAAACAAAAGGGGCATTACGTTCATGCACTTCAAGGGTTTCCCACTCAAGCCGCTGGAGGCGAGCCTTAAGCCTAAGCGTCGACCTACTTTTAGGTATGCCACAGCCGCTATTATGCTGGGCCTGTTGGCCACCCAGGCACAGGCCCAGTCTGTACCAGCCTCACCCGATGCGACGCAGCAAAACCCTTTGCAGCAGCGCTATACGTTCGACCTGCCCGAGCAGCACCTGCTCTACTCGCTGGGTGAATTTACCGCCACCACACAGATTGCCGTCGTCCGCCAGGATGGCCAGCCCATCGACGGTATCGCACCAGCCTTACGCGGCGAAATGACCGCTGATGAAGCACTACGCACACTGCTAGCCGACTCGTCACTGATCATTTCATACCGCAATGGCAGAACGGCGGAACTGCTGGAACCGACCACCTCAACCACCGTGGGCAACCAAACAGCGTTCAGCACTCTAACGGTATCGGCTGACCGTATTGGCGACGACTGGGTCTATCACGAGCCCCGTTCTGTGAGTGTTATCAGCCGGGAGCAGATTGATCGCCTACCGCCGCGTCATGCTGCTGACATGCTAATTGAAACCCCAGGCGTCTACAGCGCCGTGAATACCCAAGACCCTGCGCTGTCGGTCAATATCCGCGGCATGCAGGATTTTGGGCGCGTCAATATGATGATTGACGGTATGCGCCAGAACTTCAACGAGAACGCTCACCAGCAGCGCAATGGCAACATGTATGTGGATTCCGAACTGCTCAGTGACGTGGTAATAGAAAAAGGGCCTAGCTCTAGCATGCATGGTGCAGGCTCCATCGCGGGCAGTGCTAATTTCCGAACCCTTAACTATGACGACATCATCATGGATGGCAATGATGTCGGCGCTCGTATCCGAGCCAATACAGGACTAGGTGGCGAAGGTAACGGGGTCAACTTTATCGGCAGTGCCGCGGTGGCAGGACGCTTTGGTGATCACCTGGAGCTGCTCGGTGCGAGGAGTCGGCGAAGCCTGGGCGAATACTCACCGGGTCGCAGAAAGGAAAGCTTTGACTGGCTGCTAGTCGGAGTACAGGACGGCGTTGAAGGCCGAAATAGCGAGCAGGTCGTCGATCGCGTCAAGTTTTCCGACCAAACTCAGGAGTCCAACCTGTTCAAGGCGCGGCTGAACCTGACTCCTGATCAGGCGCTACAGTTTACCTACCTGGATACCGAAATCTCCTACAACAACGTCTCCGATCGTCGAGTCATCAACACCGGCGATGGCAGCGCGCTCGACGGCGACGAGGCGTGGCAAAAACGTGGTGATGCTGAAGCGACTTCGCAGTCCATCGGGCTGGAATATACCTTCAACCCTGATTCTAACTTGATTGATCTTGGCGCGAGAATTTATCGCGTTTCCACCGATAATGAGCGCTATACCCAGGAGGGGCGCCCGGTCATGGTGGGGGATATCAATATGACCGAAACTGCCTGGAATCTAGGGCTATGTTCGACACCTTTTCCTGATAGTTGGCGCGCGGAGTGCGAAGCCGGGCTAGGCTCCAATGTCGTGACCAATATCGAGACCTATGGACTAGCATTTGAGAATACCGCTCGTTTTTCTCTTGGAGAGGTCGATGGTTTTCGTTTCAACCATGGGATTGAGTATTTCCAAGACCGAGGGGACTCCAGCACTTCATATGATAGGCGTGGCAGTTCCATCACGACATCCGAAAATGTGCTTCAGCCCAATGGAAGGCGCAGCATCGCTAGCGCCTTCGGCAATTTAGTGTGGGAAAACGACACCTGGACACTGGGCGGAGGCCTACGCTACGACTACTACCGCCTCAAAGGCGATACCCGTGTACCTGGAGTGGAATGGAGCTATCTAACTCGTCAGGAGCAGTTTGATCGAAGGTTTGACGAGGAAGCCAAGCAGAGGATGCGTGATGCTGGCACCTATGATCTCATTTTTAATCGTGGCCTATACGCTCCTGGTTATGTTTCGGATCACGGAATGTACGAGTATGACGTCAATAATCGTGAGGATAAACTGCTGCCGACCCTGCAGGCAGCCTATCGCCCATCGGATTGGTTCGAGCTATTCACCAGTTGGGGCGAATCCTGGCGGCCACCAGCACTGACCGAATCATTAATGGAAGGTAGCCACCCCGGCGACCCCTTCGCAGTGATGTTCCCCAACCCCCATGCAGACCCTGAAACCTCTCGTAGTTGGGAAGTGGGCTTTAATACCGTGTTCCAGGGGTTACTGACGGACAATGACCGTCTACTCAGCAAAGTGGCCTACTACGACACCCGCGCAGATAACTACCTCATTACCAGCATGGCCAATGCCCTGCCCGGTGTCGTAGCTGGCGCGGGACTGGGTAATACCATGTTTATCAATAACCGCCTTCCCATGAATTTTCGTGGTATTGAGCTGGAGCTCGACTACGACGCCCGCAGTTGGTACACGCGCCTCAACTACACCCATGTACTAGGTGGTGACCAAAGTTTCTGTCAAGAAAGATGGCCATTGGGCAGCCATCAGCCCCAGTTTGATATGCCTGATGAGGCAGGCAACTACACGGAAGAGCATCAGTGGGCGACCGCGAACGGCTACGACTCCTATGAAGCTTATCTTGACCAACAGCTGATCTGTGCTTCTGGAGGACAAGCCACAGGCTATGGGATGAACAGTGCCCGCAATGTGCCGATGGATCGAGGTAGTTGGGTAATCGGTACACGCCTATTCGATGAAAAGCTGGATATGGGGTCACGGCTCAACTATAGCGCCGAAGGTAAACCGGAAGATTTCGAATACGCCATCTGGCCCAGCTACGTTACCTGGGACCTCTATGCCAGCTACCGCTTCAATGACCACCTGCTAATGCGTGCCTCCATAGAGAATCTACGTGACCGCAACTACGTTTCCGGCTACTCGGATATTTTCTCTCGCACCTATGCACCAGGGCGCACGGCGATGGCAGGAATAGAGTTGCAGTTCTGAGGCTATAGCGGTTGCTTCCGCTGTAGTTGAAGGCTCATATCCCTTACATAGGGTATGAGAAGGGGGCATGAGGATCATGCCCGTTAGGGCTCGCCGGATAGGCCGACGAGTTTCTCTTAACCAAGCAAGACGAAAGGAGTAAGAAAAATGTCTATTTCCTATGCTTACGATGAAAACAACTTCCCAGGTGAGTTCGCAGTCGGCTCCCTGGAATCGCTGCTTCTCACATTCCAGAGTGAAGGTGTCAGCGGTGAGCACCCCGCTAATACTGGGGGTTTCTACACAGGAGGGAGCCTTTCTTCCAATCCCTTCTCTGGCGATACCTATGCCATGGCCCTAAACGGTGGTGACTTCGCCTTCTCGGCAACGGGTGATCTCACTTACGACTTTCCCAGCCATACGCTGCACGGCACCTTGGAGACGCTAACGCTGGGTGGAGGTCTCAATAATAACGGCACCGTCACCGACAGCTTCATCACCTTTGACTTCACCTCGCCGCTGGAGGGTGATCTTGCTGACGGTCGCGAGAATGCGGTTCACGACGTGATCTGGGGCCTGATGAACGGTTCAGTGGAAGGATGGGACAGCAGCACATCTGTTAGCCAGGGCGGCCTACTAGCGGTACTGGACGATGCTGGCCTTCTCAACGATATCATCCCAGCTTCCGTCACCGGTGTATCTACCAGCGAATTCGATTTCGCCCTGGCTGCGTGAGCAACGCCATCGCTATAAACAGCTAATAAAAAAGGCAAGGGGGATCCCCTTGCCGCAACGTTCAAACACCGCGTCAGGGGCGTGATGCCTTGGCGCGGTGCCTCGGCATTCTCGCCCGATGAGACGAGAAGTCAAGCAGAGACGTGACCAAAGCACTAATGAGAGAACGAATTCGAGACGAATGGCTATGGCGATTCGTTGAGTTAGAATCCCTTGATTGACGTTATGAGCGCAGGTTAGGCAAGGCGAAATTATCCGAGAAAGCGGAGTTTACAATGTGTAAATGAGCATTTTGAGGTTAATTTCAACGCCGCATTACCAAGCGCAATAGTCAATACAGGGGTTCTTTGTTACGTCTACTTTCAGGGACACACCCAATGACCCCCTCCCAACGCCAGCCCGGAAACGAACTCTACCGAGCACTCGGCCGATACCGCGGCACACTGCGCTCGGTAGGGCTGTTCAGTGCAGTTATCAATCTGCTGATGCTAGTGCCGCCGCTGTATATGCTGCAGGTCTATGATCGCGTACTGGCTTCCGGCAATACCACCACGCTACTGATGCTAACGGGCATGGCGCTGGGGCTGTTGGCGTTAATGGGTGCCTTGGAGTACATACGCAGCTCGGCAGTCATTCATATTGGCGAACGGTTCGATGAACAACTGGGGGAGCGGGTTTACGCGGCGGCCTTCGAACGCGGGCTAAGCGGCCAGGCAGCCCAGGCGGGGCAAGCCACGCGGGATCTTGATTCGCTGCGCCAATTTATCACCGGCAACGCGGTATTTGCGTTCTTCGACGCCCCCTGGTTCCCGCTCTATTTGCTGGTGATGTTTATGTTCCACCCCTGGATTGGCTGCCTGGCGCTGGGGGGCGCCGTGGTACTGGTGGGCTTAGCGTGGCTGAATGAACGGCTTTCCCAGCCGCCGCTGCGTGAAGCGGGTGCGCTTTCTGTACAGGCCAATGCCATGGCGGAAGCACAATTGCGCCATGCCGATGCCATCGAGTCGATGGGTATGCTGTCGGCCTTTACCCGCCGTTGGTCGCACCTGCACGATGGCTTTGTCGCGCTGCAGGGGCTGGCCAGCGAGCGTACCGCTCTGGTTACTGCTATCTCCAAGAGCCTGCGCGTCGCGTTGCAGTCACTGGTGCTGGGGTTGGGCGCTTGGCTAGCAATTGGCGGGCAGATCAGCCCTGGCACCATGATCGCGGGCTCTATCCTGATGGGCCGTGCACTCAGCCCCATTGATCAGGTCATCAATGCCTGGCGGCAGTGGTCATCGACACGGCTGGCTTACCAACGCTTGGGTAACCTGCTAACAGCACACCCGACCCGCCAGCCAGGCATGGACCTCCCTGCCCCGCTGGGCAAGCTTAATGTGGAGCCGGTGAGCGCCATGCCGCCCGGCGGAAAAGTCCCCACGCTGGTTCAAGTGGGCTTCCAATTGGAAGCAGGCAGCCTGCTCGGTGTTATCGGGCCTTCGGGGTCAGGCAAATCTACCCTGGCCAAACTGCTGGTGGGTGTTTGGAAGCCAAAGATCGGTATCGTGCGGCTGGATGGTGCCGATATCCAGCGCTGGGACAAGGCGCTGCTGGGGCCTCATATCGGCTACCTGCCTCAGGATGTCGAGCTGTTTGCCGGTAGCGTGGCGGAGAATATCGCCCGCTTCAGCGAACCAGACCCCATGAAGGTCGTCGAGGCCGCCAAAACCGCGGGCGTACACGAACTGATTCTGGCCCTCCCCAATGGCTACGACACCTACTTGGGAGATAGCGGGATCGGCCTTTCGGGCGGGCAGCGCCAGCGTATTGCCCTGGCCAGGGCGCTCTACGGTCCCCCGGCGCTCGTCGTATTGGACGAACCCAATGCAAGCCTTGATGATGCCGGTGAAACAGCACTCCTGGAAGCGTTACAGCGACTGCGCGAACGCCACGTGACGGTGGTGCTGATCACCCACCGCCCTCAGGTACTCAAGGCCACGTCTCACTTGCTAGTACTACGCGAAGGCCGCCTGCAGAAGTTCGGCCCCACTGAAGAGATCTTGCAGGCCCTGAGCGCTGCCCGCCAAGCGGCAGCACCTGCCAATGGCGCGATGACCAGCCCGTATGCGCAAGGCGCTTATACCTACGGCGACGTTTCCATCAATCGTCAGGAGCAACGCGCATGACCCTTCGCGATATCTCCCAGGCGCCGCCTGCTGCAAAACCACACACCGCCTCAACCACACCGGACTGGCAAGCACTCGCCCTGCGCCGTAAGCGACGACCGCTACGCATAGGGAGTTGGCTACTACTGGGAGGCTTAGCACTGTTTGTGGCTTGGGCAGCCTGGGCACCGTTGGATAATGGTATCGCGGTACCCGCAACAGTGGTTGTCTCCGGTAATCGACAGGCGGTTGAGCATCCAACCGGCGGTGTTATTGGGCGGCTATGGGTGCGTGAAGGGGACCAGGTGACAGAAGGCCAGACGCTTATCAGCCTGGAAACCACACGACTGGAACATCAAGCCCGTGCACTGCGCTTACAACGGGCATCATCACTGGCAGAAACAGCACGTTTGGAGGCCGAGCGTGACCAACTAAGCACTATCAGCATGCCTTCCGACCTGATGAGCAGTGCCGATGTGGAGGTCGGCACCATGCTGGCATTGCAGCGCCAGTTATTCACCAGCCGGCGCAATGCCCTGGCCGCTGAAATCTCGGGAATCGAGGCCAACCTTGATGGTCAGCGTGCCCGGGCGGCGGGGCTGGAGTCCTCGATGAGCCAACAACGGCTGCGCCTGTCAGCCCTGGGTGAGCAGCGCAACAACCTGCGTGAGCTGGCTGCCGACGGCTATATTCCCCGCAACCGACTGCTGGAAATCGAAAACAGCTATGCCCAGCTTCAGGCCGACATTGCCGCAGAGACCGGCACGCTGCAGCAGACCCGACGCCAGATCGATGAGTTACAGCTTCGCCTGACCCAGCGCAATGAAGAGTATCAGCGTGACGTCCAGGAACTACTGTCCCAGGCACGCTTGCGTGCCCAGGAGCTGACTAGCCAACTGGCAAGCAGCGAGTTTGACCTGGCCCATGCCGAGATACGCGCTCCTCGCTCAGGAACGGTGGTGGGGCTAACCCAGCATACCGAAGGCGGTGTGGCCCAGCCCGGCGCCTTACTGATGGAAATTGTCCCCCAGGGCGAACCCTTATGGGTGGAGGGCCAGTTGCCCGTTGAACAGATTGACCGGGTGCACGCGGGCCTGCCAGTTGAGCTTGCCTTTACCGCTTTCGAGCGTAGCAGCACACCACGCATACCCGGGGTTGTCAGCCAGGTTTCCGCCGACCGGCTAACCAATGAACAAACAGGGCTGCCTTACTACCGCATGTATGTCGAAGTAGCCGCCGATGACCTCTCACCCTTGGGCAGCCAACCGCTCAAAGCGGGTATGCCGGTCGAAGCCTTTGTGCGCACTGGCGAACGCACGCTGCTCAACTATCTGTTTAAGCCACTGCTTGACCGCGCCCGCACGGCTTGGGGGGATGCATGATTCGCGCTGCATCACGGCGATATCGCACTTGGTTGTTGATCGCCTGCCTCTGCTGCTCTTTCAATGCGTTCGCACTCGACTTCCGCGAGGCCTACGAGCTGGCTAAACAGCATGATCCAGGCTGGCTGGCCGCACAGAGCGAGAGTGCAGCAGGGCAACAGGCCCGAGCGCTAGGACGCTCAGCGTTACTGCCCTCACTCAACTATCGCTACTCACGGGCTAAAAACTGGTCGGAAGTGCGGCAGGAAACACCCCTCGGCTCGACCACAAGCGATATGGATTACACCAGTTACTCCTCATCTTTCACGCTAACGCAGCCCTTGCTGGATGCGGCGGCTTTAGCCCAGTATCAAGCTGGTAAAGCACAGGCCCAAGCCGCGGAGCTGACGCTTGAGCGCGCCCGTCAGGCGCTAGCCGTTCACGTTCTCCAGGCCTACACGGGAGTACTTTACGCCCACGACGATATCGAACTGGCAACAGCCCACCTGCGTGCCCTGCAAGAAGAGCATCAGCGTAGCCAGCGCTTTATCGATTATGGCGAGGGCACCCGTACCGACCAGTTGGAGATTGCCGCCCAGGCACGCCTGGTGGAAGCCCAACTGATTGAAGCCGAAGACCGCTTGAGTGATGCCCACAATGCGCTGCGTGCCCTGACTGGCACAGGAGCCCCACCCGGTGCACTCGCCCCCCTGCAGGCCGACCGGCTAGCCCGCAATGTACAAACCACCCAGGAAAGCTCCGTGTTGTCACTGGAGCAGTGGCACGAACGCACGCTGGCCCATAATCCTGAGTTGGCCGCCCAGCGCAGCCTGCTGGAAGCTGCTCGTCACCAGCTGAATCAGCAACGCGCCGGACACCTGCCAAATGTGCGCTTATACGCACGCAGCCAGATCTCCGACTCCAACTCTGAAAACGTCATTGGTCAGCGTTACGACACCGATAGCATTGGTGTGGAGGTCAACTTACCGCTCTATTCAGGCGGCCGAGTCGTGGCGGCTAGCCGTCAGGCAGACAATCGCTATGCACAGACACGCCATGAATTGGATGCCGCCACCATAGAACTACTGAACGATGTTGAGCGCCAGTACCGGCTAAGCCGTAGCAGCCAACAACGTATTGAGGCCTACCAGCAGACAGTAGACGCCGCAACAGAGCGCTTGGAAGCTACACGGCGAAGCATTCTGGGCGGTGAACGAACCAATTTGGATGTGCTAAACGCCGAACGCGAACGTTTCGAGGCGCTACGCGACCTGTCCCGTGCCCGCTATGACTATTTATTAGCCTGGCTGACACTTCGCTGGCAGGCGGGGGTATTAAATGAAGAGGACATTTCTCAAGTGGCTGGCTATTTTTAGTATTAAGTTAAAACTCACTATCATAGTGAGGTAATTCCCACACACAGCCGTTTATAGATTAAGTGCAGGTACGAGGCCCATAGGAAGTGAATAGATGATGTTGATACGTATTTTTTGGGTGGGCTTGGCAGGGTTGAGTTTTAGCATTGGCGTACTAGGCATTTTTCTGCCCCTGCTGCCTACCACCGTGTTTATGCTAATGGCGGTTTACTGCGCCTCCAAAGGCTCGCCGCGCTTCGAGGCATGGATTCGTTCACGCCACTATGTCGGCCCCCTGCTGGTTAACTGGGAGCAAGAGCGCGCCATCCCCAGGCGCGCTAAGTTTTTGGCCGTTTGCACCATAGCGTTGAGTGCACTAATCACCGCTTGGACGCTCGGCCCTGGCTGGCTGCGCTGGGCAGTGGTGGCCCTGCTGGCGCTGATTGCCTTGTGGCTGGCTACCCGGCCAGAGCCCTCGTCGCCATCTTAATGATGACGACGATTTTTTTCAGTTCCGCATTGTAATGCGCACTTTCCGAGACTAAATCGGCACCTTATGAGTCGACACCACCTGTCGCAGTCCCATAAACGA
>NZ_REBQ01000099.1 GCF_007692655.1 Halomonas sp.
ATGACTGGATCGACACCTAGCCCTAAAAACGTCAGGCTGCTCTCCAACAGAATATCCCTGATAAACTTTTGTCAATACATCCCTATTAAGCGCCCACTAATTTATTTACTGTTTTATGTGCATTCAAACGGACAGCGCGCACTCGGAGACTGCGATAAGCATAAAACTACACGCACAAAAAAAGCTCCCCGCTGGGAGCTTTTGTACACTTTACTGTTGACTCAATGACCGGCCATTCAATGCGGCTACTAGGCTGACTGACAATTACCCCACCCGGTGCTGCTTAAGTACGCTGAGGCTTCGCTCTTTTTCACTTAACGCTGCTTCGCCTTGCGGATGAGAAGGCGGTTGGCGCGTACCTACCAGTACATACCACTCCGCTTCGGAAAGGTAGGTTTGACACCAGCGGCCGAGGGCTGATGCGCTCTCTTCGCGGGTGAGCAGGCCGCCGCGATAGTCGTGGGCGAGAAGCAATAGATTTTGGCGAGCAGTGCGCGCACGGGCGTTGCCACCGTGCACGTTTACCAGCGGGCAGCGTCGATCATAGGCAGCGTTGGTTAACGCGTTAAGCCAACGCTCTAGTTCGTGCGCCTGAATTCCACCATACACTGCCACGCTTGAGCTCCCTGCCCGTTAAAAGGGCGTTAGCCTGCCCGATTTACGGGCCGCTGTCACTGGTTAACCTTTGTCCTTTAATAAATGCTGTCCTAAGCCTTTTTTAAACCCTGCTCAAAACCCTGTAACACGTTGACTACATTGACACCTATTTCATCTACCGCATAGCCCCCTTCCATCAGAAAAACGCTGGGCAAGCCTGTTTGGGCCAATCGCTCACCTAACACGGTGAAATCTGCACTGGTAAATGTAAAGGCACTGATGGGGTCGTCTTCAAAGATATCGACGCCGAGAGATACAATCAGACACTCGCATTCTGCAGCTTGGATTTGCGCCAATGCCTGTTCCAGGGTTGCCATCCAATCAACCACGCTGGTACCCGGTGGCAAGGGATAATTGACATTAAACCCCTCGCCTTTCCCTTCACCTATTTCATCAGCGTAGCCTAAGTAATAAGGAAACGTGACGGCAGGATCACCATGCAGCGAGACAAACAGCACATCGTCACGGCCATAGAAAATCTGCTGGGTGCCGTTGCCATGGTGAAAATCAACGTCAAGAACAGCAACTCGCCGCTTGCCTGCATCCAGCGCTCTTTGCGCAGCGATGGCTGCATTATTGAAGAAACAGTAACCACCAAACTGATCATAAGCGGCATGGTGGCCGGGCGGCCGGCACATGCCGAAGCTGGGTTCACCGGTCTCTAGCATATGCTCTACGGCGGCCAACGCGACGTCTTTGCTCGCCATGGCAGCTTCAAAAGTGCCTGCTGAAATGGATGTTTCGGCTGCCAGCGCGTAGTAGCCTAACTGGCCACTAATAGAGGCAGGAATACGGTCACTGCGCATCGATCGTGCGGGCCAGATATTAGGAATCGCTTCGCCTTCATGCTCAGCGGCTAACCACTCTTTCCAGCAGTTGGCTAAAAATGTCACGTAGCCTTCATCGTGCACTGCCAGCACGGGTGCTAGCCCATACGTTTTGGGCGTTCGAATATCGCCAAGGCTGGACTGACGAAGCTGCTTAAGCACTAAATCAAGGCGCTCAGGGCACTCGAACGGGGTCACCAGGGTGCCGTCATGTAACTCTGTTTGCACCTGGCGCAAGCGGCTGTCTTCTGAGTAAAACGTCAGCATGGCGGCTCCTTCATGGTCGCCCCTAAAGCGGCAGCGGGTATCATTGCTTAGTCGATGGCTAAATAGAAAGGCCACTGCTTAGCCCAATGGCGTTTTTGAGTCGGCGTTTGTTGCTTTAACTGATATTCAGCGCGGCTAGCGGCAACTCGGTCAGCAAACGGCTGTGCCCCTAATAAGGCCTGCGGAGGGTTAGCCCGCGTGTAGCGAGCCCCCTTACCAGCAAGGTGGGCTTGATAACGTTTAGCCACGTTGTTGGTAATCCCGACGTAGGTACCGCGCTTGCACTCCAGTAGATACACATACCAGGGCTCTGCATCCAAATGCTCTGCGCTCGGCAAACTCATCACTTGTTCACTCCATCAGGAGAATCAGCGGTTAACGAGGCCATAAATGTCTTCAAAGCGTCAATAGGCATTGGCTTCGCCAATCCAAAGCCTTGGAAAATATCACATTGATATGCCAGCAGACGTTGATGCTGTTCTTCAGTCTCGACGCCTTCAGCCACCACTTTTAGCCCGAGGTGGTGCGCCATGGAGATAATCCCCTGCACAATCGCAGCATCATCACTACTGTGGGTAATCTCATGAACAAAGCTACGGTCTATTTTAATCGTACTGATCGGCAAGTCTTTGAGATAGCTCAAGCTTGAAAAGCCAGTGCCGAAGTCATCAATAGATACGCTGATTTGCATATTGCGCAATTCATGCAGGGTATTAATGGCGGCTTCGGTATTTTCCATCAATATGCCTTCCGTCAGCTCTAACGATAACTGTGCCGGTGCAAGCCCAGTGGTTACAAGCGTTTGACGCAGCGTAGCCAGAAAGCTAGCCCGCTGAAACTGCAATGGCGACAGGTTAACGGCGACTTGTAGCGCACCCATCCCGCTCTGTTTTAACGCCTGCATATCTGAGCAAGCACGGTTAAGCACCCATTCACTAATCGGCATTATTTGACCCGTGGTCTCCGCCAGGGGAATAAAGCGCGCAGGCGACACCCAACCTTTCGTAGGGTGCTGCCACCTTATTAGAGCTTCTACACCCGCTAATTGACCACGCCGATCCAGCAACGGCTGGTAATACAGTTCGAAAGCATCACGTTCAATGGCTTCTTGTAGATCATTGCGTAGCACCATCCGCTCGTTGACAGAGTCGGTAAACGCCTGGCAAAACCAGGCGAAGGTATTCCTGCCCTGCTGCTTGGCTTTGTACATCGCCATATCAGCCTGCTGAATCAGCATTTGTGGCTGCAAAATCGACTCTTGGCTGAGCGCAATACCGATACTGGCGGAGAGGTGGAGCTCGTGCCCTTCCAGGCCGTAAGGCCGCGCTAAGGAAGCCAGCATAAGCTCTACAAGCTCCTCCACATGATCTTCACTTGCGATATCGACAAGGAGAATCACAAACTCATCGCCACCCAGTCGCGCCACGGTATCGCTTGGCCCAATGCTAGCCTGCAAACGCTTAGCGACGTCAACCAATATGCGGTCACCGAGCGCATGGCCAAGATTATCGTTAATGGGTTTAAAGTCATCTAAATCCACGAACAAAACAGCTAGCTGCCTTCCACTCTGCTGCGAAAGGTTAAACTGCGCCAAGAGCTTATCTTCAAACAACGCGCGATTAGGTAAGCGCGTTAAATCATCGTGGCTTGCCTGATAAGCTAACTGCGCTTCGTAAGCTTTATGTTTGGAGATATCGTGCTGTACCCCCACAAAATGGGTGACATTACCCTCTTGGTTACGCACCGGGGAAATGTAGAGGTCGTTCCAAAACAGAGTGCCATCTTTGCGATAGTTGCATATCGTGACATTAACCTCGCGCTGTTCACTGAGCCGGAGATGTATCTTTTCCACTGCCTCTGGGTCGCTATCACGGCCCTGCAAAAACCGGCAGTTTTTACCGACGACCTCCTCCTGCGAATAGCCTGTCATAACAGTAAACGCTTTATTGGCGTACACAATGGGCATATCGGGCAGGTTAGCGTCTGCGATCAGCACCCCATTTACACTCGCTTCCACACTACGTTCCAAGGTACGCAGTTGGGTTTGCTGGGCGCGACTGAAAGTAACGTCCTGGGCAATCCCATAAATTCCTACAACGCGGTTGTTGATACTAATAGGTAACGCAATCAGATCGAGAATATGGCGCGTGCCGTTACGATCATAGATGGTGAGATCAAAACGAGTAATTTGGCCCTGCATAGCACTGTAAAAGTGGTGCCCCACGCGCTCAAAATCATCCTCTTTGATAAAGTGTGTGAAGTGCTGCTCTAAAATTTCGCTATTCGTGTAACCCGTAATGACGGCGCAACTCGCATTGGCAGCAACAAAACGCCCTTCACTGTCTAATGAAAATACCGCATCAGGGTGGTGCGTAAAGAGTGAGCGGTAGCGTTGCTCGCTTTCAGCGAGCGAACGTTGCGCTTCTGATAGCTCACGAGTTCGCGCAATACTCATCCCGGCGAGGCTTAAACAAAATGCCAGCAGCCAACTAAGCAGCAGCCCCCCCATCGCAACGGTCACTGGCATAAAGCTCATCATGTACCAGTTATATTGGCTTCCAGGGTAGGCATATAACGTTAGATCACTGCCTAACAAGTTAGTATGTTGCGACGCCAATGCCCTTTCAGGTGTTAAAGAGAGAGAACGCTCAGACCCTGACGGGTGCAGTAACAGCAGAGATTCTGCACCCCGGTTAACACTAACCTGAAATGGCCCTAACGCCATTCTCAGCTCATAACTAAGCATGACGGCAAGGTCAAACAGCGCAAGCAGTTGCTGTTCGTTTTGCTCGGTAGGAATGATCAACAGCACCCGCTGGGGGTACTCCTTGTCAGGGATGCGCAGGCGCGCCTGTCCCGATGAAAAGTTTAGCCAATCGGTTACATTTGAATGGTGTAGTCGTTGCTGAAGCCAAGCCTGTTCATTTGACGTACGGCCTACCGCCCACAGGCTTTCACTCTCCCCATTGAGCAATACAATTGCTTTTAAGCTTGGCATATCACGGAGATAGTGCTGCGTATCAATCGCCAGTAATGCTGAGTCAACATCCCCACCCGACGCATCCAATCGCTCGGCCATACGCTGCATCTGATTCATATGAACAAGCAACGCATGCTCTGCGTTGATCTTTACATTGTCGAGCAAGTACATGGCTTGCTGCTCAGTGGCTTTATGCTGCTGCATGCTTAACAGCAGCCAGGTAATACTGCTGATCGCGACCCCGCCCAAGGCGGCGCCAATGGACCGATACCCTAGATGGATGCGCTGCGACTGGCGACGAGCGCCCATCGCGATTAGCGCGGTCCCAAGCAACACAGCGAAAGCAACCACAGCCACAGGCGATGATGAAAATAGCGGCTGCTCTACTTCAACCCCACTCAATGAACGCATCACGACGAAGCTTGCTAAAAACCACCAGACGCCTCCAATGATCAACCACATCCATCGACGCCCAGGGGTGGTGGCGTCAAGGTACAAACACAGCGCAACCGGTATTAACATGACGGCGGCAATCGAGGTGATCCGCGACTGTCCGGTTAGCCATGAACCCGCCTGGCCACCCATCCATTGGTTATGCGCCAAGGTATACAACAGCATGGCTATCAACAGACAAGCACTAAGTTGCCGTAGCCACCGCCAATGTTGCATTGCCGCCAGCAAACCCGCGCCTATTATTAGGGTGGCCAAGGAGGCATCAGGGACCAGCGTTACCGCATATAACGCATCTTGAGCACCAAGACCAAATAACAATCCGCCCACGCCTATGAACAGCAGTGACGCTGCGGCCATCAAGATTAAAGTCTCTAACGCCAAATCTCGGGCATTAATTGACATGTGCTAGAGCTCCTACTCAGCACTGCGCTGAAGGTTAACGTTATGGTTTTACACGCAAATGAGGGGAAGGCTATGTGTCTAACTCATTTAACTTGGTAGTTAACCGCAACATTGTTTTAATTTACGTCCGCTACCACATAGGCAAGGATCGTTTCGGCTCGGCTTTAAGCGAATGAGCGTCGGAGAGCCATCGACATACCACCAGCGCTGATCCTCTTTAACAAAGCGCGAGACCTCTTCCAATACATGCCACCGTTTTCGTCCCTGCGCCCCCTTATGCTCACAATAAAAGGCGCGAAAGTGCACCTGGCCACTATCCGCAAGGGGCGGCACAGCACTGACGATCGTCAATCGCTTCCACTCGGTGGCAGGATCAAACGCAAGCTCTCCAGGGCGTGTCGAGGAGTGCCATGTCGCCAGCAAATAGTCACTGAGCCCCAGTACAAAGGCCGAATAACGCGAACGCATCAGTGCTTCTGGGGTCGGCGCATTGTGGCCTTGATGGTAGCGACCACAGCACGCTTGGAGCATTAATTGTTCACCACAGAAGCAACTTACATCTTTCATACTGACCATAACAAAAAGCTCTTAGTAAATCGCTAACATAGACTAACCTAAACATCTCATTGGCGTCGCCCAACGTAGATAAGGATTGTTTCGATATTTACGCTGCAATAGGTATATAGTAGTGGGGCAACATATTCAGACGACGGAGTACGAATCACGATTAATCATTCTTTCCAAATTTTTGGAGGTTCTCCTATGAAGGTATTTAAACCGGAATGGCAGTGCACGTTTAGCGTAAACGAAGGCGCGGAAGAATCAGCAACTTGGAAAGAGAAGATCGCGTGGCGGCTCAGGGGAGTTGCGGATCGGCTGGAAGGTGGCGGGCGCACGGTAAAAATCGATTACCGGGTAACGCCAGCAGTCAGCCAACAGGAAGTAGATACTTGTTTAGGCAAGGGCTTCGAAGTAACTCAACGCCTGCTGACGCAGTTAGCCCAACAGCAGGCGTGCGAAGATGTGATGCGCCATGCCAAGGCTGAGCTGTTTGAAGAACATCCTCAGCACTGAAGTGGTAGGAAAAGCGACACCGTATGATCGCAATATGAAAATGTCCCATCCTTAAACAAGGGTGGGACTTTTTTTTGCTTTCACCGGGGCTAAAGAGCTTTAGATCGGTTTTTCAAGCGCTTGGCCCATCTTAGTAAGGAATGCCTCGCACTCCGCTAACTGAGCAATGTCAATATACTCATCAGGCTGATGCGCTTGGGCGATGCTGCCTGGTCCGAGAATAATGGTTTGCAAACCCTGACCCTGGAACTGCCCAGCCTCCGTGGCATAAGCCACCGCGTGGTTGCAGCAGGCGGTAGGCAAGTGATCTTTGGCTAAGCGAAGCACCCGGTCATTATCGTGATCCGCAAGCCCCGGTACCGTCGCGTTAAGGGGCTCGGTGGTGATTTCAACGTGCTTACCTTTGGCCTGCAGCTCAGCGGTTAGCTGGGCGCAAAATGCATCAAAGCGCGCGTATATCTCGTCAAAGGTATCCGTCGGCAGGTGGCGGATTTCCCACTCGAACTGACACTCCCGCGCCATAATATTGATCGCCGTACCGCCTTTAATTTTGCCTACGTGCAAGCTGGTATGGGGCACATTAAACGCCTCATCGACCCGCCCCTCTTCCACCAGCGCCGCCATGGTGTCTTCAATAAAGGTCACTAACCGGGCGGCCACGTGAATCGCGGAAGTGCCTTGATTGACCTGACTGCTATGGGCTTCACGGCCGATCACCGTGGTGCGCAAATTGGTCGCGCCTTTCTGCGCCACCACCGGCTGCATGCTGGTGGGTTCGCCAACAATCACATGGGCGGTGGTGGAGTAGTGCTCATAAAAGCGCTTAATGAGGCTTGGCGCACCCACGCAGCCAATCTCTTCATCATAAGAGAAGCCTAAATAAATGGGCTGCTGCAAGGGGGCCTTGACCCACTCCGGCACTCTGGCAAGGACACAGGCAATGAACCCTTTCATATCGCAGCTGCCGCGCCCGTATAGGCGCCCATCACCGCCATCGCGTAGGGTAAAAGGATCGCTCGACCAGGGCTGTCCCGCTACCGGCACCACATCGGTATGGCCGGAAAGCATCACGCCGCCAGCGGCATCAGGGCCGACTCTTGCAATTAAATTAGCCTTGGTACCACAAGGGCTCATCACCCGCTCTGCGCTAACGCCGTACTTGGCCAAATAGCCTTCCACATACTCAATCAGCGCTAAGTTTGATTCGCTGGAGGTGGTGTCGAACGATACCAGTTTCGCCAGCAAAGTAGTCGCGTCGGTCATCATGCTCTCATTAGTTAGACTCTTCGTATCACCCTAGCACCGCCCTCTCCCTTTTCCTACTGGGCAGGCTCGCTGATAGTTTAATGCTGTCTGTCACGACAGATTCATCGTGCATTCACTAAACCGTCATCGACACTTCTTACTGTTCAGTGCATTCAACAATCTTAACAACCGCACTGCACCGCCTGATTGAATTCAGGCCTATAAGGAGCTGTTATGTCTCGTTTTACACTGCACACGCTTGCCGTTGGTGTGGCTACTGCCAGCCTGAGTCTATCCGCCCATGCCGCCACAGAAGTTAGCTGGTGGCACGCCATGGGTGGCCAGCTGGGAGAAATCCTTGAAGGCATCACTGAAGACTTTAATGCTTCCCAGGATGAGTACCGTGTGCGGCCCAGCTACCGGGGCAACTATACAGAGACCATGACCGGCGCCATTGCCGCTTTCCGTGCCAACGAGCAGCCACATATCCTTCAGGTCTTTGAAGTCGGCACCGGCACCATGATGAATGCCGCTGGTGCGGTGTATCCCGTCTACCAACTGATGGAAGAGCACGGCCGGGCATTTGATAACGATGCGTTTCTACCCGCCGTCGTGGGTTATTACACCGACACAGAGGGCAATATGCTCTCTTTCCCGTTTAACTCCTCCACCCCGATCATGTACTACAACCGCGATGTGTTTGAGGAAGCTGGCCTAGACCCGGAACAGCCGCCGCAAACGTGGCAAGAAATGGCTGAATTCTCGGCGCAAATACGCGATTCCGGCGCCGCGCGCTGCGGATTTACCTCCTCCTGGCCCAGTTGGGTGATGCTGGAAAACTTCTCCGCTATGCATAATCTGCCGCTTGGCACGCTGGAGAATGGCTTTGGCGGCATCGAAACTGAGCTGAATTTCAACAACGAGCATGTTGCCCGTCACTGGGACAACTTGAAAGCATGGCAAGAAGAGGGCCTATATCGCTGGGGTGGCCCCGGCCCAGGCGATGACGCGGCGCCGATGTTCTACGCCAGCGATTGCGCGATATTCTTCGGTTCTTCCGCTTCCCGTGCAGACATTGCCGCCAATGCAGACTTTGAGGTCGGTTTTGGCATGCTGCCCTACTACGATGATATCGATGGCGCTCCGCAAAACTCTATCATTGGCGGTGCTACTCTTTGGGCAATGCAGGGCCATAGCGATGAAGAGTATGAGGCTGTGGCTGCCTTCTTCGATTACCTCTCTCAGCCCGAGGTTCAAGCTGACTGGCACCAGCGCACTGGGTATTTGCCAATTACCCAAGCCGCTTGGGACTTGAGTGAAGAGCAAGGTTACTACGACGAGAACCCTGGAGCGGACACCTCCATTGAACAAATGACATTAAACGAGCCAACGGAAAACTCCATGGGGCTGCGTTTTGGTAACTTTGTTCAGATCCGCGACATCATCTCGGAAGAGATGGAAGCCGTAATGAGTGGCAATAAAGACGGACAGCAGGCCGCTGACGACGCCGTCCGCCGTGGTAACGCGCTGCTACGCGATTTCGAAGCCGCCAACCAATAAGCTGGAAATCCATTCGCCGCCTACCCAACCGTAGGCGGCGCACTCGTTTGTTGTAAGGTGAGCTTCCATGCAGACCAAACGCATGACCTTCCCTGGCCGTTGGCTGCCTTATGCGCTGCTAGCTCCACAGGTCATCATCACACTGATTTTCTTTATCTGGCCGGCCGGTAAAGCGATGTACCAGTCTCTGCTGCGAGAGGATGCCTTCGGCCTACGCACGACCTTCGTTGGGCTGGAAAACTTCGCTCGGCTATTCCGAGACGGTGACTACCTCAACTCGCTGTCTGTTACTGCCATCTTCGCAGTGGGCACCACGTTGATCTCTATGTCAGTGGCCCTGCTGCTGGCCAGCACCGTTAACCGGATGATCCACTCACGCAGCGCCTACACCACACTGTTGGTATGGCCCTATGCGATTGCACCCGCCATTGCTGGAGTATTGTGGTGGTTTATTTTCAACCCATCTATCGGCATCGTGCCCTACCTGCTGGATATGGTGGGCTACAACTGGAACCACCGCACCTCGGGCAACGACGCCATGCTGCTGGTGGTATTGGCCGCGGCCTGGAAACAAATTTCCTATAATTTTTTGTTTTTCCTGGCAGGGATGCAGTCGATCCCCCAATCGCTTATCGAAGCGGCTGCCATTGATGGCGCCAGCCCAATGAAACGCTTTTGGACGATTATTTTCCCGTTACTAACTCCCACCACTTTTTTCCTAATGGTGGTCAACGTGGTGTACGCCATGTTTGATACGTTCGGCATTATCCATGCCACAACTCAAGGAGGCCCCTCTCAGGCGACTAACACCTTGGTGTACAAGGTCTATGCCGACGGTTTTATTGGTCTAAACCTGGGCTCTTCGGCGGCGCAGTCAGTGATTCTTATGGTCATTGTGATTCTGCTCACCGTCGTGCAATTCCGCTTTATTGAACGACGGGTCAACTACTAATGCCGCCTTTTCTCACGATTAACCATAAGAGACCCTTGTGATGGTTGAAAATCGCCCTTGGGCCAATATGTTTGCCCATACCATCCTGATCATTGGCGTCGCGCTGGTGGTTTTCCCGGTATATATCGCGATCGTCGCCTCAACCCATGGGCCTGGAGAGTTTCTACGTGGCACGCTGCCCCTGCTGCCAGGCCCCCATGCTATCGACAACTACAAGGCTATGTGGAACACCGGCCTTTCCCGCGCTGGCGCACCGCCTGCCGGACAGATGCTGTGGAACAGCTTTGTCATGGCCATGGCGATTACGATAGGCAAGCTATCGATTTCACTGCTTTCCGCCTTTGCAATCGTCTATTTCCGCTTCCGTTTTCGGATGTTCTTTTTTTGGATCATTTTTATCACCCTTATGCTGCCGGTTGAGGTGCGCATTATCCCAACTTTTCAAGTGGTCGCAGACCTTAAAATGCTCAACAGCTTTGCAGGGCTCTCTATCCCCCTGATTGCATCTGCCACGGCAACGTTTCTATTCCGCCAGTTTTTTATGACCGTGCCAGAGGAAATGCTGGAAGCGGCGAGGGTTGACGGCGCCGGACCACTCAAGTTCTTTAAAGATATTTTACTGCCGCTTTCAATTACCAATATCGCAGCGCTGTTTGTGATTATGTTTATCTACGGCTGGAACCAGTATCTCTGGCCACTACTTATTACTACCGACCCCGACTACTACACCATTGTGATGGGCATTCAGCGCATGACCACCGCTGCCGATGGCGATCCTCAATGGCACTTGGTGATGGCGGCTGTGGTGATGGCGGCCCTACCCCCAGTACTAGTCGTGCTGTTTATGCAGCGCTTGTTTGTGAAAGGCCTGACCGAGACGGAGAAATAAGATGGCCAGTATTACCTTGGAAGGGCTAAAGAAAACCTACGCCGGTAGCGTAGATGCAGTCAAAGGTGTGGATCTAACTATTGAAGATGGCGAGTTTGTGGTGCTGGTGGGGCCTTCCGGCTGCGGCAAATCCACCCTGCTGCGCATGGTCGCGGGGCTTGAAACGATCACCGAAGGCACGCTGAAAATTGGCGACCGGGTGGTCAACCAGTTGGAACCCGCTGAGCGTGACATCGCCATGGTGTTCCAGAACTATGCGCTCTATCCGCATATGACGGTCTACAACAACCTCGCGTACGGCTTAAAAAACCGTGGCTTTAAAAAAGATGAGATTGAAAAGCGCGTACGCATTGCCGCCAAGATGCTGGAGATCGAGGACTTTCTGGAGCGCAAACCGCGCAAGCTCTCCGGCGGCCAGCGCCAGCGGGTGGCCATGGGCCGCGCTCTGGTACGCGAACCGGCGGCGTTTCTGTTTGATGAGCCGCTCTCCAACCTGGATGCCAAGCTGCGCGTACAGATGCGCGTGGAGATCAAACAGCTCCAACGGCGCCTGAAAACCACCAGTCTCTACGTCACCCATGATCAGCTGGAGGCGATGACCCTGGGCGATAGGCTAGTGGTGCTTAACGCCGGTCAGATTGAACAAGTGGGTACGCCCATGGAGATCTACGCCCGCCCAGCTACCATGTTTGTCGCAGGCTTTATCGGCTCACCCGCCATGAATATGGTGCCGGTCGAATACCTTCACGCTCGTGGTGCTAACGGCTTGCTGGACAACCTCCCAGAAGGAACCGATATCGTCGGTATTCGCCCGGATGATATGCACTTAGCGCCACCGGAAGGCACCCATTTAATCGTCGAATCAACCCTACAGCTATTTGAAGCCGCCGGTGCCGAAAGCCACCTGTACGTGAATCTTGCCGATAGCGACCAGCCCACGGTTATCCGCGTGTCAGGCCAGCCGCCGGTTGCCGAAGGCGAAACCTTAAGGTTTTACGTGACTCGCGACGCACTGCATCCTTTTAATAGCGCTACGGGAAAACGCACGGGGGATTGAAAGCCAGCCCTCAAAAGCCAGACAAGAAAAACAGGTCAGCGGAGAGTCCATGCGCTACGTTTGAGATAAAGCGCACGGATCTCCATTGATGAGTAGTGAATCTGCATACCTTGATCGCCTTTATCGTGATTACTCCCGACGCGTCCAGGCGACGCTGATCCGCCTACTGGGCGATTTCGAACTCGCCGAAGAAGCCATGCAGGACGCTTTCGTGGCGGCCGTTCAGCAGTGGCCCGTAAACGGCGAGCCCGACAACCCTCAAGCGTGGCTGATTCGTACTGGCTATCACTGTGGGGTTGATCAAATTCGTCAGCGCAGCACCGCGCGCCGCCGGGCACACTTGCTGCTACCCATTGAAGAAGTATTGGAGCTTGACGAGGCTACTATCGAAGATGACTCGTTACGCCTGCTGTTCACCTGCTGCCATCCAAGCCTGAGTATAGAGGCACGCATTGCCATGACCCTGCGTGAAATGTGCGGCCTAACCACCGAACAGGTCGCCAGCGCACTGCTCATGAAACCCTCTACGCTGGCCCAGCGTATCGTGCGCGCCAAACGCAAAATTCGTGATGCCCATATACCTTATGCTGTACCTACCCATGAAGAACTACCCGAGCGTCTACCCGACGTGCTCAAGGTGATCTATCTGGTCTTCAATGAAGGCTACTCACGCAGTACCGGAAGCAGCGTGGTCGATATCAGCCTAACCCAAGAGGCTATGCGGCTGGGCAATGAGCTGGCACGACTACTGCCCCAGGGTGAGGTGTTTGGTTTAATGGCCTTGATGTTACTGAACGATGCCCGCCGTGATGCTCGCCAGGATAGTGGCGGTGAATTGGTGACACTGGATGTTCAGGACAGAAGCCTATGGCACCAGGAGGATATTCATAACGGGATAGTATGGCTGCAACAGGCGCTGGCTCTCACTCCCACCGGTTACTACACCCTTCAGGCATCCATTGCGGCCGAACACGCTCAGGCTATCCGCGCCGAGCAGACTGACTGGGGGCGTATCGTCAGGCTCTACGACGCCCTCTGCCGACGTTTTCCATCGCCCATCCTGACGCTTAACCGTGCAGTAGCCATTGCCATGAATGGTGCTCCCGAGACCGGCCTAGCGTTACTTGACGATATCGCTCATCACCCTCAAATCAGCCGCTATCATCTATTTCATGCCGCTAAAGCGGATTTGTTGCGTCGCCAGGGCCAGCGTGAGGCAGCGCGCAGTGCCTATCAGCAGGCGCTGCTACTGACCAATTTGGATCCAGAAAAACGCTTTTTACACAGGCGGCTGGCTGAGCTGGAAGCATCTACATAAAAAATAACACTGTCATGTCGATTTGCGAGCGCCTCAAACGACTAGAGAGAGCAGACATCCTTAATAACCGTCCTTAACAATAAGGAAGCTCTCCATGAAGTTTATGCTGATACGCCGCGCCGACGCCAACACCGAGAATGGCGCTTTGCCATCCCAGGAAATGCTGGCCGCCATGGCCGCTTATAACGAACGCATGATACAAGCAGGAGTATTGGTAAGCGGTAATGGCTTACGCCCGACCAGCGATGGCTGCCTGATTCGCTTTGAGAATGGCTCGCCTACCATCATTCCTGGTCCCTTATCGCCTCCCAGTGAGCGTGTTGCGGGCTACAGTGTATTAGACGCCCCATCGTTGCAGGCGGCGATTGAGTGGGCACAGCAGTGGCCAGTGTTGGATGCAGACGGCAGTGTCACCCTTGAGCTGCGCCGCTACTTCTCGCTAGAGGATTTTGAGCCCGGCGCCGGACTTGAGCAGCACCGCACCCTTGCTCGTGTACCGGATGCCATGAACGTGCATGTCGCTTTTCCGGGCTCCTGCCGAGAGGCCATGCAGTTCTATGCCGATGTTACCGGCGGGCATCTGGAGTGCCTGCTGACCTACGCTGAAACGCCCGCCGCCGAACACTCACCGCCGGAGCTCCATGACCGCATCATCCACGCTTCGCTGAACCTGCGCGGTCGTCGCTTAATGGGCGCGGATATGGCGGCTGACTGCTATACACCACCGCAAGGGGTAGCGGTTCAGTTGGAGTATCAGGATATTGCTCAGGCCGCACGAACCTTTGCCCAACTAGCCGAGGGTGGAAAGATCACCATGCCGTTTGAGGCCACCTTCTGGTCACCAGGGTTCGGCATGGCGACTGATCGCTTTGGTGTTCAGTGGATGATTAACGTTTCGTCTGAACACTGCCTCGCAGCAACTGAAGGAGACACCCCGTGAAGTACGTAGCGCTGGTCTATTACCAAGAGCAGATTATCAACGCCATGAGCGAACAGCAGTGGCAAGACCTCAATCAGGAGTGCATTGCTGGGGTAGAGCGCCTAAGCGCCAGTGGCCACTACCTGGCCGGGCAGCCGTTACAGCCGACGGAGACTGCGACCACCGTGCGGGTGCGCGATGGTGAGACGTTAATCTCGGATGGCCCCTTTGCAGAAACCAAAGAGCAACTGGCGGGGTTCTATCTGCTTGAAGCCCACGACTTGAATGAGGCACTGCAGCTGGCTAGCCGCATCCCACCCGCCCGTCTGGGCAGCATTGAGGTACGCCCAACTCGAGAACTCCCCCCTAAAGCAGCCCCCCAAAAAGAATCAGGAGAATAGCCATGAGCAAGCTTGCACACCCTTATGTCGATGGTTTCGTCGCTGCCGTACCCGCCGCTAATAAAACTGAATTTATCGAGCACGCCCGTGCCGCGGCCACTGTGTTTAAGGAGCACGGTGCGCTTAGAGTAGTGGAGTGCTGGGGCGATGACGTGCCCGATGGGGAAGTGACCTCCTTCCCCATGGCGGTTAAGCGCAACGATGACGAAACGGTTATCTTTTCCTGGATAG
>NZ_REBQ01000040.1 GCF_007692655.1 Halomonas sp.
AGCTATTAAGAAAGTTATTAACAAAGCTACTGAAACAAAAGCCAGTAAGTGCACCATGTTACACTAGCGGCTCCGTTTATTGCCCTGGAGAACTCGGTGATATCTGCTGCATTCCGGCACCCCCCTCTGTTTCCTTGTTGGCGCCCCGTACATGCGGCTCGCCCAGCCATGAGTGCCCCCTGGTGGCAATGGGTGGCTTCCACCGACTCATTAACCGCGCGATTGATGATGGCTGGCGGTGACAAGCAGTTTCGAGTGCGTGTGTTACGTCAGGGCGTTGGCTGGCCATTGCCGGATGAAGCCCAGGCGCTAGGCATTGGGCCTAAGCGCTATGCCTGGCTGCGTGAAGTCGCGCTGTGTTTGGATGAAACGCCTTGGGTGGTGGCGCGCTCGGTTGCACCGCTTACGCAGCTAAAAGGGCAGCGACTGGAGCGCCTAGGAGAGCGTTCATTGGGTAGTTGGCTGTTCCGCCAGCCCGGTTTAGTGCGTGGGCCGCTGGAGGTAACAACACACTCCCCGCATGTTGTGAACATTAACCATGCAGATAAGCACAGCCTCTGGGGCAGGCGCTCGGTGTTTCAGCACGGCTGTAGGCACGGCTGTAAGCACGGTGGCTTGTCGTTATTAGTGCAGGAATATTTTTTACGTACCATGGCGGATGAACTTGATCTGCCTTCACGCTAGGCTACCACCTGCATCTTATTTTTCGTGAGGTAAGCATGGATCGTTCACTGTTACGGCCAACGGGATGGGCCCGCGTGGCAGATTTTTTACAGTTGATGCGCTTAAACCGGCCAATCGGTACGTGGCTGTTAATGTGGCCGACGCTGTGGGCGCTGTGGATAGCTGCTGAGGGCGTGCCCGCGCGAAATACATTGCTGATATTTGTAGCTGGCGTTTATGTCATGCGTGCCGCGGGCTGTGTGGTGAACGACTATGCCGATCGCCATTTTGACGGCCATGTGAAACGCACGAAACACCGTCCGCTAGCCACTGGCCGTATTAGCGAAACCGAGGCGCAACTGCTGTTTATCGCATTAGTGGCAGGGGCATTTATTTTAGTGCTACTGACCAATTGGTTTACGGTGGCTCTTTCGCTAGGCGGTGTGGCGTTGGCGATTATTTATCCGTTTATGAAACGCTACACCCATTTCCCACAGGTCGTGCTTGGTGCAGCGTTCTCCTGGGCGATTCCCATGGCCTTTGGTGCCGTACTCGGCCATGTGCCGCTGGAGGCATGGCTGCTGTTTTGCGCAAACGTGTTGTGGACAGTGGCCTACGATACCCAGTACGCCATGGTGGATCGCGATGATGATATCAAAATTGGGATCAAATCCACGGCGGTGCTGTTTGGTAATGCAGATCGTTTGATTATCGGATTACTCCAGCTAGCCACGCTATTTCTACTGGCGCTCGTCGGCTGGCGGGTTGGTTTGGGGGGCTTCTTCTGGTTAGCGCTGGCGGCAATGGCCGCTACGTTTGTTCATCAGCAGCGGTTGATCCGTCACCGTGAACGTGACCCTTGTTTCCAGGCGTTTTTAAATAATCATTGGTCGGGCCTGTTGATTTTTGCGGGTATTGCATTGAGTTGGTGGCCTGCAGCTGGCTAAATGTTATGAGTGTCATAGAATTGTCATCAAGTCATGGTGTTATTGTCACTGACATGTCATTGAACTTTTCTCTTTGAGTCAGTTTTCATTGAGCTGTTTTTCATTGAACACCGTGAGGCACTGGTATGACCGCCAAGACCGTTTTGATTGTCGATGATGAGGCGTCCATTCGCGAGATGATCGCCGTGGCGCTGGAAATGGCTGACTATCGCGTGCTTGAAGCGGATAACGCCCAGGATGCTCATGCCATATTGGTCGACCATCAGCCTGATTTAGTGCTGCTTGACTGGATGATGCCCGGCACCAGTGGCATTGAGCTTGCCAGGCGCTTGAAGCGCGATGAAGCCACCGCCGAAATTCCGATCATCATGCTCACTGCTAAAGGTGAGGAGGACAACAAAATCCAAGGGCTTGAGGCTGGTGCTGACGATTACATCACCAAACCTTTTTCACCCCGCGAACTTGTGGCGCGGCTCAAAGCAGTGCTGCGTAGGGCTACTCCCCGTGGTGTTGAAGACCCCATTGAGATTAACGGCCTACTGCTGGATCCGGTGAGCCATCGGGTGAGTGCCCACGGAAAAGCGTTGGAAATGGGGCCTACTGAATACCGGTTGCTGCAGTTTTTTATGACCCATCAAGAGCGCGCTTACACACGTAGCCAGCTGCTTGATCAAGTATGGGGTGGCAACGTGTACGTTGAGGAGCGCACAGTAGATGTACACATTCGTCGTTTACGCAAAGCGCTGGGGGACGTGCATCAAAACCTTATTCAAACGGTTCGTGGTACCGGGTACCGCTTCTCTTCACGGGTATAAATGTGCGCCTATGGAGCCGTGAACTTTGGCGACTTGCGTGGCTTGCCACCTTAGGTACTTGCATAGGGTGGCTGCTGGGTTCTGCGGGGCTAGGGCTTGCGGCAGGGCTTGCGATATGCCTGTTTTATCACTTGCGCCAGCTGCGCGCGCTGTACCTGTGGTTAACCCTTCACCCCCATGATGAGCCGCCGTCCGCCCGGGGAATGTGGGGCGAACTGCTTGACCGTTTATACCGCTATCAAAAAAGCCAGCGCATTACCCAAGGCCGCCTAAGGGCTACTTTAGCGCGTATCCAAGAGTCGTCTGAAGCGATGCGTGACAGTGTTGTCATGCTTGACCGCCACGGCGATCTAGAGTGGTGGAACAGTGCTGCCACGGATATGCTTGGGCTGGAGACTGCTCACGACCGCGGGCAGCACATTACCAACTTGCTACGCGACCCAGGCTTTATCAGCTACTTTAATGCGCGTAACTACAGCGAACCATTAACCCTAACATCGCCCATTGATGAGCGACGCATTTTGCAGTACCAAATTACCCTTTACGGTGATGATGAGCGATTAGTCATGGCGCGTGATATTACCCGCCTGCATCGCCTAGAGCAGATGCGTCGCGATTTCGTTGCCAACGTATCCCACGAGTTACGCACCCCCCTTACCGTTCTTTCAGGTTACTTGGAAACCTACGGTGATCTAGCCGAGCAACTTCCGCCACGATTAGGCAAAGGCATTAATCAAATGCAGGAGCAGACTCAGCGAATGCAGAATTTGGTTAACGACTTATTGCTGCTGTCACGGTTAGAGATTGACCAAGGTGGCAAGGACCATCATCCATTGCAGCTGGGTAGTCTGCTGCAAAGTGTTTGTGATGACGCATTAGCACTTTCGCATCAGCGCCATACCATCACCGTCGCACTTGAGAGCGATATGCGCCTCTTGGGTAGCGAACAGGAAGTTCGTAGCGCTGTCTCAAACTTGGCTTTTAATGCCGTTCGCTATACGCCACCGGGTAGCCAAATCACGCTACGTTGGAAAGTAAGCGCTTTTGGTGACGGCCACCTTGATGTTGAGGACAACGGTGAAGGTATAGACCCTGTACATATCCCACGGTTAACAGAGCGCTTTTACCGCGTCGATAAAGGTCGTAGCACCGCAACGGGGGGCACTGGGTTGGGGTTGGCCATCGTTAAACATATTCTATTGCGGCATGATGCTCTGCTAAGGATAGAGTCTCACCCTGGAAAGGGAGCGTTATTTCGTTGTGTTTTTCCCGCCAAGCGCCTGAGCCAACCTTAAAGACAACCTCCAAAGGCAGCACCGCTGCATAACATTTGTAAAAGTGTGCAATATTGGCATGCAAGATTGGTAAAACTTTGCGCATGTGCCATTTCTATACAGTTTTGTCCGCATATTTGGCTCCAATAGCATCAGTTTTCTAGCGATGGTTTTGTTTTAAGTGTTTGATAGTTATTGTTTTTATCTTTTTTTTGGTTTTTTGGCATGCTCGCTGCAATATTTTAAGTAAGTAGGAAAGATGACCGCAGGAATTGCTGACTACTTGTTAGTCTTTCTTTCTTAACAAAGCGGTACCCAACAGCGATCGGAGGTGGAATATGATGTCCAAGGAATTACTCAAGAAAGCTGGTATTTTAGGTGTAACTTTTGGTTTGATGGCCAGCCCTTTAGCATTTGCTGACACGACCGATCACTCTTCAATTGATCAAAACCAAGATGCAATGGAAGAAGATCACTCTGCAGGCACTCATACGCACGGTGAAGCTACCGACAGCTATGATACTGAAGATCTGACAACTGATGAAGGCACGCAAGGTCCCGATAATGTTGACGAGCCAACATCAACAAATGTCAGCGGTGATGAAGAATACACTCCCGATGATGTTGTTGACCAAAATAGCGGTGATTAATAGTTTTTAGTTTTACGATATCGAAGAATGCTTTTTCAAGGATTGATGAAGCAATTTACAGGATGTTTTAGCGATAGGGATGTTTTACAGGGTTCATGGATGAGCCAAATAGGTAGCCAGAACGTTAGTCAGGGTTAGTTCCAAGGTTGGATACCCGCACAAGGAATGGAAGCTAACGACAGTGATCGCCTATAATTTATTCTGATATCGGGCCCCGCCTTGCGGGGCCTAATTTTTTGCTGTCTGCATATCCACCTCTCTTTATCCCTTTCTCCATACTGTTCCTTCCTCGACAGCATTCAACCTCTCAGATATCTCTGACTGCGTTACACCTCTTAACGGATGCCTCTATCGTTATATTCGCCCACTGCTGAATACTTGTGTGTCAAAACGGCACACGCTATTTGGCGCATGTGTCATTTGTGCACAAGTATTTAGCTTGCTTTTGTTTTTAGTGACGTATGATTGCGCGCAATATATAATATACAAATTATTGATTTATATTGTTTTTTAATTTTTTTGAGCGAAGTGGCTCTTAATATGCAGTATCAGACTAAGGGAGTAGATGTGCCAAACGGTAAACCATAATGACGCATCTTCCTCAACGCCAGCGGTATCACACTATTTTGGAGTAAAATATTATGTCTAATGTGTTCCTCAAAAAAGTAGCAATAGCAGGATTTTCATTTGGTTTGGTCGTTAGCCCGCTAGCGTTCGCTAATACTGCCAGCACACATGCATCTATCAAAGCTAATCAGGATCTGAGCGTAGATGATGAACCGATGCAGGCTCAGTCACCGCGCTCGACAGCTCAAGCTGAATATACGCTTGAAGATCTTATGTACGATGAAGGTGATCGCCTTATGGTTGCGAAACCGACCTCTGCAAGCTCGGGTGCCCAGGCAAGCTATCAACCACAAGACTTGATTCGAGATAGTCGCGTTAGAAACGTTCAGTAACAAAAATTTGCAATTATGCTGGGTTGTATTACACTTGGTGAGTGAGCAAAGCACGCAAATGCCTGTCACACAAGTAGGGATGCACGTCGATTCATGGAATGAGTCAAACGACAATCAGAACGTTAGTCAGGGTTAAATTCCAAGGTTGGAATCCCGCAAACGGATAGGAAGCTAGCGTTAGTCATTGTCATATATTGTGTTCTTAGACCCTGCCTATGCAGGGTCTGATTTTATGTGGCTAATAAACGTCACCGCTAGCCACTAGCCATTTAGAGCGACGGTGGCCTGGGCAGAGTTACTTATTACAGTTACTTATTACAGCTACTTAGGCGAATTATTTAGGAGAGTTACTAAGCGTAACGTCGTTTGCATTTCTGTAGTGTTCGTCCCACATCAATACAGCCCCTGCCACGGCGCCTGGAATCAGCAATAAATTTGCCAGCGGAATCCAGGTAATCAGCGCGACTAAACCGCCATACGTCAGACTCTCCCACCAGCGCTTAGCCAGGCGTTGTCGCATATCGGCAAAGGTCACCTTATTGTTATCCATCGGGTAATCTAAGTAAGTGATTGCCATGACCCATGCGGAAAATAGTGCCCATAGCAGCGGGGCAAAAAGATTCAGTCCAGGGATCCAGCTAATCACGAAAAGGCCAGCTGCCCGCGGCAAAATGTAAGCTAACTTGACGAACTCACGTCCAACCGCATCAATCGCCGTTTTAGCCAGGCCGCGATCGTCCAGGGGGCTCGGCCAGTAGCCTGAATTTCTACCTTAGCGGCCAAAAAGCCGTAAAAAGGCGCCGCTATCAAACTGCTAATCAGCGTGAACGTGAAAAACACCACAACTAATAGGCAAATAATAAATAGCGGCCAGATGAGCCATGATAGCCAATCAAGCCATGCGGGAACCACGCTCATCCAATTAGCTAACCAGCCATCAAAGCGGTTGATTACAATGCTGAGCATGCTGACGTAAACAATCAGATTGACCAGAATAGGTAGGAAAATATAGCGACGCATGCCCGGCTGATACACGCAGCGTGTACCTCGGCTTAGCGCAGTCACAGCATCCAGCATGGTGGGGTAAGCTCCTTGTGATACATACGTCCAAGCGGCTAGGCTAGCCCGGCTGGACGTATTGCAGGAGGAAACCCTTATTGGGTCAAGATTTTTTTTCTACCTGAGCATCCAGTTTGTCGGTGTCGCTATGACGGATATCCAAGCCTTTTACGAGGTATACCACATATTCGGCCAGGTTATCGGCGTGATCGCCTACCCGTTCCAATGCGCGTAGTACCCACATAATGCTGAGTACCGAGGTGATAGAGCGCGAGTCTTCCATCATAAAGGTCATTAACGAACGCATGGCGCTGCTGTATTCGTCATCAACCAACGCGTCTTCGCGCACTACCTGCATGGCTAAGTCAGTATCAAAGCGAGCAAAAGCAGTAAGCGCATCGCGGAGCATTTTGCGGACATGCTCGCTGATATGACGAACTTCGACCAAGCCACGAATCGTTTGGGTGTTTTCACTTAACAGCAGAGCATTGCGGGCGATTTTGCTGGCTTCGTCACCAATGCGTTCAAGGTCAGACGTCGCACGAATGACCGCAAGCACCAGACGTAAATCGGACGCAGCGGGCTGGCGGCGTGCGAGTACACGGGTGCATTCGTCGTCAATTTGCAACTGTAGGTCGTTGACTAGGCGGTCATTGTCACGCACTTGTTCCGCCAGGCGGGTATCGCCTTCCAGCAGTGCAAAGACTGCATCCTGCACCTGCTTTTCTACTAGGCCGCCCATGTTCATCAGGTGGGTTTTAAGCTCTTCCAGCTCCTGGTTGAACTGGCGAGAGATATGCTGGCTGTGGGTATCGCTCGTAATATCCATGGAGCACTCCTGTCGTTTCAGTCGTTAAGGCCTAGGTGATGCGGCCAGTGATGTAATTTTCGGTACGTTGTAAACGAGGATTGGTGAACACTTGGTCGGTGGGACCGTACTCCACGAGTTCGCCCTGGTGTAAAAATGCGGTGTAATCCGATACTCGCGCGGCTTGCTGCATGTTGTGGGTGACCAATACCAGCGTTAGCTGCGATTTGAGATTACGGATCAACTCCTCAATTTTAAGCGTCGAAATGGGGTCTAGCGCCGACGCAGGTTCATCAAGCAGCAATACATCAGGTTGCACTGCTAAGGTACGGGCAATCACAAGGCGCTGTTGTTGGCCGCCAGAAAGCTGCCAGGCTGAACGATGCAAACGGTCTTTCACTTCATCCCACAAGGCAGCCGACGTTAGCGCCCACTCAATAATGTCATCGCGCTTACGCTTGGGCATGCGCTGCTGCAGGCGCAGTCCAAAAGCGACGTTTTCATAGATCGACATGGGAAACGGATTAGGCGTCTGAAATACCATTCCAACGCGCCGCCGCAGCTCAGTCACGTTCATTTGTGAGTCATGAATATCTTGGCCTTCTAGTAAGATATGGCCACTATGTGCCACCGACTCATTGAGATCATGCAGCCGGTTGATGGCCCTTAATAGCGTTGACTTGCCACATCCTGACGGACCAATGAACGCCGTCACTCGATGTCTTGGTACGCTAAGCGTTAAGTCACGCAACGCCGGTTTCCCCGCATAAGCGAGGCTGAAGTGATCAATGCTCAGACAACAGCGGTCAGCCGCAAAATGCGTCACCGGTGCCTGAGAGGTATGCGCTGAATGTAATGACGCTAGCATTCGTTTCCCCGTTGACGCCTTAGATAATGACGCAGAAATATGGCAGTTAGATTAAGCGTCAGCACAATTAAGACTAAAAGCAGTGCCGTGGCGTAAACCAGCGGGATAGCCGCTTGAACATCCTCACCATGAAACGCAGTATCAAATAAATGATAGCCAAGGTGCATGAACTTGCGCTCTAAATGCAGATAAGGGAATTCACCATCTAAGGGCATTTGCGGTGCTAGTTTGGCGACGCCGACTAACATTAACGGTGCAACCTCTCCTGCCGCGCGGGCGATGGCTAAAATCACCCCGGTCAACATGGCGGGAGCGGCCATGGGCAGGACGATGCGAGTGAGCATCTCTAACCTGGTGGCGCCAAGTGCTACGGCCCCTTCGCGCTGCGCTTCGGGGATACGCGCTAGCCCCTCCTCGGTCGCTACAATCACTACCGGCAGTGTGAGCAGTGCGAGAGTCAGGGAGGCCCACAGCAGGCCGCCCGTGCCAAAGGTGGGCGAGGGCAGGGTGTCACTGAAAAACCACTCATCTAACGAGCCCCCAATGCCATAAACAAATACGCCTAAGCCAAATACCCCATACACAATCGAGGGTACGCCAGCGAGATTGCGTACGCCGATGCGTACAAAGCGAGTCAGCCGCCCCTGGTGAGCGATTTCATTGAGGTAAATAGCCGCCAGCACTCCAAATGGTGTGACCATAACGGACATCAAAATCACCATTAGCACGGTACCAAAAATTGCTGGCCATACGCCGCCGCTGGTATTGGCTGCCCGTGGTCCCTCGCTCAAGAATCGCCAGACGCCTTCACCCCAGGCATGCACTTTCTGCCATGCGCTCATGGCATTGGGGGCTTGAGCACTGACCACATTAGCTAGCGGTTGGCGCAATGTTTCTCCATTGGTGGTGGTGAGTAACAGTTGGCTATCCTGCCGCTGACTGATAGGCAGTGCTAAAAGCGCGTTTAAGCGCTGCCAAGCGGCCTCTCCTTCCCAACGCTGATCATGTTGCTCAATGGCCTCCAAACGGCCGATAAAATCCCCCCATGGAGTACGTTCTAGGCGGATTAGGTCAGCTGGCTGAGTACGCCTGGCAATCTCATCTACTGCTACCCAGCGCCAGCGTGCCCCATCAATATCCCGGTTACCGGTGAAGTAGAGGCGTTCATCACCCTCCTGCTGGGGCAGTGTCACTTCACGTACGGCCTGTCCAGCGAAGCTCTCCCCAGAGCGGAGGGTGACTTCCTCCAGGCTGGCGGGCCAGAAGTGACCTAGGCCACGTACGGCGAGTAGCGTCAGTAATGCTGCCAGCATGAGTACAGAGAGCGCGACGCTAGCGGCGCATAGCCAAGGCCATAGGCTATTAAGCCAGCGAAAGCGGTCGCGTCGAGGTGGGAGGTTGGCCGATAGTTCGCTCATCAGCTGCCTCCTAGATGGCGGTAACGGCGTCGCAAGCGTTGGCGAACGATCTCAGCTAAGGTGTTGACTAAGAAGGTAAAGATAAACAGCACCAGCGCTGCCAGGATAAGCAGGTGGTAGGTTAGGCCGCCGGGCGCCGCTTCAGGCAGCTCTATGGCGATGGCGGCTGCCATCGAGCGCATTCCTTCAAAGGGGCTGGCACTGAAGAGAGCCGTATTGCCGCTGGCCATCAGCACAATCATGGTCTCGCCTACTGCTCGCCCCGCACCAATCATTACCGCCGAAAAAATACCTGGGCCGGCGGCCACTAGCGCCACTCTCCACAGTGCCTGCCAGCGGCTAGCGCCCAGTGCCTGGGCCCCTTCTATTAAGGAGGTAGGCACATCTGCTAGCGCATCTTCTGCCAGCGAGTAAATACTAGGAATGACGGCAAATCCCATCGCAATGCCCACAATCATGGCATTACGGGTGGCATAGTCCATTCCGAAGCGCTGATCGAGTAACTGCCTAAGATCACCGCCTAGCCATTGCTGCTCTATCCAGGGCGTGAGCCATAGCGCTAGTGCTACCATCAAGGCCAGCCAGGGTACTAGCCAGAGGCCCGCCCATGAGAAGGGCAGGCGGCGGCGCAGCTTTTTATTCATTAGCCGCCAGGCTAAGCCGGCCAGCCCGACACTTAGCGGTAGCCAAATAATCAGGGCCAGCGTGCTGGCTAAATGGCGCTCTACCCAGGGCGCCAAAATCAGCCCGGCAATAAACCCCACTACCACGCCCGGAATGGCCTCCATCATTTCCAAGGTGGGTTTGATACGGCTACGCAGGCGCGCTGACATAAACAGCGCTGAATAAATGGCAGCTCCTAAGGCAACCGGAATGGCAAACAGCAGGGCGGCCACTGCGGCTTTCAGCGTACCCCATGCCAGTGGCGAGAGTTTTGCCATCGCCAAGGTGTCACCAATGGCGAGCAGCGGCAGAGTTTCCCACACCAGAAAAACGCCGATAGCGAGGATAGCGAGTAGCACACCAACGCCACCAGCGGTGATTAACCCTGTGGCCACGCGGTCTTTTATCAGCCTTAGGGGCTGACGATGAGTGGTTAACCGAGGTGGGGTCATGTCAGGATCATTGGCAAACCAAACCCAGGAGATTAAACAACGGGCCATTCAGCATAGAAAGTCTCCTTACCCTAAGGGTCTTTTGTGACAATAAGATGACAGGTTATGACATTTAGATACCTGGCGCTTGCCTGCTGCGCTGTTCTGTCAGGACATTCGGCGCCAGTGGCACAAAGCCAGCAGCACGGGCAATTTGCTGGCCTTCGTCAGACATAATCAACGTTAGCAGTGCTTGCTCCGCAGGAGGCAGGGGCTCACCAGGCGGCAGGTTAACGTAGAGATAGAGATCCCGCGACAGCGGATAGTCACCCGTTTGTATGGCTGACTCATCGGGCGGTATCGCAACTCCCTTATCGTTGTATAGGCTTACCGCGCGTACCGCTGGCGTAAGGTGGTTGTAACCGGCGTAACCCATGGCATTTGCGGATTCACCCACCGCGGCAACCACCGCGGATGACCCTGGGTGCTCGCTGATGGTGTTACGAAAATGACCGCCGCATAACGCACGCGCTTGAAAAAGCCCGTGTGTGCCCGAGGCAAGGTTGCGTCCATGTAGAGCAATCCTGCCAAATGACCACGCCTGGGTCGCTGGGAGTTGCTCCCAGCGATTGATAGGTGACTCGGCACCGCAGGCGCGCGATGTTGAGAATATCGCGTCAACTTGCTGGCGTGTCAGCGTACGCAACGGGTTGTGACGGTGTACCACGACAATCAGGGCGTCGCGAGCGACCTTTAATTCCAAGGGCGGATAACCATAGCGGTCAATAAAGTGGGTGCGCTCAGCATCGGTCATGGGTCTGGACATTGGCCCTAGCCGCGTGGTGCCAGCCATCAGTGCCGAGGGGGCGCTAGCAGAACCGCCGGCCTGAAATTGTAGTCTTACCTCTGGATACTGGGTTGTTAGCGTTTCACCCCAGCGCAGCATTAGGCCAGCCATGGTGTCAGAACCAACAGCGCCTAACGTACCGCTAATTGACTGTGATTGTCCCCAGGCTAGTGGGCACACCAGCACCAGCAACACAGTGATCCAGCGCCCTAAGCGCATCCCTAGAGACATCAAGCAGCCCTGATAAGCAAAAAAAGTGTTTGAAAAGGTAATTAAAAGAGTATTTTTAAGCGTATTTAAAATAGTCGCTGGAAGAGTATTCAAACGAGCGTCCTCTTATGGTTAACTAATCCCAATTCTATTGTGTTGCGATGCAACAATAATGATTGACGCAACTTTTATAACAATAAACTGACAAAGCGACGAACCCATGACTCTTCTGGAAACCGATTTGGACGACGTACCCGCTCCCCAAGGCCAGCTCACCTTAAAGTTACTGGCTTCACGTCAAGATACCAATTTTTACGGCGATATACCCGGTGGCTGGCTGGTCAATCAAATGGATCAGGCCGCTGAGCTTGCCGCAGGGCGTGAAGCGGGTGGGCGTACCGCCACCGTGGCGATTGAAGCTATGGATTTTTTAAGCCCGGTACGAGTGGGGTCCATGGTCAGTGTCTACACTCAGGTGCAGGATATTGGTCATAGCTCAATTAAAATAGACGTAGAGGTTTGGGTGCGCCCGCCCCATGGCCAGCGTATCGAAGAGCGTCAAAAAGTCACCGAGGCGCGCTTTGTCATGGTGGCGCTGGACGATAACGGGCGTATTCGAGGAGTGCACAGTTAACCATGATGGGTAACTGTTAGCCGAGTACCTAACTATTGAAACGATAAAAGGGCGCTTATGCGCCCTTTTATCGTACTCGCTCATTAAGCCCTGAGCGTTTTAAGCACCTACGTTTTCGCGACTCTTCAAATAAGCGTATTCGCCAATGTCGCTAAACGGACGCAGTACTTGTTGGAACGCAGCGTATGACTCATACACCTGACGAGACTCCTCGTCGTTATCCACCTGGCGCTGAATAACTTCCTGTGAGGAGGCGAAGAGGGCTTCCATCACGTCTTCAGGGAAGGTGCGCAGCTGTACGCCATGCTCGTCGACCAGCGTTTCCAGTGCCTGGGCATTGCGATAGGCGAACTCGCTAATCATGGCTAGGTTAGAGGCGCGTGCCGCTTCGCGGATCACGTCCTGCAGATCTTCCGGCAGTGCGTTCCATGCATCCAGATTGATCGTGCCTTCCAGTGCCGCTGTCGGTTCGTTCCACACCGAGGTGTAGTAGTAGTCTGCGACTTGGTGGAGGCCAAACGCCATATCGTTGTAAGGACCCACCCAGTCGGCGGCATCCAGTACGCCAGTTTGCAGCGAGGTGAAAATCTCCGAACCGGGCATGTTAACAGTGGTTACGCCAATGCCGTTCATTGCTTCACCGGCTAACCCCGGCAGACGTAGGCGAATGCCCTGCATATCGGCGAGTGAGTTGATCTCTTTTTTGAACCACCCTGCCATTTGTGCACCGGTGTTGCCTACGGCGAAAGGCTTGAGATTGTGCTTGGCGTAAATCTCATCCCACAGCTCTTGGCCGCCGCCGTGGTACAACCAAGCGTTCATTTCAGTGGTGTTCATACCGAACGGTACGGCGGTAAAAAACTGTGACGCTGCCACCTTGCCACGCCAATAGTACGACGCAGAGTGGCCCATCTCAGCGGTGCCAGCGGCAACGGCATCGAACACTTCCATGGCGGGCACTAGCTCGCCAGCGCCGTGTACACGAATCCGCATACGGCCATTGGAAAGCTGCTCTACCCGGCGAGCAAAATCGTTCGCGCCGGTTCCCAGAGCAGGAAAGTTTTGTGGCCAGGAGGTGACCATGTCCCAGGTATAGGTTTCGTTAGCGCTGGCGGTGGAAACAAACGGGGCGGCAGCGACACCGGCGGCACCTAGGCCGACGGTTTTGAGAAAGTTGCGGCGTTGCATGGCGAGCAAGACTCCGGAAATTATAGGATTTTTTTGTTGGCGCGCAGTTACACGCGGTGTCCAGCAGCCAGTATGCGCTAAGCAGCTTTTAGTCGGCAAGCCATTGGCCTCAACGCCACGCAGTTAGCGTCTTAAAGTGGCGTTAGCTTAGCAAACCCGAGCACTAGCCATTTGACGCCTTCGCCCTCAAAGCTAACCTGCACCCGGGCGCGGGGGCCTTCACCTTCTGCGTTAAGAATGATCCCTTCGCCAAATACCGGGTGTTCTACCCCCTGACCGACGTGCAGACTGGGTATGTCGCCGCTGCTTTCGACGCTTTGCTGGGCAAAGGAGGTGCGTGAGGCGGTGACCGGGCGGGAAATATGCCCACGCAGGCGGACTTCTTCAAGCAGGTGCGGCGGCAGCTCGCGCAGAAAGCGCGACGGGCGCGGGAATACCTCTTTGCCGTGCAGGCGGCGGGTTTCAGCGTGGGTCAGGTAGAGCTTCTGCATGGCACGGGTGACGCCGACGTAACACAGCCTGCGCTCCTCTTCGAGCCTGCCCGGCTCTTCAAGGGACATCTTGTGGGGAAACAGCCCCTCCTCGACGCCGGCAATAAACACCACGGGGAACTCCAGGCCTTTGGCCGAGTGCAGCGTCATTAACTGAACGCTGTCCTCAAACTCTTCAGCTTCGTGGTCGCCAGCGTTGAGGGCAGCTTCGGAAAGAAACGCTTCCAAGGCCGCCATGCCCTCGCCTGCTTCAGGGGCCTCAAATACATCGCCTTGGGTAAAGGCGCGGGCGGCGTTGACCAGTTCTTCAAGGTTTTCCACCCGTGCCTGACCTTTCTCGCCACGCTCGCTTTTATGGTGCTCAATCAAGCCGGTATGCACCGTCACGTGATCGATAATCTCGTGCAGCGCCATGCCAGCAGCATCGTTATCCAACTGTTCAATCAGGTTGGCAAAGGTTTGTACCGCATTGGCCGCGCGGCCTTTCAGCGTGCCGTCGTGGATCGCATCGTGGAGTGCCTGCCACAAGGGAACGCCCTGTTCACGTGCGCGCAGGCGGACAATCTCCACGGTGCGCGTACCGATGCCGCGCGTCGGCACATTAATCACCCGCTCCAGCGAGGCGTCGTCATCGCGGTTGAGCATCAGGCGTAAATAGGCCAGGGCATTTTTGATTTCCAGGCGTTCATAGAAGCGGTGACCGCCGTAAATGCGGTAGGGCATACCTTGGCGAATCAGTGTCTCTTCCAGCAGCCGCGACTGGGCGTTGGAGCGGTAGAGAATCGCGATATCCCGTCGGTTAAAGCCTTCGTCGACTTTCTCTTTGATGGTATCGACGATATAGCGGGCCTCTTCCAGGTCGTTAAACCCGGCGTAGATGGAGATCGGCTCGCCTTCGATGCCGTCGGTCCAGAGGTTTTTACCCATCCGCTCGCTGTTGTGACTGATCAGGGTATTAGCGGCTTCCAGAATGGCGCTGGTGGAGCGATAGTTCTGTTCAAGCCGCACGGTATGGGTTTGCGGGAACTCCTGCTCAAAGCGGCTGATGTTCTCCACTTTGGCACCGCGCCAGCCGTAGATCGACTGATCGTCATCGCCCACCGCGGTCATCGGCGTCTTCATGCCGGTGAGCAGTTTTAACCAGGCGTATTGCAGCGTGTTGGTATCCTGAAATTCATCTACCAATACATGTCCAAAGCGATCCTGGTAGTGGTTTAGAAGCGCTGGGTTATCGCGCAGCAGCTCCAAACTTCTCAGCAGCAGCTCACCGAAATCGACCAGGCCGCCGCGCTCACAGGTCA
>NZ_REBQ01000205.1 GCF_007692655.1 Halomonas sp.
AGCAGTAATACCTTGTGTGTCATGCTGAATCCTTAACGTGTTATCGAGCGGCTTTGACCGCTTGGCGCGATGCAATGGAGTTGCAACGCGCTACCAAGCTTATTATGAGCGCTGGAAAGCCTTTAAGCAGACTGACGGAACAGCCAGGGGCGTGCCGCTTTATGCTTCTGCTCAAAAGCACGAATGGCGTCTTCGTCTTTTAACGTCAAGCCGATATCGTCCAGCCCTTCCAGCAGGCAGTGCTTACGGAAATCATCCACTTCAAACTCAAGAATTTCACCGCTGGGGGTAACGACGCGCTTATGCTCTAAATCCACATCCAACTGGTAGCCTTCGTTGGCCTCGACCTCAGCAAACAGACGATCCACCACATCTTCCGGGAAGGTAATCAGCAAAATGCCGTTCTTGAACGAGTTGTTGTAGAAGATATCGGCAAAACTGGGCGCAATTACGACCTTAAAGCCAAAGTCTTCCAGTGCCCAAGGGGCGTGCTCGCGGGAGCTGCCGCAGCCAAAGTTGCGACGTGTAAGCAGTATCTCAGCGCCTTTAAAACGCGGCTGATTCAAGACGAAATCTGGATTCAGTGGGCGCTGGGAGCAGTCCTGCCCCGGCTGGCCTTCATCCAAGTAACGCAGCTCATCAAACAGATTAACGCCAAAACCAGTGCGCTTGATCGACTTCAAAAACTGTTTTGGGATAATCAAATCGGTGTCGACGTTGGCGCGATCAAGGGGCGCCACCACGCCTTCAAAACGGGTAAATTTTTTCATGGCTTAGGCCTCCTGAGCGTGAGTGGCGTCGTTGGCAGGCAAGCTGCGAACATCGACAAAGTGACCGGCAATCGCCGCAGCGGCGGCCATGGCAGGGCTGACCAAGTGGGTGCGGCCACCGTAGCCCTGGCGCCCTTCAAAATTACGGTTAGAGGTTGAGGCACAGTGCTCACCGGCACCCAGCTTATCGGCGTTCATCGCCAGGCACATGGAGCAGCCCGGCTCGCGCCACTCGAAACCGGCTTCAATAAAGATCTTATCCAACCCTTCCGCTTCCGCCTGGCGCTTCACCAAGCCAGAGCCCGGCACCACCATGGCCAGCTTGATGGAATCAGCGACTTTTTTGCCTTTGGCCACCTTGGCGGCTTCACGCAGATCTTCAATACGCGAGTTGGTGCAGGAGCCGATAAAGATCTTATCCAGCTTGATATCGGTAATTTTCTGGTTGGCCTGCAAGCCCATATACTCCAGGGCGCGGGAGTGGCTGCGCTGCACGGTTTCATCCTGCGCAGCAAAGGGGTCAGGCACCTGACCGGAAATGCCGGTCACCATTTCAGGGCTGGTGCCCCAGCTCACCTGGGGTTCAATCTCTTCGGCCTGCAAAACGACGACTTTATCGAACACGGCATCTTTATCGGAGACCAGTTGACGCCAGTCAGCCACAGCAGCTTCCCACTGCTCGGCAGTCGGCGCAAAGGGGCGCTTAGCGAGATAATCAATGGTGGTGTCGTCGACGGCGATCAAACCGACTCGTGCACCGGCTTCAATCGCCATATTGCACACGGTCATGCGGCCTTCCATAGAGAGCGAGGCAATGGCGCTACCGGCAAACTCAATGGCGTAACCGGTGCCACCTGCGGTGCCGATCTTGCCGATAATCGCCAGCACCACGTCTTTGGCTGTAACGCCAAGGCCCAACTCGCCTTCTACGCGCACCTGCATATTCTTCATTTTTTGCGCCAGCAAGCACTGGGTCGCCATCACGTGTTCAACTTCAGAGGTACCGATGCCGTGGGCCAAGGCACCAAAGGCGCCGTGGGTGGCGGTATGGGAGTCGCCGCAGACCACGGTCATACCTGGCAAGGTAGCGCCCTGCTCAGGGCCAACCACATGCACGATACCCTGGCGGGGATCGTTAATCTTGAACTCTTCGATGCCATACTCGAGGCAGTTGTCGTCCAGGGTTTGCACCTGAATCAGCGATACCGGGTCTTTAATCCCGCTGTTGCCCTCGGCGCGCTCTTTAATAGTCGTGGGCACGTTGTGGTCGGGGGTGGCCAGGTTGGCATCCAAACGCCACGGCTTGCGGTTGGCCAGGCGCAGTCCTTCAAACGCCTGGGGCGAGGTCACTTCGTGAAGCAATTGGCGATCGATGTAGATCAACGCAGTGCCGTCATCGCGCTGCTTCACCAAGTGTTGATTCCAAAGTTTGTCGTAAAGCGTTTGGCCTGACATATGACTCTCCTGGGCAGTGCCCTGCTAGTTCGGTATGGCCGCCTCTATGGGCTGCTTAAATTGCTTGTGGGATAAGTGTCACGCGACTCGCGCATAAAAGCAATTCATGTTATTCATAGTTTAGATTCCAAACTGGAATAGTTGATTAAAATGTTCGCTTACTAATATCTGGCTCTGGAAGTCATCGATGGATACACAAAGCCTACAAGCCTTTTTGGCCGTCGCGGATACGCAAAGTTTCTCACGGGCGGCGGAACAGCTGCACCTTACCCAGCCAGCGGTAAGCAAGCGCATTGCCACCTTGGAATCTCAAGTAGGCACACGGCTATTTGATCGCATTGGCCGACGCATCGCACTCACCGAAGCAGGCAGCGTACTGCTGCCCCAAGCCCGACGCATACTGTTTACCGTGGAAGACAGCCGCCGCGCTCTGGCTAACCTTTCGGGCCAGGTGGGCGGCCGGTTAACCTTAGCCACCAGCCACCACATTGGCCTGCATCGATTGCCGCCTCTATTAAAGCAGTATACCCAGCGTCACCCGGAGGTAGAGCTAGACCTGCATTTCCTGGATTCGGAACAGGCCTATCAAGGCGTGTTGGATGGCACACTGGAAATGGCCGTGGTGACACTGGCCCCCCACCCCCATGAACAGTTAGAGGTGGTGGAACTATGGCGTGACCGGCTCTGTTTTACCTGCGCCACCGATCACCCTCTCGCCAACCAAACCTCAGCAGCTAACCGCCTGCTGTCGCTGGCCGACCTATGCCAATACAACTGTGTAATGCCGGGGGCAAAAACCTTTACAGGATCACTCATTGCGAAGCGTTTTAGCGAAGCGGGCCTGGAACTACCGGTAAGCATGGCGACCAACTATTTAGAAACGCTAAAAATGATGTGCAGCGTGGGGCTGGGCTGGAGCCTACTGCCGGAAAAGATGATCGACAGCGAACTGGTAGAGCTTAGGGTAGACACCCCACCGATTTACCGCCCGCTCGGGTACCTGGTGCATACCAATCGAACGCTGTCCAATGCGGCGCG
>NZ_REBQ01000011.1 GCF_007692655.1 Halomonas sp.
GCTAACCCGACAGCGAAAGAAAAAACAGAATCAGTGGCGGGGAGAGCAGTGAAAGAATAAACCCACTAACCACGGCAATGGGGACGCAGGCTACGCCTCCATGCTGCTGTATAACGGGCAGGGTGAAGTCCATGGAGGTGGCGCCACCGTAGCCAATGGCGAGTGCGGTGTGGCGGTGGATGACGAGTGGAATCAGGATAAAAGCCAGCAACTCTCGGGTAAGGTCGTTGAAGAACGCCACGCCGCCCATCAGCGGGCCCAGTTGGTCGCCGATCAAAATCGCCGACAGTGAGTACCAGCCAAAGCCTGCCGCCATGGCAAGTCCTTCGTTCCAGCTAAGCGAGAGCAGCGGGGCGGCCACCAACCCGGCCAGCAATGAACTCAGCGCTAGCGTCATGGCGATGGCCAACCCCATTCGGTTGAGCAAAATCTGCTTAAGTGGCATGCCCGAGTTACGTAGCTGACAGCCAATCAGCACCAGCAGTATATAAAGTACCCATTCAGCTAGAAAGTCTGCCGTGGAGTACAGTTCGTCACCCAAGTAAGGGCCTAGTAATAGGCCCATGATCACCCCGCCGACTACCACAGCGACGAGCAGTAGCGACCCTCGCATAGCGGCTAACTTGCTGGTGGGGGCGTTTTTTACTACCGGCGAATTGCCCGCTTTTAGCGGTAACCGTTGCGATAGCCACCATAACGCCGCTAAGTTAAACGCTGTGGTAATACTAAACAGCAGTAGGGCGTTGCCTCCCAAGCGTGAAAGCTGGCTGGAGAGGTTTTCCAGGCCAGCTAAACTGATACCCATAAACAGCAGAATTAAATAAACCGAGCCGCTAACGGCTCGGTTAATAAGGTGTTGTACCTGCGTCGAACGCACCGGAATCAAATAGCCAACGATGAGTGGCAGCAGAACAATCAATAAACCAGAAAGCATTTAGGGTTCCCTTTGGGTTGACGTTAGTCAGGGCCCCCTTTGGGGTTGAAATTAGTTAAGGTAAGCCGTGTTTCACTGCGGCCCTCTTTTTGGTAAGCCACTGAGAGAATCAGCCCAGGCCAATCAGGGTGGAAACGAAGTTGCAGCAAGCGGTCTGGCTTCTCCACGTCAAACAGTGACACATTCAGTGCTTCGAACTCGTCGCCGACCATTCCAATGCTGCCGGGATCGGTGATGTGCTGTTTATCCACATAGTATTGGAAATGCTCATCCTCGCCTTTGTGATCGACAAACTCAATCTCGCAGGGAGTACTCTCGGTACACGCTTCATGTCCAGCCCGGCGCGATAAGTCAAACAGGGCGGTTTGACGATCTAAAGAGGGAATCTCGGCCTCACTTAACTGATAGCGATCACCCACGCCCAGTACTGAATAGCTACTGCTATAGAGCAGCGCATGGGTGGTGTCATCGCTTATTGAAAAGCGGCTGAGCTCTTGGCCGCGCGCTACTCTGACTGAAAAGTTCATGTCGCTTAGCCAGTGGCTGCCTTCGTCAGAAAGCCGATGAGTAATCGTTGCGCTAGGCCAGCCACGTACTTCAAGCCGATACTGAGCTTCAAATGGTCGTGGATCTTTAAGCATGCGCGGAGTATCTGCTATCACCGTGCCGCTTGAAAGAAGGGCGACGAGGCATAGGCCCACACTAGTTCGCGTGAGGCGAGGCAGTCGTGATAACACATTGGCCAAAGGCTCTTCCTCTAGATAAACATACCCTGCTAAGAGCCTTTAGCTAGCGCTTGGTTCCCTGGCCCATTATAGCCAAAGTAAGCCTCGGCGTCAGTAACCTGCGTCCGGGTTGACCGTGGAGAGTTTGTCACCTGATTCAAAGGCATGCACGTAAGAAATCACCTGATCAATGGCGTCGTATAATGGTGTGGGAGCCGCCATGTGTGGCGTGACAATCACCCTCGGGTGCTGCCATAGCGGATTATTCTTAGGCAGTGGCTCTTCATGGAATACGTCTAACAGCGCACCTCGTATGTGCCCAGGCTGTTCACCGCTGCCCAGTGCCTCTAGCAATGCCTTTTCGTCAATCAGGCTGCCACGGCCGGGGTTGATAACGCTGGCGCCCTTGGGAAGTTGTGAGAGCTTTTCGGCATTGACAATGTGGTGGGTCGCAGCCGTGTCGGGAAGAATGGTGACGAGACTTTGCACTTGACCAAGCAGCTCGGTTAACCCCTCATCACCGTGAAAACAGCGCACACCGCTGATCTGCTTTGGTGAGCGGCTCCAGCCTAGCACCGGGAAACCTGCCTGCTGCAAAGCGCTGGCAACAAAAGCTCCAATGGCGCCTAGCCCCAGTACGCCTACCGGCCATTGGTGCTTTTCAACCACCTCATGCGGCTGCCAGGTGGCGCTTTGCTGCTGATCGACGTATCGATCCATGCTGCGATAGAAGTGCAATACCCCGTAGAGGGTATAATCGGCCATTAATTCTCCCATGCCCGCATCGCGCAGTTTGACGATCGGCACATCGCTGGGGAGCCCTGGCGTTTTCAGCAGGTAATCGACTCCAGCGCCCAGGTTAATAATGCCTTTTAACTGGGTCTGTTCCTTGAGCAGATGCGCGGGAGCTTTCCAGATAGCGAGGTAGTCAGCATGTTGGCGCTCTTCTGCCGGTGCTTCGCTGGTGAGCACAGTGGCTTGGGGGAGCGCTTCAGAAAGCGCCGCTTGCCACTGCTCAGCCTCATCAATATGCACAACAATTTTCATCTCGCCTCCGGTTCCATCGCCTGTGCGTCATTAGTTACTATCATGGGTGAGGGAAGGCTAATGCTGCAAGTCCTGCGCTTTATTCGCAGGTGAGGCTGTAGGTTTATGGTGTGTTTAGATTATTTCCTCAGCCGCCGCACTTAGCGCTGTTTTGTATGCCGTATGCACTTTTTGGAATAAAGCCTTTGACCGCCAACCAAGGGTCGGTGCTAGTATCGAGACAAGACGACATTGGCAGGCCTGCATCGGCGGTGGCCAGGTCGATCCTGTGGCCCAGCGTTACCTGCCTAGAGCAGGTATCGCTGGTTCTTGGTGATCTTTAATGACGAGTTGGCTGATGACTCAGGTATCCCTGCCTTTCACGCGCGAAGAGTATGCAAGCCGCCTGTGGAAAGTGCGTGCTGAAATGGCCAGTCGTGGTATTGACGTGTTGATCGTCAGTGACCCTTCCAATATGGCCTGGCTAACCGGCTATGACGGCTGGTCGTTTTATGTGCATCAGTGTGT
>NZ_REBQ01000087.1 GCF_007692655.1 Halomonas sp.
TTAACCCTCTGGCTGATATTTATAGCCGACGCCATATACCGAACGAATAATTTCCAGCTCAGGGAGCGCTTCGTGGATTTTTTTACGCAATTTCTTGATGTGGCTGTCCACGGTGCGCTCCGAAACAATGCGGTTATCTCGGTACATGTGGTCCATGAGCTGTTCACGGCTGAAGATCCGCCCTGGCGCCTGCATCATCACCTTTAATAATTGAAACTCCACTGCCGTCAGCCCTAAATCCTGCCCGTAGGCCAAGGCCTGCCAGCCATCTTCGTTTAACACCACCGGCGCGTTTTGCACCTGACTGGGCGCATCGGCTACGGCTTGGCTGCGGCGTAGTACTGCCTTCACACGGGCGACGACTTCCCGGGGGCTGAATGGTTTACAGATATAGTCATCGGCGCCTAGCTCCAGGCCCAGCAGGCGATCCACTTCTTCGACTTTGGCGGTGACCATAATAATGGCGATGGTCGGCCAATGCTGGCGTATTTCCCGGCTCAATGTAAGGCCATCTTTGCCTGGCAGCATAATATCGAGCAGCACCAGTGCCGGAGAGTGCTGTTCTAGCCACGGCAATACCTCATCACCGTGCCCCAGGGTGGTGACCGTAAAACCATGATTGGTTAAGTAGTCCGCCATTAGGCGGGCAATCTTAGGTTCATCCTCAACAACAAGTACAGAGACATTGGCTGGCGCATCATGAGACATAGTAGAACTCGCTTGACGATAAACATGGCAACGTCGGTATTAATCTAATCACAACATTGGCTTTATATTAACTGGCAGGCAACAGTGGAAAGCGAAGTGTCCAGCGCAGCCCGCCTAAGTCTGAGGTGGAGGGAGTTAGCGTCGCACCATGGGCGGTAATTAAGGCGCTGGCAATTGAGAGCCCTAAACCGCTGCCTCCGCTTGCACGGTTGCGAGAGCCTTCGACACGGTAAAGTCGCTCGGTTAACCGAGCAAGCTCCCCCTCAGGAACTCCCGGCGCACTATCTTCCCAGCTTACCAGTGCAAATCCTTGCTGGGTGGTGAGCGTTACACGCAATCTTCCCGGCGGCTGGGTATAGGCGCAGCTATTGTCTAGCAAGTTGTTCCACAGCTGGCGAAGGCGCTGGGCATCGCCGCGAATCATTACGTTTGGGGCGATCTGCTTGGTTAACGTCAAACCGCTTTCGTCCAACCAGCGATCGGCGTCTGCTAAGCGGTTGGTGAGGCTTTCGCTAAGATTCAGGGGGGCAAGCTGGATATCCAGTGCGCCTGCATCGCTTTGTGATAGTAAGCGCAAATCGGTCACCAGGCGCTCTAACTGGCCCACTTCTTGGGCAAGGGAGCTAAGGTTTTCCTGGTTAAGGGGGCGAATACCATCCTGCATGGCTTCGATCTCGCCACGCAGTACCGCTAGCGGTGTACGCAGCTCATGGGCAGTGTCAGAGACCCAGCGAGCCCGTGCATCGCGGCTGGCTTCCAGGGTGGCTGCAAGTACATTGAAATCTCTTGCCAAACGCGACAGTTCATCACGGCCACGCTCAGGCAGTCGGGTGTGGTAATCACCTTCTGTAAGGCGCAACGTTGCCCCCGCCAGCGCGCGGGTGCGTCGCCCTAGCCACCAGGAGAGGCCGCCAGCCAGCAGTAAAGAGGCAATACACAGGGAGATCACGATCAACACAAGGTTGCGCTGCTGGCGTTCAAGGAAGCGGTTTTCCATTCGCTCCATCATTTGCCGAGGAGGACGAAATCCAAGCTTACCGATGGTTTGCTCTTCACTTCGCAGCGTCAACCAGTTCCAGCTGCCTGGGCTTTCATGCCCACCCTGGGGTGGCACCACAAAACGACCATCTGAGGCGCGCAGGGCGAAATCTCGCGCTTCCCCCAGTGGAGAAGGGCGGTCGCGATGCTCTTGGCCTAGCTCAAAACGGACAATAAACGGCCAGCGTTCGGGAGACTGTTCTAACCACTCCCAGCCCTGCTGGGTTTCCCAGCGGGTAATCAAACCATCCGCCAACAGCGTGGCCCTGCGCTCTTGGGCTTGATTAAGGTAATCAAAAAAGCCGCGGTCAATGCTATAAGAAACGGCCAGAAACATGCTGGCGGAGATCGCCACATTAACGCTGAGAATAATCACAAACAGCTTTAGACCCAGCCGGGAGGGTCGCCATTGGCGGATTGCATTAAGCAAGGCCATTAGTGGGCTCCCTCTTTTTGATTGAGCTCAGGTTGACCCGGCGTACTGAGCCGTTCACGAAAGTTCTCCATACCTAGATAAAGGCAAGGCACCAGAACTAGCAGAATCACCGTGGCGAAGATCATTCCAAACCCCAAGGAAATCGCCATCGGGATCATAAAGCGTGCCTGACGGGAGGTTTCCAGAATCATCGGCGCTAGGCCTAAAAACGTTGTTAGGGTCGTCATCATGATGGGGCGCAGGCGTCGCGTAGCGGCGGCCACAATGGCCTCGCGTGGGGCCATGCCCTCACGGCGCTTGCGGTTCGCGTAGTCGATCAATACCAGGGCATCATTAATGACCACGCCAGATAGCGCCAGCATGCCCAGCAGGCTGATGATGGAAAGCCCAAAGCCCATGATCATGTGCCCAGCAACGGCCCCGACAATACCAAAGGGGATGGCAGCCAGCACCAGCAGCGGCTGTAAATAACTCTTAAACGGAATCGCCAGCAGGGCATATAGCGCCGCGAGCATTAACCACATGGCCGTGCGCAACGTGGCTAAGTTATCGGCAGTATCCTGCTGACGCCCCCCCATGCTGACCTCCAGTCCCGGCCAGGTGTTGCTGAGGAGGGGGAAAACATCTTCCTGTAACGAGGCGAGTACTTGATTGATCATTTGGTCGCCTTCGGAGTCGGCGGTGACGGTAATAATCCGACGACCATCAATACGCTGAAGGCTACTGGAGGCCTGGCTAAGGGTAATATCGGCTACCCGAGAGAGCGGCACGCTCAGCCCGTCGGGGGTGCGCACGGGCAGGCGGTAGAGTTCGGTTAGGCTGTCGCGATCCTGCTCAGGCAGGCGGACTTCGACACTGACCTCGCGTCTGCCAATAAACTGCTCCACCGCGGTGGCGCCTTGCAACGGGCCGCGCAGTGCTTGGGCAAGGTCGCTACCCGTCAGTCCCAGTGTGCGACCCTCGGCGGAAAGGCGCATTTCAAGCTGCGGCTTGCCATCGCCTAAGCCGCTGTCGATATCGGTTAAACCGTACTCACCAAGCAGCTCCGCCAGCCTTGACGCGGCGGCTTCAAGCACTTGCGTATTGGGGTGGGAAAGGCGCAGGCTCAATGCCGCGCCGCTGCCAGGGCCGCCAAAGTCTGATTCAAAGCGAACCGACTGCGCGCCTAATAGGTCGCCGGTCAGCTCTCGCCATTCGCGGGCAATGCGGGAGGGGGGCCACTCCTCGAGGCTTTCTCTGGCGATATCCAGGCGTACAGAGAGGCTTTCACCATCTAACCGGCTGCGTGAGCTGCTAAAGCTAAGGGTTTCTTCCCGTTCGCTAAGTTGCTCAGCGGCATCCAGCAGCTGTTGGCTAAGCGCGCGGCTAACGCTGATATTACTGCCGATGGGGAGCGTTACGCTGGCCTGAACTTGGTCGGACTCTGCCCTGGGCATGAGCGAGAAGCCTAGTCGTCCGCTCATTGCCCACGCTAGCGCGATGGAAAGCACGGCAACAGCCACCGCCACGGTGAGTAAACGTTGATTAAGGGCACGCTGTAAAAATGGTTCAAATTGGCGATAGGTGAAGTGGTGTAAGCCACCCTGCATGCGTTGGCGCAGCGCCTCAATGGGCCGCTGCCACGCGGGCGTTTGGCGTGGCTTGCGGCTATGGGCTAGGTGAGCGGGTAAAATGAAAAGCGCTTCCACCCAGGAAATTAAGAACACGGTAATCACTACGACCGGCACAGTGGCAAATATCAGGCCTAAAAAGCCAGGTAGGAACAGGAGTGGCAGAAACGCCACAATATTGGAAAGAATGGCGAAGGTGAGCGGTGTGGCGATTTCCTGCGCCCCTTTTACCGCCGCATCGCGCAGAGAGTAACCCTCTTCGCGGTAGCTGTAGATATTCTCACCCACCATGATGGCGTCATCCACCACGATCCCCAGGGCGATAATAAAGGCAAACATCGACATCATGTTGAGTGACACGCCAATCCACGGCAGGAACAGCATGGCACCCAAAAATGCAGTGGGTATGCCCAGTGTTACCCAAAATGCCAAACGTGCCTCTAAAAACAGCGCCATCAGGATCATGACCAGCGCAAGGCCCATCCAGGCGTTTTTCAGCAGTAGACTAAGTCGGTCTTCATACACTTCTGAGCTGTCTCGGGAAACATCAAGACTGACACCGTCCGGAAGGTTGGCGCGCAGCCTCTCGAGCTCGCCATAAACAGCGTTGGAAATGCTGGTGGGTGTTTGATTGCCAATTTGGTAAATATCTACTGAAAGCCCACGCTGGCCGTTATAAAACTCCTCGCGGTCGGTTTCAGCAAACCCTTCACTAACACTGGCGATATCGCCTAGCACTACCGCAGAGCCCTGCGCTGTTGTGAGGATCGGCAGCTCGGCGAACTCTGCCGACGTATTACGGCGCCCTTGGTAACGAATTAGCCATTCGCCCTCAGCGGTGGTGAGCTGGCCGCTGGCCAGGTCCAGCGCCTCCTCGGCGATACGATTGGCGAGCTGCTGATGGTCAAGCCCGTAGCGTTCAATGGCTTCGTCATTGAGATGTACCTGAATCTCGCGATCACGGTTGCCGGAAAGTTCGGCGCGGGAAATGCCGCTGGTCGCTTGTAGTTCAGCCCGCACGTCTTCGGCGGCATCATGCAGCGCTGCCAGGCTCACCGAGCCGTAAACCTGCAAACTCACCACGCTGCGCGAGCGGCCTGCGAGGGTAAAACGAGGCGGATCAGCGGCATTAGGCAACGTGGTAATGGCGTTAACAGCCTGCTGAATATCTTGATAGGCGCGCATCACTTCGACACCGTCCGTGAGCGTCGCACTTAGCACGGCGCTGCCTTCGCTGGCGCTGGCGGTTAGTTCATCAATACCTTCCACATTGGCAATAGCGGCTTCTACTGGCAACAGCAGGCTCTGCTCTACGTCTTCAGGGGTGGCGCCGGGATAGCTAATTGTCACCTGGACAATTTCTGTCTCAAACTCTGGAAAGACCTCCTTTTTAATCGCTAGCGACGCGAGCAATCCGCCAACAATAAACAGCACCATCAGCAGATTGGGTGCCACACCGTGGTCAACCATCCAAGCCAGCGGGCCACGACGGCTCATAAGCTTTCTCCAGCATCAGAAGGAGTATCGCTGCGCTGGCGTAACCGTACCTGCTGGCCAATACGCGGCTGCGCAAGACCTGCAACCACGACGCGCTGGCCCGCTTCCAGCCCACTGCGCACCAATGCTTCTTCCTGACCGCGGTAGGCTAACGTCACCGTTGTGCGGCGTAGGCGATCCTCTTCATCCACCCACCACACCTGCTCACCGGGACGCAACGCCGCTGAGGGTAATGCAATCAACTCCTCAACGGCGTTGGTGTGGTACGTCACGCGCATTACATCGCCCAGGCGCAAAGCGGGGCCGTCGCTTTCAAGCGCCAGGGGGTCATTAACCTCAATTAATAGCTGGGCCTGTAGGCCGTTCTCTTCCAGATTAGGCAGTATAGAAGCCAAGGTGCCTTCTCGCGTCGCACCCTCCGGCCAGCCTTGGCTCGTAAGGGTGACCCGGTCTCCAGGCTCTAGCCATGCCAAGGTATCCCCCGGGAGCGATGCACGCACCCAGAACTGCTCCACGCCCACTAGGCTCAGCACTTCTGTACCTTGGCTTAGCAGGCTGCCCGCGCCAATCAGGCGGTCTTGAACCATGGCTTTCCAGGGAGCTTTAAGGGTGGCTCGCTCCAGGTTGAGCGCCGCCTGGTCACGGATAACACGGGCTTGGGTAAGCTGCGCCTGGGCTTGACGCAGCTGGGGTTCGCGTAACACAAGGGCGCGACGTTCAGCGGAAAGTTGCCGCCCAAACGACTCATATTCGCTGCGAGCACGCTGCTGTTCCGCTTGCTCTAAAGCGAGTAGTGCTTGGGCGTTTGCCAGTTGAGCGTCCGCATCTTCAAGTGCTAGCCTCAAATCGGCCTGATCGATGTAAACCAGCGGCGCATCCTGTTCAACCACCCGACCTGGCATTACCCCAGCCCCAAAACGCTCGAGCTGACCGGCCACGCGACTTGCCAGCATCGTGGATTTTTCTGCCTCTACTCGTCCAAAGCCGGTTAATGTAGGCGCTTGACGTTGTTGATTAACGGTAATGACGTCTACCACCGGCGGCACTGTAGGTGGCGGCGGGCGACGCTCTACGCGGGGTGGCTGGCTAATAATCCACCAAGCCAAGGCCAATCCAACGGCAAATATCAGCAGCGCCGCTAGGGCACCTAGACGAATGCGGCCTTGTTGGTTCGAAGCGTAACAGCGAGAAAGAGTCATTACCGCGCGTCATCCGATGGCTAGGAGCGAAAATTCTAATAAAATAAGCGTATGATGCTAGCATCACGCATTGATAAGCAGCGATTAGTCAAACAATGTGCAAATAAGATGCAACTGTCATCTGCATGGCACTCGTTTGGCTTGTACGTATATATTTGGCTTTCATTTACCCGCCTTTTACACACTTGATAGCAATAGACTGACTGGTCTACTTTAATTATATGAAAAACAATGCAACCCGCGATAAACTCATTGACAGTGGCGCCCAGTTGATCAGCCAGCAAGGCTACAACGCAACGGGCATCAATGCCGTGTTAAAAACCTGCGGTGTGCCCAAAGGTTCTTTTTATCACTACTTTTCCAGCAAAGAAGATTTTGGCCTAGCCGTCATTGAAAGCTTTGCTGCAAGCTATGACGAAACCCTGTCAGCGCTGCTGGAAGATAGTGACACACCGCCGCTTGAGCGCCTAAAACGCTACTTCGCAACGGGCCGTGAACACATGCACGAGTGCGACCACGCCACGGGCTGCTTGATTGGCAACCTGGGCCAGGAACTTTCAGGCCAAAGCGATACCTTTCGCGATGCATTAAATCATGTATTTCAGCGCTGGGAGCAACGCTTCGTGCACTGTTTGCAAGATGCCCAGGCCCGTGGCGATATCGCCACTCACACGCCACCAGAGGCACTCGCCAGCTTTATTCTTACCGGCTGGGAAGGTGCCATTTTACGTGCTAAAACACTGAAATCCGCTGAGCCCATGGAACAGTTTGAGAAAATTTTGTTTCAGCATGTGCTGGTGCCAGCATAGTCATAAGCACTTAATTCGCTGGCTTCAGCTTTATTTACCTGTTTAGTCAGGAGTGCAAGCATGTTTTATGGGTTTGAAAAGTACAAGTACCAAGTGAACGGTGTCGACATAGCTTTCCGCATGGGTGGCAGCGGCCCTGCGTTGCTGTTATTGCATGGCCACCCTCAAACTCACGTGATTTGGCACAAAGTCGCGGAACAGCTTGCTGAGCATTTTACGGTGATCGCGGCGGATCTGCGTGGCTACGGCGACAGCAGCAAACCCGACGACGATCCCGAACACCTCAATTACTCCAAACGCACCATGGCCGCTGACATGGCTGAACTAATGAGTGCGTTGGGTTTTGATCGTTTCAGGGTGCTGGCCCATGATCGCGGCGCACGGGTTGCCCACCGTTTAGGGGTTGATCACGCTGAGCGCGTCGAGCGTATGGTGCTGTTGGATATTGCCCCGACGCTTGCTATGTATCGCGGCACCAACGAGGCTTTTGCGCGCAGCTACTGGCACTGGTTCTTTCTGATTCGTCCCCAGCCGTTGCCCGAGATGCTGATTCAAAGCGATCCCGCCCAATACCTGAAAAGCGTGATGGGCGCCCGAAGTGCAGGTATGGCGCCTTTCTCTTCAGAAGCACTAGCGGAGTATGAGCGCTGTTTATCACTCCCAGGCACCGCCACCGGTATTTGCGGCGACTACCGCGCCAGCGCCACGATTGATTTGGAACATGATCAGGCCGATATCGACGCAGGGGTAAAACTCACCTGCCCGCTAAAAGTAATGTGGGGTGCCGAAGGCGCCATTGAAGCCTGCTTCGATGCTTTAGTTGAATGGCGCAAGGTAGCCACCCAGGTAGACGGCAAAGCGCTCCCATGTGGCCACTATATTGCCGAGGAGATCCCCGAAATATTGCTTGAGGAAGCGCTGCCGTTTCTATGTACGGAAGAGTGACAATAAGAGGTAGATGAACCAAACATAACTCGGCGGCCGGCCGGTTTCGGTTTATCTGCTTTTGCCTTTAACGTTCCATACTACTAACGATAAGCGCTGCATTGACGCCACCAAAACCGAATCCATTGCACAATACATGCTTGGTGGTGTGCTTCTGAGCAGTCGCCGTGACGAAGGTTAAATCCTGCATATCATCATCGCACTGCTCAAGGTTAATGGTGGGTGGAAGCTGGTGGGAGTTGACGGCTAATACAGAAAAAATACTCTCTATACCTCCCGCTGCGCCTAGTAGATGTCCCGTGGCGGCTTTCGTGGCCGAAATAGGGATAGCGGGCAAGTGCTCACCAAATACATTACGCAATGAGGCAATTTCGGCCCGGTCGCCAACGGGCGTCGAAGTGGCGTGGGCATTGATATGGTCAATGGCTTCAGGGGTAAGGTTCGCCATGCCTAGGGCTGACTGAATCGCTGCTGCTGCGCCGGCCCCATCCTTTGGGCCTGCCGTTAGGTGGTAGGCATCTGCACTAGTGCCATAGCCGCTAATCACCGCTAACGGCGTTGCACCCCGCGCGAGCGCATGGTCAAGGGTTTCGATCACCATAACGCCAGCACCTTCGCCCATAACGAAACCGTTACGAGCTTTATCAAAGGGCCTGGACGCACGTTCAGGGGCATCTGCTTCCGTCGAAACCGCCTTTAAAGCATTGAAGCTGGCTAGGGAAAGAGGGTCAATACATGCCTCTGCGCCGCCGACGAGGGCAATATCGGCTTCTCCATTGCGAATAATGCGCATCCCATCGCCAATTGCCTGTAAGCCTGCCGCGCAAGCCGTGACCGGACACCCGAGAGGGCCTTGAAAACCATAACGAATGGACAGATTGCCAGCAGCCAAATTGGCTAGAAAGGCGGGCACCGTAAAGGGGGAGAGTTTGCGATAGCCGCGCTCTGAAAGGGTTTTTTGGGCTTGAGTAATGGTCGGGAAGCCGCCAATGCCGGAGCCAATAATAGTGGCTGTTCTGAGTTTTTGCGCCTGTTCAACGGGGAACCAGTTGGCCTGTGATAGAGCCTCTTGGGCTGCCGCCAGTGCGTAAAGACTGAACAAGTCCATTTTACGCTGCTCTTTGGGGTCGGCTATCTCATTTAGATCAATACCGCCGGAGGGGTCTTGAGTGATACTTGGCACCACTCCGGCAATTTTGATCGGAATATCGCTTGTATCAAAACGATCAATGGTGCTGATGCCAGACTGACCGCTCACCAGACGCTCCCAGCTTGTATTGACGCTATTGCCTAGCGGGCTGACCATACCCATGCCGGTAATCACAATAGATGATTGCATAGTGACTCCTGAATGATTGATATGGTCACCCTAGCAATAGGCAATATATGATCAAGATAATATTTAGCAGACGAGGTGGCTATGCCTTATCCCAAGAGCCATAAATCGAAAACCAAAGAGCGCATTTTGGCCTCAGCGACAGAGCTGTTCAGCCGCAATGGGTTTCAAAAGGTATCAATTGGCCAGATCATGAAGCTAGCGAAGATGACCCATGGCGCCTTTTATGCCCACTTCGCTTCAAAAGAGGCGCTTTACCATGAGTCTGTTCGCCTGACCATTGATAACAGCCGGGCGGCTAGACTGGTCAAAGGCCCTCTTTCGCTACAACACCTAACTGAATTAGTCGCTAACTACTGTAATCTCCAAGAGCTGGAAGCTAAGCATAAACCGGGGCCTGAGTCGGTTCTGTTCAATGAAATAGGCAGTGAAAAAGCAGAAATTCGCACCTTGTTTGAAGCGTCATATATGAGCATGAAAAAGATGCTGGAAACCCGTCTGATAGCACTGAGTAAGCTGAAACAACTTCCTTTCGCCAATGACCGCAAAGCGATTGCTGATAAATCGCGCGTTATATTGGCCTCCCTGATAGGGGCAGTCGCTATTGCCAAAAGCCTGCCGGGGGAGGTGGAGCGAAAGCAGGTGTTGATAGCCACACAACGCCAGATTTTACTTATGCTCGGGGTTAGCGAAGCCGAGGCAGAGCATATGATGCAAGCACAATAATTCGGCCATCTACTGAAGAGCACCCTGGGTTCTAGCTGTAGCAAGCACCGCCATTTTGCATGACGTGCGGTAGGTATTTTGGGCGACTGCCCAAGACGAAGCGGGTAAAAAACTGGATAATGGCCGCCATTCGCCTATCGGCTTATGTGTTAACGCCCAGGCACACTCATTACTCCGGACGCCCACTCATGGAAATCAAAGTTAACTATCTCGACAACCTCCGCCTGGAGGCCAAGTTCGACGATTTTACGGTCATCTCCGACCAGCCGATTCGTTACAAGGGCGACGGTTCGGCGCCGGGGCCGTTCGATTACTTCCTGGCATCGTCTGCCATGTGCGCCGCCTACTTCGTCAAGGTGTACTGTAACGCTCGGGATATCCCCACCGACAATATCCGTCTGTCGCAAAACAATATCGTCGACCCGGAAGATCGCTATAAGCAGATTTTCAAAATCCAGGTGGAGCTACCGGAAGATATTTCGGAAAAGGATCGCCAGGGTATTCTGCGCTCCATTGACCGCTGCACGGTGAAGAAAGTCGTGCAAACCGGCCCCGATTTCCAGATCGAGACGGTGGAAAATATCGACGAGGATGCTCAAGCGCTGCTGATGGGGGCGCCGGAAGGTGGCAGTACCTACATTGAAGGCAAAGACCTGCCGCTAGAGCAAACCATCGCTAATATGAGCGCCATTCTTGCGGATCTCGGCATGAAGATTGAGATCGCTTCCTGGCGCAATATCGTGCCCCACGTCTGGTCGCTGCATATTCGCGACGCCGCCTCGCCCATGTGCTTTACCAACGGCAAAGGCGCCACCAAAGAGAGCGCGCTCTGCTCGGCGCTGGGTGAGTTTATTGAGCGCCTGAACTGCAACTTCTTCTATAACGACCAGTTCTTTGGTGAAACGATCGCCAACAGCGAATTTGTACACTACCCCAATGAGGAGTGGTTTAAGCCGGGGCCTAACGATGAGTTGCCCGAGGGGATACTGGATGACTATTGCCTGGCGATTTATAACCCGGACGACGAGCTGTGCGGCTCGAACCTGATCGACACTAACTCTGGCAATGAGGCGCGCGGCATCGTCTCGCTGCCCTTTGAGCGGCTGTCAGATGGCGAAACGATCTACTTCCCTTCAAACCTGATTGAAAACCTGTTCCTTAGCAACGGCATGAGCGCGGGTAACACCCTGCCGGAAGCCCAGGTGCAGTGCCTCTCGGAAATTTTTGAGCGCGCAGTCAAGCGGCAGATCATCGAAGAAGAAATTGCTCTGCCGGATGTGCCCCAACTGGTACTGGACCAGTACCCCAGTATTGTGGAAGGCATTAATGCGCTGGAAGCCCAGGGTTTTCCTGTATTAGTAAAAGATGCCTCCCTGGGCGGGCAGTTCCCGGTGATGTGCGTAACGCTGATGAACCCCCGTACCGGCGGCGTGTTTGCCTCCTTTGGTGCTCATCCTCGCTTTGAAGTGGCATTGGAGCGCAGCCTGACTGAATTGTTGCAAGGGCGCAGCTTTGAGGGCTTAAACGACCTGCCAGCGCCGACGTTTAACTCCCACACCGTTTCCGAGCCTAATAATTTTGTCGAGCACTTTATCGACTCGGTGGGTGTGGTTTCCTGGCGTTTCTTCAGCGCTAAGCCAGATGTTGAATTCTGCGAGTGGGACTTCTCCGGCGCCGGCTCAAAAACGTCTGAAGAGGAAGCGGCGACCCTGTTTGAAATTTTGGAAGAGATGGGTAAAGAGGTTTATATGGCCGTTTACGACCAGTTGGGCGCTCAGGCCTGTCGCATTCTGGTGCCCGGCTACTCTGAGGTGTATCCGGTTGAGGACCTGATCTGGGATAACACCAACAAAGCGCTGGACTATCGGGAAGATATTCTCAACCTGCACACTCTTGATGAAGACCAGTTGGGCGACCTGGTGGAACGTCTGGAAGAGAGTCAGCTTGATGACCATACCGATATCATCACGCTGATTGGCGTGGAGTTTGACGAAAACACCGTATGGGGCCAGCTCACCATTTTGGAGCTCAAACTGCTGGTTAATTTGGCGCTTCAGCAGTATGAAGATGCCCTGGAACGGGTCGAAATGTTCCTGCAGTACAACGATAACACCGTTGAGCGTGGGCTTTTCTATCGTGCCATTAACGCCGTGTTGGAAATCGTGTTGGACGACGAGCTGGAGCTTGAGGATTACCTTCCCAATCTGACGCGGATGTTTGGTGATGACACGATGGCAGCGGTGGTTGGTTCCGTGAGTGGAGAAGTGCGCTTCCATGGCCTGACGCCCACTAACATGCAGTTAGAAGGCCTGGAACGCCACCAGCGCTTGATCGAAAGTTACAAGAAACTCCACGCCGCGCGGGCGGCACAAGCAGGGCTCACCGCTCGCTGATGGCTATGCTTTGTTGGAAATAACGCTCAGCGTTGTCACGGTGGCTAATATCAGCACCATGCCAATTATCTGGATACCGCCTAGGCCTTCACCTAAGGCTAATACACCAAACAACGTCGCTGTGACGGGCTCAACCATGGCGACCATTGCGGCTAGGGCGGGCAGGGTATGTTTTAGTCCAATGATGTAAAGCACAAAGGATAGCCCCGCCCCCAGGATGCCCAGTGTTAAGAACAAAGGCCATTCCGATGTACCCAGCACGCTTATGGTCTGTTCGTTATCGCTTGGGATAAATAAAATGATGGCCAGCACAGCGAAGGCTATCGAGAGTATTGCCTGGGGGCTGCCATGGGGGGCTGCATATTTGAAACCGAAAATGAACACGGCGTAGGAGAACCCAGCAAGCAGCCCAGTGCCCACGCCGATCAAGGTTAAATCGCTGACACCGATTTCATAAAGTTCCGTCAACAGCACGATACCGAGCATCACCAGAGCGATAGCGGTCCACTTTGCTGCCGTAGGCCGCTCAAGCTTTAAAGCGAAGGAGATGAGGTAGACAAATACCGGGGCGCAATACATCAGCGTGGCGGCCACGGCTACGTTACCGTGCTCAATACTGATGAAATAGAGCGAGAAATTGCCTGCTACTCCCAAACCGGCAATGACCGACCAGCACCATAGCTGCTTATTGGCTAAGCCATTGTGGTGCGGTCGAAGCACTAGCCAGGCAAGCACAAAGAGGAAGCCGACAAACCCGCGATAGAAGGAAACCACGGACGCGTCCCAGCTATCGTCCATCAAAATGCTGCCAATCCCCCCGGATAGCCCCCAAAAAAATGCGGCTAACGCCACAAAAACGGTACTTGCCCCCATTAACTACGCTCCTTGTAGTATCGATAAAAATGGCCGCGGTCCATGCGGTATTGCGTTAATGATCATGCCAGTGGCTTAAGGCTCCAAGCCCGCACATCGCCAAAGTGCGGATCATATGAAAAGAGTATGGATGTCAGGTATAAGTGTGGCAGACATTCTGTAAAAATCGATTGTCCCAGCATTTACAAAACAAGCAGTAATTACAAAACAATCAGTAGTTAACAAAAATAAGTACTTAACCAAAAAACCAGTAGCACACCGCGATGGCGGTAATGATGCCCGCAGCGTCAGCCACCAGCGCGCAGCCCAGGCCGTGGCGTATGCGGGTAATGCCTACGGCACCAAAGTAAACAGCGAGCACATAGAAGGTAGTTTCGGTGCTGCCTTGCATAGTGGCGGCTAAGAGGCCCGGAAAGCTATCGACGCCGAAAGTGTCCATGGTCTCGATCATCATGGCCCGGGCGCCACTACCGGAAAGCGGCTTCACAAAGGCCGTTGGCAGCGCATCGACAAAGCGAGTGTCCCAGCCGAAGCCTTCGACCAGCAAGCGAATGCCGTTTAGACCCGCATCCAGTACGCCGCTGGCACGCAATACACCCACCGCTACCAGCATGGCAATCAGATAGGGCAATAGGGTGATGGTGAAACTTAGGCCCTCTTTGGCGCCTTCAATAAAAGCGTCATACACCTTCACCCCGCGCAGGGCTCCCACCACTAAAAACATCATCACAATGCTAAACAGCGTGAGATTTCCCACCAGCGTCGAAGCTGCGGCTAGCGCCTGGGCTGACATACCCGCCAGCGTTGTGATCAATAGCCCCAAGGCCAGAGCGGCGGCCACTAAATAGGCGAAGACTACCGGCTGCCAAAGTTTTAAACGCTGCATGGCCGACACGACGAGCAGCCCCGCTAAGCTGGAAGCGCTGGTCGCGAGCAAGATAGGTAAAAACACCAGGGTAGGATCCTCGGCCCCTTGCTGGGCGCGATACATAAAGATCGTGACGGGCAGCAGGGTAAGCGACGAGGTATTGAGCACCAAAAAGAGAATTTGTGCATTACTAGCGGTTTCACGACTGGGGTTGAGGGTTTGCAGCGAGTGCATGGCCTTGATGCCAATGGGCGTGGCGGCGTTGTCCAGCCCCAGAATATTGGCCGCGAAGTTCATGCTGATCAATCCCATGGCCGGATGGCCGCGGGGAACCTCCGGCATCAAGCGGCAAAACAGGGGATCAAGCACGCGGCCCAGTAAGCGAATCAGTCCCGCCTTTTCGGCAAT
>NZ_REBQ01000164.1 GCF_007692655.1 Halomonas sp.
TAGCCAGCGGGTGCCCCGGGGCTACCACCGCCTGCATCCGAATCCGTAATAGTGGATATGCCGTAATATCTTCTGGAATCGAAGGCAGTAGCAAGCAGATACCAATGGCGGACGAGTCACTTCTCAACCGCCGCAATGAGCCACCCAAACCTTCGGTTGAAAAACTAACGGGGAGGTTCGGAAAGGCCTGGCTTAGTGCGGACAGACTTTCGATGAATGGCGCCGTGGGTACTAGAGGATCAATGGCAATCACCAGTTCTGGTTCCAGCCCCATGCGCACGCCCATCGCGACGCTCTCAAACCTAGCTGCACTCGCTAATACCATGCGTGCCTGCTCGACAAGCACACGTCCTGTGTTCGTCAATAGTGGACGGTAGCCGCTACGATCAAACAGCGCTACGCCCTGTATATCCTCAAGCGTCGAGATGGTTTGGCTTATCGCAGATTGGACACGGCAAGCTTTCGCCCAGCGGCCGAAAAACTGCCCACGTCAGCAATCGTCACCAGCACGCGAAGCTGATCGAGTGTAAGGGTTCCTATCAAAGCGCATCCTCCTCATCCTCCATCACAAAAACCGATGGACTAGATCATATTTTAATCGCTTCCGGCAATACATGGGCGGCTATATATTTCCCCTACACCCTAGCTGGGGGAGGAAAGCCTTTATGGCACTTGCCTGGTTCACTGTTTAGGAGAGTTGAAATGAAGAAACTTTTAGTTATAGAAGCTAGCCCTCGCGGCGAGCACTCAGTATCACACAACATGGCACGGTGTTTCGTACAGGGTTGGGTTGATACCCACCCCAATGGTGAAGTTATCAACCGCAATCTTATCGATACCGGGCTACGATTCGTTGACGCTGCATGGCTCCAAGCGTACTTCACGCCCCCAGAGCAACACTCGCCCGAGATGGCGGATGCGTTGCAGCTATCAGACGAACTGGTTGCCGAGTTACTCGCCGCTGATCACCTCGTGATTGCAACGCCGGTGTATAACTACAATGTGCCTGCTGTTCTTAAGGCTTGGGTGGATCACATCGTTCGTAAAGGCTTGACGCTGGGCTTCGATGGTAGCGGACTCGTGACGGGCAAGAAGGCGACGGTACTGATTGCATCAGGCGGACTCTATACCGAGGGGTCACCCATTCAGGATCGCGACATCGCCTCCCAATATCTGCGCCTGATTCTTAGTGTGATCGGTATTAGCGACGTGACACTCGTCGCTGGCGGTGGGGCAAAGAGGGTCGATTTGGGCGAGGAATCCATGGTGAGCTTCGTAGAAAAGCTCGGCGAGCAGCTTCAGCAGGCTGCGAACGCCTGATGCCAGACCAAGATGGGAGGCCTGACACCATTAACGGTCTTAGTTTAACGAAAGCGCTTCAATAACACTTTCTACTCTTTTGCGCGCATCACCTTGCAGCGTTTTTAGCGGCTGCGGCAAACAGGGCTGGCTGACTTTCCCGGTGAGTTCCGCGATGGTGGCCGCTACCCGCAGGCTGCCGCCGTGTTCACGGTAAAGCGCCCACAGCGGCTCAAGCGCGGCAGATAGCGCGTTGGCTTGTTGTGCATCCCCAGCTTGCGCAGCGCGAGTAAGTGCAAGGGCAGTTTCCGGGTAGAGCCCACCGGTGACCGAGTACCAGGCATCGCAGCCAGCGAGTAGACCAATGGCGGCAGCGTGGTCGCCACTAATGCCGATGGTAACCTGGCTAGGAATTATCGCGCGTAACCGAGCCACGCGCTCAGGTGTAATGGCCACACCGTTCTGCGCGGGAGGGATTTTAATCGAGCGCACCTGGGGCAGCTGAGCGATACGCCCATGCAGCTCGTCGCTAAACTCAAAGTGGGTGGTGCCTGGGTTGTCATACACGCATAGCGGCACACTTAGCGAACCGCAGACCGTTTCATAAAGAGTGTAAACCTCATCATCGGTCAGTTTTTGATAAGAGACCGGCGCCAGCAGCACCCCACTGGCCCCTGCTTGCTGGGCATTTTCGGCATTAACTAACACATCACGGGTACGTAGTGCGCCAATTCCCACTACCACTGGCACATTACTGGCATGCTCAATGCACAGTTTGGCAACACGCGCGCGTTCTTCAATGCTTAAATAGGCGTAATTGCCGGTTGAACCCAACACACCAATAGAGTCCACCTCCGCCTCGGCTAAGCGCGCCACTAAACGAATACATTCATGTTCATGAATGCCCTGCTCATTCATGGGTGTTAGCGGAAATGCGCTTAAGCCGGTAAACATGGTGAATGATCCTTTTGTGGTAGTAGCGAAAGAGCTTCTAATGAGTATGCCTTCGTCATGACACTTTCTGGCTAAAAATTATAAATTCTTAGCTAAAAAGGTATCCAGTTTTAGCTCTGGATACTGCTTCGCCACATTAGCAACGTCATGGCGGGTTTCTGCAATTATCCACTCGCGTACTTGCTTAGCTGCGTCGCTCAGCGGCTTTTTGCGCGAGTGAACCAGATGGCAAAGCCGTTCTGTGGCAATCGCTGTCGGCGTGGCGGGCACCAGCGAGCCGGTCTCCAGCCAGTGGGAAGCAATGTTCAGCCAGCCGATGGCGATGCCCTGGCCAAGCAGTGCCGCTTGGAGCACTACCGCATAGTCCGAAAACACTAACGAATGAGTCGTCCCATAAGCCTGCAGATGGAAATTGGGTAGCAGCTCGAACCAGTCTATTCGGCTGTCGCTCAGGCTGATGAGGGTAGTGGCAATGTCGTTGTTGGGTGACTCGAGCTGCTGCTTGCGATAGGCGGGGCTGCACACCGGCACGAGTATTTCCGGCAGTAACAAAGAGGCGTCATGCAGGATGTCTTCACCCGTGACGAAGCGTATCCCCAAATCAACATCTTCGACTGAGCCGCTTACCGAGCCTGAAATCAACTGAAAACGTAGATCAATATTGGGTAGCTGCGCCTGCAACTTGTGCATGCGCGGCATAAGCCAGTGGGTGGTGAAGGCGGTTGAAACCGATAGCGTTACCGTTTCCAGCCCTGTGCTGCGGGCTCGAATCTCATGAATCGCCGCTTCGATATTACGAAAGCCGTCGACCACGCCTTGGTAGAGGATAACCCCGCTCTCCGTCAGCTCGGTTTTGCCGGGCGTGCGCAAGAACAGTTTGACCTCCAGATACTCTTCCAGAAGCGCAAGCATGCGGCT
>NZ_REBQ01000237.1 GCF_007692655.1 Halomonas sp.
ACCAAAATATCTACGTCGCTGTTAGGCTTTAAGCCACCAGCAACGGCAGAGCCGAAAAGATAAATGCCGACGATTGAATCACCAAGCAGATTTTCAACGACTGACTGCGCTTGCTTTGCTTCATCGGGTATCTCTGGATCTACCATATTCTTCGGAAGCTCCTCTCGCTAACCCAGCGTGCACAGGCGATATTTACACAGCGAAGCGGAGACTAAGTCGTCCGACAGCCGCTTTTGGTTAACTGGTTGGTTCGATATTGGCACGTCGTTTCCGCTCCTGCTCAGTCATTTGTTCCAGGCGCTCCTCAAGGGAGTTCAACCCAAGACGCTCACGGCGTTCATTCACCGCAGCAGCACCCTCAATAGGAAACGGTGTGGGCCAACCGTTTTCATCAACATCAAACTGGGTGCCGTAATATTGGGGCTTGCCAGATAGAGTGCGCAACCGATCCTGCAGGAATGCCAACTGCCAGCCCGCCACATCCTTTTTCGCAACGGCATTTTCGAGTAGGAAGGCACACTCCGCCATGAACTCGAGATCTGAAACAGAGTGCTGAGCAACTAGCCATGCAGCCTTGGCAGCCTCTTCCCCTACTAACGAAATGCCGGGCCAGCCGTGACCGTCGATAATCGCTTTCAAGCGGGAAGCATTATGCTCATGCAAGGCTTTCATCCGGGGATGATAAGACTCAGATGGCAGCTCACCCGAATCGAAGAGCTGCTGCAATAACCGCTGGTCTTCCGTCATCATCGTGACCAGCTCATCCGCAAGATTCTGATTCATGGACTCCCTCCCGCTTAACGCTAAAACAGCACTAAAACAAATCGGCGTGTCGCACACGCCCGCCTTCCTCGATGTGTTAAGCAAAAGCCTATAGCCGGTGGTCTCCCGCTACCCTTTAACTACCGAGTAAGCTCAATACAACCATTAAGGTTATAATCACGGGCTAAGCCAAACCCACTCAACAATTGAACGCCAAGCCTCAGGCCTATGACTGTGAACACCCACCATCGAAGCGAAAAAAGCCGAGCCAAGCCTGTTCGCAAAGGCCTGCACCCGAAGAATTTACACAATCAAGGCTATGACTTCCCAGCTCTCGTAAAGAGCCACCCTGCACTAGCCCCCTATGTGAAGCCGAACGCTTATGGCGAACTCTCCATCGATTTCGCAGACCCACTGGCAGTCAAAACGCTCAACGCCGCGTTATTAAACCGATACTACAACATTGTCGATTGGGATATTCCAGAGGGCGCGCTTTGCCCTCCCATCCCAGGCAGAGCCGACTATATCCATTACATGGCGGACTTAATTGGGTTTGGGCTTGGGCGTGAACAGCCCAGCATTAAGCTGCTCGATATAGGGACGGGAGCCAATGGGATCTACCCGCTACTGGCCTGCCAAATATACGGCTGGCAGTGTGTTGGTAGTGACATTAACCCTCAGTCGCTTGAGAACGTCGCCACGATTATTAACCACAACCCCACACTCAAAGATCGCTTCACGCTGCGCACGCAGCACGATAAAAACCACATCTTTGAAGGGATCATTCAGGCGGGGGAGTTCTTTGACATCAGCGTCTGCAACCCACCCTTCCATGCCTCGCTCGATGAAGCACTTAAAGGTAGCCAACGTAAACTCCATAACCTTGCGCATAGTCGCGGTGAACAAAAAGCAACAACTCAATCGCCTACACTGAATTTTGGCGGGATGGGTGCGGAGCTCTGGTGTAAGGGGGGCGAACAGCTGTTTCTTAAAAAGCTAATAAGAGAAAGCCAAGCGTATTCAACTCAATGCCGCTGGTTTAGCAGCCTGGTTTCAAAAGCCGACAATGTTAAGCCTGCCAAGAAATTGATCGGTAAGCTTGGTGCAGTGGATAGTCGGGAAATAGAGATGAGGCAGGGAAATAAGGTGACGAGGGTATTGGCCTGGACGTTTATGTGAGGTGTTGCTGGGGTGGGGTGTGATTATTCGAGGTTTACCGTGGCATTACTCTGGTATAGGCACATCGCCGGGGATGGAAAAAGAGAAGTGAAGGCGAAGCCGCAATGGAGTAGACGTCGCCGTGCCTGTGATTGTTAGGAACTGCCAATTCATCTCGTAGCGAGATGATATCCGCTACGCCACCGGCAACGACTCACTGCCGCCCCAGTCGGCCCACGAACCGTCGTACAGTGACAACTGAGTATACCCGGCCAGCTCGGCCGCCAGTAGGATGATGCAGGCGGTGATGCCGGAGCCACAGGAAAACACCAGTTGGTGTCCGTTGCTGGGCTGAAGGGAGGGAGCGAGGTGGGCAAACGTTGACGCCAGCTGGCTGGCTGGCTTGAACCGATAGCCCTCCAGCACCTCTGTAAACGGCAGGTTGAGGGAATTGGGGATGTGGCCACCGCGCACACCAGGCCTGGGTTCTGGCGCTTGCGCCAGGAAACGTGCCTGTGATCGCGCATCGATGACCGTTACTTGCTCGTCCTCCAGGTGCTGGAAAACGTAGGCAGAATCTCGAACCAGGGTGTCGTCGAGCTTGCCAACCACGCTGCCATGCTTGGCCGCCTCTGACACCGAAGCAGAAACGGTGTCCCGACCTTCGGCCAACCACTGCGGCAGGCCGCCATCCAGAACAAACACCTGTTTGAGGCCCATAGCCCGCAGAATCCACCAGGCGCGTGGTGACGAGTAGATACCCTGATCGTCGTACAACACCACGAGGCTCTCGGGCTCGATGCCCAATCTACGGACCTCCGCCGTGAACTGCTCTTCCGTCGGGAAGGCGTGGGCTTGGGAAGCTCCGGTATCGCAAAGCGTTCCTTCCAGGTCTATTCGGAAACTTCCCGGGATCAACATCGGACGGTCATAAATGATCGGCTCCTTGCCAACGACATTGGCCATGCTAGCGTCGATCAGTACCAAATGTTCGTTATCCAGATTCTCCTGCAGCCAGTCGGTGGTCACGAGGGGGGAAGGCATGGCGTTCTCCGGTCTAGGTCGATATGTAACAGTACACGATCGCGGACGGGCGCGACCAGCAAGTCGACGCGGACCGCGTCATCCGCAGCATGCTGATCGACGAACTACACTAATAGCCGACGCAGGCGAGGATTTTAGCATCCGCGCCAAACCTCGCAATCAGGCCTGATATCACTTCGGGACTACTTACCT
>NZ_REBQ01000166.1 GCF_007692655.1 Halomonas sp.
ATACCTTGCGCCCTACATGAGATACTTTACCTACTACTTTAATAATATCTAAACCAGCATAAGACGCTGCCAATGCTACTACCCAAGAAAGGAGCACTAAAGAGGGCTCGTATTCACCCTGGACAGCATTTAAGGTGCTAGAGTCAAGAAAAAAATCAGACAACATCGTTATTAGTTACCATGAATGATGAAATGTTATAAATGTAGATATTGCCATCCCTAGCGACCACGTTATCCAACAATCTAACGCGATATACTGCTTATAAACATCTCATCCATAACTTTTTTTCTAATACTTTCAGATAGCAAAAAAATTAATTAATCCGCAACTACCCTAAATTAGATAACTTGGCTATAACATGCCGAAGGCTTTTTCTGGGTGAGCATGACATATACCCAGAAGAGCGAAGGGCTAAGGTCGTGAGTCTATTTTTAAGGAGTGAGGCTTACAGCCAGGAAAGAGAGTGGCCTTACACTATGGGACAAATGTCCAGCCGTCTAGATACAAGGCTCCGCGGCTACCCTTCCCTGCGCGCCTGTTTATTAACGACTTGACAGGCAAGCCTACCTCTGCAAGGTTAAAATTGGAAAATAACAATTACTAACAAAACCCGAGGTTATTATGCTCTCACACGCTGGCCATCATAAATTACTTGTTTCCTCTGTTGTTGCCGGAAGCGCACTTTTACTTGCCAACATACAGCCTGTTGCTGCTGCTGATCTGCAGCGGATCGAGTTAGGAGATTTTGAGCTAGAAAGTGGCGACGTCATAGAAGGTGCTTTTCTAACCTATGTCACTCACGGGGAACTCAATGAAGAAAAAAATAACGCAATCCTAGTACTTCCATCCTTAATGGCTAATCACACGCGCCACGACTTCCTGATTGGAGAGGGCTTAGCGCTCGATCCTGACGAGTATTTTATCATTGCGGCGAACACGCTCGGTAATGGCCATGCTATCTCGCCCAGCAACAGTGACAGCCAACCTGGAATGGCATTCCCTGAGTTTTCCATACGGGACATGGTCAACGCACAGCATGTACTGGTAGCTGATGAACTGGAGCTGGAAGAGTTGTTTTCGGTAGTCGGCCTCTCAATGGGAGGCATGCAGACATACGAATGGGCTGCCAGTTATCCTGAGATGACAAAATCCATTGTTCCTATCATTTCAATGGCAAGAACCACAGGATGGGTCACTGCCATTTGGGAAACACAGCGACAAGCCATCATGGCAGACCAGTCGTGGCAGGATGGCGAATACGATGAGCAGCCGGAAGGTTTCCGTGCCGCAATCGGCAGTCTAATGGTTTGGGTTCGTCACTGGGATTGGATGGATGAAGAGTTTAAGGACGACAATACCGCTGCGATAGATTGGTTACACACACAGGAAGAGAATCTGATCAGCAGTTGGGATGCCAATAATTATATTTATCAAACGAGGGCTGAAGATCTCCATAATATAGCCGATGCACCGGGGATGAATGGTGACTATGAGACCTCTTTATCTACCCTTTCCATGCCAGCCCTTATCATGCCCGGGAAAAAAGACATCCTTCATCCACCTAATGATTCGAGATTAGTGGCGGAACATATGCCGAATGCTCACTTATCAGAGATTGATAGCAATCTGGGACATCTTGGCGGAGGAGGCGTATTGGAAGAAGACATTGATTTCGTCAACGCCGAGATCACTGCCTTTTTTGAGCGTATGAGAGAGTAAAAGCGGTTCCGTCAGTACTGCCTGCTCCTGCTGACCTCACTTGGTCTTGAACAACCACCCGTTCATTTCTCTTTGAACCTGAATGGAGCAGGATAGACTTATGGGCGGGTTATGCAGCCGCTATCAATCAAGGAAGGGGTAATAATGGGGCTACCCCTTCGCTTGAGCTGATCGGTGATCAACGCAACCTTTGATCAGAGGGTACTTTGGAACGCTAACCGCCGTTCCAAAACATATCTGTCTTTATTATGTTGTAAAGCAGTTTCACGAGCGCACAGCGCTCCTTTTCCTAAACATCAACCTGGGCTTATGCTCGCTCTTCTACAACCCAGCTGACAACTTTTTCATTTCCGTATTCTGCTTTCCACTCTTGAATAACTTTGTGGTTACCACCGCGCGTTTCGACCACTTGGCCTGTATGTGGATTTTTGTAAACCTTCAACGGACGCTGTTTACGACCATCTGTGCCACTGGCTTTGGCCACTTTCGTTGACGGCTTGCGATAGTCTGGGTCCAACATTTCGCATACATCACGGGCAGCTTTACCGTGTTCAGTCATGAGTGCTTGCAGTTTGTCTTTGAACTCAAGCTCTTTCTTAAGTTCACTATTACTTTCAAGTGCCTGCAGTTCCTCTTGTAACTGCTTTAACATCTGTTCTTTCTTGATGTAGTCATTCAACACTGACGCCATTTCATCAACTCCATATAATTTTAGTTTGAGCCGCTACCTACAACTTATCACTATACACGCAATATATAATGATTAAAATTTGAAAGCACCATACCGGAAGACTTCACACACATTCAACACATAAACCCAGCATTGAAAGCCCTGCAGACAATAGCGGCCTGCATGGTCTGCTGGGAAGGTATATATTTAGTCAATATAGCATGCAAAAGTATCGAACTTGGTGGACAGTTTTGAGATGGTTCTCGTCGCAGGCTTACTCAAGATATAAATTCTGCGCTATGGCAGTTAAATGGCTATGGGGCTCAAAACGACATGCTGGCTATTTTCCATCTACGATAGGCGTCCTGACCAGCGTTGACACAACCCGGTCGACTTCAGGTACATCGAAGAAGACCAGGTGGTCCGCCTTATCAAGTGTGAATATTTAACCTAGCCAATGGCGACCTGGTAAGCGTGCGCTACCTTAAGCACCGTCGCTTCATCCCAGCGTCTGCCAACAAGCTGCATACCCACAGGCAAACCTTCAGAAAGCCCAACGGGGATACTCATTGCGGGGTGCCCGCTAACGTCAAATGGAGCGGTATTATGCAGATTACTCAGCGCGCCGGCGAGAATGCTATTGAGGCTCCTGTCGGTTGGTCTCTGGGTGGCTTTCATAGCGGTGGTAGGCATTACCAGCAGGTCACACCTTTGCAGGGCGTTATCATAATCACGCGCCAACCGCCGGCTTACATTCTGAGCCTTCGCATAGTAGTGGCGATTGTAATGTTCAGACATATAGTGCCCGGCCAGAACCGTTACCTTTACAGTGTCACTGAAATCATGTCCGCGAGCACGTCGAGCCCGCCCATAGAAATCCATCATCTGGGTACTGTAATGGCCGCGCCAATTCGTGCCAAAGCCATCGCCCCTTACCATCAATTCAGTAGCGCCTTCAAAGGCTATTGCACTCCACAGCGCAAGGCCATCACTGTGCATAGGTATTGATACTTCCGAAACACTGGCCCCTGCTTTTTCCAGTACGCTAACAGCCTCTCTCACAGCAGCATCCACATCTGGTTCACTCACGCCTGGAATCCCGAAGCCTTCACGCAGGATACCAACACGAAGGCCCGAAAGGTTCTCACTGAGCGACGCGGTATATTTCGCGGTACGTACTTCATACTGCCGTGGATCTAACCCATCCGAGCCAGCAAGCACCTCTAACATGAGGGCACAATCTTCAGCGGTTCGAGCCATCGGCCCAACATGGTCGAGAGTAAGCTCGATCGGGAAAATCCCCGTGTAAGGCACAAGCCCATGAGTACCTTTGATTCCGTAGCAGCCGCTCCAGGAGGCAGGCAACCGAATGGAACCACCTTGGTCTCCCCCTAACGCCATATCGACTTCACCATTGGTTACCACCACGGCACTACCGTTAGAGGACGCCCCGGCAAGCCGGTTATGATCATGAGGATTAACCGGTTGTGGCTCCGGGTAGCCGGTACAACCACCGCCATCAAAGCAGAAGGATGGCACAGCCGTTTTACCAATAATATGTGCGCCCGCATCCAACAAGCGTGTAGCCACCGTCGCATCCTCGCGGGGTACAAAACCCTCCATAATTGAGGAGCCATTCATCATCGGTATACCAGCCAATGCGATGTTGTCCTTAAGCGCTACTGTACGGCCAGCAAGAGGCCCCTCCTCAGCGCCAGGCACTGAGCATTTCCATGCCCAACCATTGAGAGGGTTGTCATCACCCACTGGCCGATAGCCCAGATCAGCTCGAGGATATTTTACAGGTAATGATTCATCGGCGAGTTCGTCAAGACGATCATAGACCGCCATCGAACCAGCAACAGCAGATTGGAAATCGCGTAGTTCATCGGAGGAAAGATCGAAGCCGTAATAATTAGATATGCTTTCCAATGTCTCAAGGTTGGGTCGCTTTACACTCATAGTAGACTGCTCCTTTGAAAACAGATGCTTGTCTGTAAAAGGGTGCCAGCGAGAGCACCAAACTCTCTATGGCGACGGTATCAGTAATCGCGGCTTATTCGCGGCATTAACCACCCCGTAATCACTACTATTCCAACACCTCTTGATCCAGTAAGTTTCGATAATGGTGCGGCAAACGCATGGCGACTAAGTCTTTGCGACGGACGACGTTGGTTGGGTACGACGACGTTAAATTGCTAGTGTCGATCTTAAGCGTAACAAGGCCTGTTGCGTTGGTTAATAAAGTCTCCTGACGAGGGAAACGGAAAGTGTCCGGCCCAAATATACCGCTTAAGCCTGGTAATCCTGCCTCGGGCATATGGACGTTAGCAAACGCAAAATAGCAGTTGTTCTCGCCGCCTCGGATCCGGTAATGATGCCAATGATGATCATCGGCATCAGTAGGGATAGGGGCCGACAGTGGAATGCTAGTGCCGGGATGAGCACAGTGAAACGGGCCCGGCACGGCGGCAGGACAAGCGATCAAATCACATCCTCGCAAGGCCAGGATTCGTCCTGCTTCGGGAAAATCTGCGTCGTGGCCGATTAGTATGCCTAGCCGACCTAATGGCAGGTCGCAACTTACCCAGCGTGCACCAGGGGACGCCCAACGTCGGTCAGAATCGCTTAAGTGAATTTTACGATAAACCTCTATCACGCCTTGGGATCCGATTAGGGCAGCCGCATTGTATCGTTTGCCCTCTGCTTGCTCAGCGAAACCTACCACATAATACTGTCGATATTGCTGAGCGGCCCGACGCAAGGTCTCGAAAACATGATGATCCAGCGGGATGGCACTGTTAACGCTAGCGTCCAGCCCGGTTAGCGCTAATTCTGGAAAGACGACCAGCTCCGCATCTTTCGCCTGTGCTATGAAGGTCAAACACTGGGTGAGATTAGCGTCTACATTGTCTGAGGGAGAATATTGAGAAACGGCAACGGTGCTTGTTTTGCCCTCAGGCAGTGGTTGATAACCGTAGAGTCTGAAAAAGTCGAGGGGGTTCCAAGCATATGTTTGGTGAAGCAGCTCATGGTAGAGCTCCGGTCGACGCTCAGTGGCTAAAGGCCCTGTCACACTATCAGTATCAATCTCACCGAGCACAATCCCGTCACCGTTATCCCGGCTAGCTTGAATCCTTCCATCCGGCTCAATCACACAGCTGCCACCGCTAAACTGCACCCCTCGTTCAAGCCCCCAGCGGTTGCTCTCAATAAGATAGCAGCCGTTTTCCCTAGCGCGACTGATCCAGTAAGGAGCCGGAGCGCGCTCAGCTAGCCAATTACTCAGATGACAAATCACGTCAGCGCCCTGGAGCGCCACCAAGCGGGCGGTTTCGAGAAAATGGATGTCCATACAGATGAGTAAGGCAAGACGTCCTAGCGACGTCTCAAACACTTGATGGCCACTATCGCCAGATGCAGCCCACTTTGGCTCAGCAATGTAAGGATGGCTCTTGCGGTGCTTGCCCAAATAGCCCTTAGGACCGATTAAAACAGCAGTGTTATAGTAAAGCCCATTGCGCGAATCCTCTTCGGCGAGGCCGATAACAATATAGCAGTTTAACTTCGCCGCCAGAGCGGCGAAGTGGTGTGTTGAAGAGCCCGGCACCTGCTCTACATAAGGTGCAACCTCCTCCCGGTCGCGCCAGCAGTAGCCCAACAGGCCCATCTCCGGTGTGATGATTAGCCTCGCACCAGCCCCGGCGGCCTCCTCCACCAGCCGGCTCAAGGCATCAACATTTCGCTGTTTGGCAAACATTTCGGGCTCAAACTGCACTGTGGCGGCAAGATATTTCATATCCACCTCCCCGCTCGTTAGCGTGATTGGCCGACGATGGACTTAAGGATGGAAGCACCCAATGTATATTTTGGATCAACCATATTCCCCAACCTGACACGACCTGCCTGTGTGAGCAGCATGTAGGCATCTATTTCATCAAAACCGAACTCCGACGCTAGCCAACGGACTAGCTCTCTGTAAGCGATGCGTGCAGCATCTTCCATCGGCCGCGCCGAACCAATTGTCATGTAGAACTGTTCGTTCTCTAGACGAGGCCACTTAAAGGTCCAATCTTTAATCAAATCGACCTGCACAGTGGTAACGGTAGGATGCTCGATAGCAACGCCACACAATTCACCATCCCCTTGGGCTGCGTGACAGTCACCAAGGTACAGGTAAGCGCCTTGAGTATGCACAGGCAGATAGATCACCGCCCCAGGCGCCACATCGGGTAAATCCATATTGCCGCCATAATAATCAGGTACTAGCGAACTAATTGACTCAATCTCTGGGGAGACACCAATGGTGCCAATGAAAGGCTGATATGGGAGGGTAATGCGGTCACTCCACTTCACACCTTTTTCAGCATCCACTTCCACCTTCTTCACCCGCTCCGGCAGAGGCGCATTAAGTAGCGCTGTATCCCCAGTCGCCACTAATCCACCAAACTCGGTAATCAGAGCAGTCGTACCACAAGGCTGCGGCCCGCGTGGTTTCATATCGCGTATATAAACCGCAAGGCAATCGCCTTTCTCAGCGCCCTCCACATAGATCGGCCCGTTTTGGGGATTCAGGTATGGCAAGTTAAGCAGTTCGCTTGGTTTGTCGCTCTCTGAGCGTAATTTACCTTCGAAAGCGTCATGGGTTTCAGCGCTGACGAGGTCCCCTGGCTGGATGCGTAAGACAGGCTTTGGGTTGGGTCCAAGGGTATAGTGGTACTGCCCTTGAGCTGCCTCGGTGAGCTGGTGAGTAGTGCCCGGCTTGCCCTTGGCGACGGCGCGACGCGCCATGATGGATTGATCAAACCATTTCATTATTGTTGCACTCCTTTTCTCGTATTTACAGTTACTGACTACACCGCCAAAATGCGACGCATGGCTGCTCGGTCACCGAGCTGCTCGGGCGCCAGCTCATGGGTGATTTTTCCCTTATCCATGACGTAGCAGCGCTGTGCCATGGTCATTATCATGTCCAGGTTCTGCTCAACCAGGAGAATGGTCACTCCCAACTCACGGTTAAGTTTTAAAATGTTCCGAGAGATGTCCTTAACGATGTTTGGCTGGATGCCCTCCGACGGTTCATCGAGCAGCATCAACTTAGGTTTACCCACCATCGCGCGGCCAATGGCGAGTTGCTGCTGCTGCCCACCGCTGAAGGTTCCCGCACGCTGTCCAGAACGTTCTCGCAGAATGGGGAAGAACTCATAAACTCGCTCATAGTCGACACCTTGGCCGGGCTGCTGAAGCATCTCACCGACCTTAAGGTTTTCCCACACGGTCATACGCGAGAAGACCTCACGCCCTTGCGGTATATAGCCAACACCTAACCGCGCGCGTTGGTGCGATTCGAGGGAGCTGATATCACGATCATCGAAACGGATCAGGCCCTGGCGGTGCTTGATCAGGCCAATCAGTGTTTTCATCAGCGTTGTCTTGCCAACACCATTACGTCCGATGACGGCAACAACCTCTCCACGGCCAACCTTCAAGTTGACCCCTTGCAATACCGACGTTGTACCGTAGCCAGAAGTCACGCCCTCCACGCTCAATAGAGTTGTATTATTAGTCGTCATCGGAAGTCCCCAGGTAAATGCGTGCGACCTCTTCGTTAGCCTCGATTTCGTTAATCGTGCCCTCTGCAAAGATCTCACCGAAGTTCAGCACGGTGACTTTCTGGGCAATTTGACGCACAAACTCCATATCATGCTCCACCGCCAAAATGGACATCCCCTGTCGGTTGAGCTCCTGAATCATCTCACCCGTGCGCTCAGTCTCTTCCGGGGTCATCCCAGCCGTTGGCTCGTCAAGCAGTAACAGGGATGGCTCGGTGCTCACGGCCATGCCTATCTCAAGCCACTGCTGTTCTCCATGCGAGAGTGTTCCGGCAAGTTCATCGGCCTTATCGCTAAGCCTTACAAATGCCAATGCTTTTGAGATAGCGCCTTTCATGGAACGGTGATGCAGATGGCTCTGGACCGCGATCTGCATGTTTTGCCATACGGACAGATCGGAGAAAATTCCAGGAACCTGAAACTTGACCGCGATTCCCTGCTTCACCCGCTCGAAGGAGCGAAGTTGGGTTATATCCCGACCGGAGAAAAAGATGTTGCCAGCACTCGGCTGATGCTCGCCTAGCACAAGCTTAAAAAACGTGCTTTTCCCCGCTCCGTTAGGGCCAATCAAGCAACGGATCTCACCAGCTTCCATTGAAAAGTTCACATTTTGAGCGACTTGCACGCCATCGAAGTGCTTATACAACGCCTCGGTTCGCAGTATGGTCACGACATGTCCCCCTTACGCCTACGGATACGGCTAACGAGCTGGACCAGCCCAGGGATCAATCCCTTCGGTAGAAAAACCACGACGATAACGAGCAGCAAACCCATAATGACGAATGCGTAGTAGCTGCCAAAGATGGTGAGATTCTGGAAGACGCCAAGTACAACAAGCGTGCCGACCAGCGTCGCTGTAAGGTCTTTCCGGCCTCCCACAGCGACCCATATAATCGGTAATGCTGCGGCGGCTAGATTCATGTTGGAGGGGCTAATGTACTGTCCCCACGCGGTGTAAAGCACACCAGAGAGCCCCGCTAGGCCACTGCCAATCACGAAGGCAATTAACTGATAGCGGCGGATATCGTAGCCAAGCATCTCAGCACGGTGAGGGTTCTCGCGAATTGCCACGAGCACGTTACCAAAGCGCGAATTGACGAGAATCCGTAGGCAGAGATAGCACAGCACCACCATGGCGAGCAGTAGGTAGTACAAGGGCACACCAGAATACAGGGCGATATCGCCACCAAACCAAGGCACAGTGAGCGGTGGCATCCCCGTCATACCATTGTCGCCACCAAGTCGTGCATCGCCGATCGCCCACTTTGGTCCCGCCGTTTGTGCCATAAAGGTGGCAAACACCAGGGTGGTAGATAAGGTGACGATACCGAGAAACACACCACTAATGCGTCCGTAATAAAGTAAGTAGCCAAGCAGTGCCGCCGCCATGCAGGACATTCCCACGCCTACCAACAGACCGACAATAGTCATCCCATATGCCGCGCCAAAATTGATCGTGACGACGCCATATGTGTAGCCGGCAAGCCCGAAGAAGGCGGTCTGCCCAAAACTGAGCGAGCCTGTATAGCCCCAGATCAGCGACAGCCCTAACGCCATGAAGACCCAGCAAAAAAAGTAAGCAGTGTTACCGACACTCCAGCCGTCCACGAAGGCGGGATAAGCCACTGCAGCGCCAATCGCCACTGCAAAGCCGACCCAAAACAGCGGGCCACGGCCCAGTGTTTGAGGGCCATTTACCAGTCGCACCCAGCTTGATCCTCGGCTGTCTGAACGGGCCGCTTCCGCCCCTTGTCGTTGCGAAATACTCATTTACGTACGCCCCTTTAGCAGCCAGCCGGACAGGCCTTGTGGGAGAATACGGATGACCACCATGACGGTTATTAACAGCCCTACCTGACCCATTAGCTGCCCTTGCCAACCGGTAAGAAACGCCTTGATAACGGCCAGAGTGGCAGCCGCAGGCGCCGTCCCCAGGAACACATCCGCCCCACCAACGACAACAGTGACGAAGCTTTCGACCAGAAAGTTGGCACCTAACGTAGGAACAATGGAGATTGTTGGCGCATACAGCGCTCCAGCCAAACCGGCGAGCGCGGCTCCAAGGCCAAAAGTAAGTGAATACATGCGCCCAGTGTCGATACCCGCAGCTCTGGCCATATGCGGCGCTTGGATCGTTGCCCGCGAGTGGATGCCAAACGTCGTGTGATGAAACACCACATACAAACCAACCAAAAGCAGCACCGCCACACCCAGAAGCACCATCCGGTATGTGGAGTAGGTATAGTCGCCCACCGAAAAGCTGCCGAGTGGTGTGCTGATACCCGCCATGCTGGAACCAAGTACGATGAGTGTGCCTTGGGTGAGAATCAGGCTAATGCCCCATGTGGCGACAATTGAGTCCAGCGGCCGATGATAGAGTCGGTGAATGATCGTCCGCTCAAGTACGATGCCCAGAACGCCAGCGGCAAGACTGCCACACAGCATAGCGACCGGCAGCGGAAGCCCCATACGTGCCGTTGCCACCGTCACATAGGCACCGCACATAATGAATTCGCCGTGGGCTAAGTTGATGATCCCCATCATGCCGAAGATCACCGCAAGCCCCATAGCGGACAGCACCAAGAATGCAAAGGCATCCCCGAACTGGTAGAACGCTGCGAACGATAGATGTATATATTCCATATCCATGCTCCTAAGCAGGTAACGCGAGCAAGGCCACCCGCATAATGCATTCCCACAATCCGGGCAAGACAACGCTAATTACCTTGCCCGAAATGAGCGTGCTATTTATTCGTTGGGAGGGCTGGAGGGGGTGTACTGTGCGCTTGGGTCGTGTTGGGTGAGATCGCAGCCATTTTCACCCAGCCAGTAAGGCTCGATATTCTCCCAAGTCTCGGGGAAAGAGATCTCGTGGTTCGCGTCCACTTTGGCTAGGTAGATGTTATGCGACATATGCTGGCTCTGCGGGTCGAGACATACTGTTCCCGAAGGCCCATCGAAACAGACATCTCCCTCGGCGATGACTGCCCGCAAGTCTTCCTTGTCAGTCGAACCATCGGCACGCTCAACCATCTGCTTATACAGGTACATGGCGATGTAGGAGTTTGCGGCTTCCTGGTTCACATAGGGAGTGTCGGGAAAACGTTCGTAGAACTTCTCAACAAACTCGTTGGCCTCAGGGGAATCCAACTCTTCAATAAAGTTCGTTGTGACGTACATGTTCTCTAAGCTGGGAGGCGAGAATCGCTTATGCTCATAGCCCTGACCAACGTTCACCGAAGAGGCCATTGGTAGGCCCAGGTCTGCCGAGGCTGCTTGCTCGTAGTAGGAAGCTTGGTTGGAACCAACCAATAGGGTGACTACAAAGTCTGGACGCTCCCCTTGGATATTCTGAATGGTTTGTGAAAATTGGGACACGCCCAGCGGAATGAACTCCTCGCCAACTATCTCACCCCCCTCTTCTTCCACAATTTGGCGGACCCACTCTGCTGATATCTGGCCAAAATTGTAGTCTGCTGCGATCGTGTACACATTAGGACCGTACTCTTCCATCATCCATGGAATCAGCGTCGAAAACTGCTGCTCGGGAACCGCTCCAGTGACGATCATGTTGGCGTCACACACGCCGCCTTCATACTGGTTGTTATAAAACGCCAGCCCGTCGAACTGATTTACAATGGGTCGATACGCTTCCCGGGAGGAGGAGGCAAACCCTGCGAACACGGTATCTACCTGATCACGCTGAAGAACCCGACGCATTAGCTCCTGATAACGGCGATCATCCGACTGAGTGTCGTAGATCACCAGTTCAACCTCTCGCCCTGCGATGCCGCCTGCTGCATTTATTTCCTCGGCAGCTAACTCAATGGCATGTACTTTTACTTGTGTCACTGCTGCAAAGTTGCCGGATTGATCCTCAAGCACGCCGATCTGAATGGGATCATCCGCAGATGCGGTGGCTGCCAGAGTTCCGGCCATTAGAGTTGATAGTGTTACCGTCCTCTGAATCATTGAGTATTTCATTTTTATACCCCTGGTTTAGTTTTTACTTTTGGACTTCCACGCCTTCCTTCAGCAATACAACATCCTTATCGCCTCTTAGCTTTTTAATGCGATGAGAGACGACTTATGCTCTAAGAGCTCGACAGAACGACTTGAAACAATTGTTAGCACCAGCGCCTGCGATATCTTTCGGATTTAGGATTTACCGAGGCGAACTGGCCAGCAGTGACAATTTAACCGGGCTTCTGCTTCGGGCGATGAACCGCCGTCAGCGCCGCTATGGTCATTTCACCTGAAACGATCATTGCCGCGAGATCCTCCACAGAGAGACGCCGACTCATACTCGATGCACGCAAAAGCTTAAAGGCGTCATTGACGGAGATGTCCAACCCTTCGACGATTTCGATCGCTGCCGTACATACGATCTGACGCGCGCGTACTTGTTGTTCCAGGCGCTGGAGCCGCAGCTCTGTCTCGTTACGCTCATTAAATGCGTGGTAGGCGATGATAAGGCTGGCGAGAATACCGGCCTTGCGGAGCGGCTTGGTTAAATATCCGCATACCCTACGCTCGATTACCCAGTTCACAGAACTCGGTGCATCTGAGCCGATCAGCGCGATAGCAGGCGCCTGAACCGTGTCGATCAGACGCTCTACACCGCCAAACTGTCGGCCTGCCTCATCGTCAAAAAACACCAGATCAAAGGGGGCATCAGGCGCCTGTTCGCAGCAGCTGTTTTGTATGGCAGTGGTTATGCCAAGCTGGCCAAGCAGTTGAACAAGCACTGCTCGATCCTGCTCAGCTGCGCAGGCAATCAGTGCGCGGTGACCTCTAAAGTTTCGCCGGATAGCAGCCGTCATCGCACAATCCTCAATCCAATACCGTTTCGAGAAATGGCTGGTTCCGACGGGCCAACACCCCCACCGCCCACTTCAGCCCAAACGAGATAAGGGTCTGGGCGAATAGGCGCTTCTGTCTCTGAAATCACGCGGAAAGTAGCGTCTTCACAGGACATCCCCAGTCGGACTGTCAAGTAACTATGATTGCTTTCGGGGTCGATACGGACCAACCCTTGAGGAGCTTGAAAGGAGACTTCGTGCAGCGCTTTTTTCACCCGATCAATGTCAACTGAGTCAGCTCCACTCAGCGCACGGGCAAGCAGGTGGACAGTGTTATATGAGGCCTCTGCATCGGCACTTGGCAGAGCATGACTGCCGTAGCGTTTGCGATAACGTGTGACGAACTTCGTATTTGCGGTCGTATCGACTGTCGAGAAGTAAACGCTGGAAGCCAGGTGCCCACTACATGCTTTCGGGCCTATTTCAGCCAGCTCCGGCTCGCACAGAGTGCAGCTCCCAACCACTGATTTTCGTAGTGCGGGGTTCTCCGCACGGGCCTTGGCAAAAGCCCGATAAAACGCGTAGCTCGACTCACCGATCAGCATATTCATGATGAAAGCTGGACGCTTTTCGTGAACCTCTTCAATGATACGGGCCACATCCAGGTCACCTACCTGCAAGTAGCGCTCCGCAAGTATCCTTCCGCCATGGGACTTGGTAAGTTCGCGAATAATACGGCCGTTCTCCCACGCCCAAACATAGTTAGAACCGACAAAATAGATATCGCGAGTGATGTGAGTGAGCACATAGTCCATCAATGGAAGGACATGCTGGTTCTGAACAGCTCCGGTATAGATAACATTATTGTTTGTCTCAAAGCCTTCGTAATGAGACGGGTACCAGAGCAAACCATCATATTTCTCAAAAATCGGAATGACTTCTTTGCGGCTAGAAGAGGTGTAGCAACCAATCACGTGCTTCACGCCCTCGTGACGAAGCAAGCTCCGCACGTGGGCGTCATAGTTAGCCGTGTCGCCCTCTGGATCACGCACCAGTGGAACAAGTTCGAAAGGAAATCGCTTGTCCTGGTTGACCTCTTCTAGCGCAAGCATGGCGCCATCGCGCATCGCACGCCCAACGGTGGCGTAGGGCCCTTGAGTTGAAAAGAGGATACCAACCGGGATTCGACTGTTCATGAACCATCCATCCTATTTCATACGGACATAAAAAAAGGGCTCTCGACGCTGCCTTAACGGCAGCGAGGGGAGCCCTATTGCTCTGTAACGCTCGGCATACACCGGCGCACAAGATGTCTATATCTAAACTTAGATTGTGACCATGTTTCGACTTTGTCAACCTAATACTGCTGCTTCAAGTCGAAAAAAGTAACTGATGAAGCAAAATAACACTACGAATGACGTCAGTAATACACATACCAATTAACAATAAGATAGCAATTAACGTGCCAATCGATTAACCCCTTGCTGCAGGGGCTTTCACACGCCCCACCCTAGTAGCCGCGCCACTTTTTGATTCAAAAAAGGGTTTTAGTGCTCTAAAAAAGTGCATCGAAGTGCTTTTTTCAAAAATTTAGTGTTAATTGCTTAACAGCTAAACAACCACTTCGCTTTAAAAATGCACATTAATTGTCGGAATTGAGGATACACGCGCCCTTATTACCGCAACTGGCCCTGCCCATGGGGGCTCATTGATTTTCTATGAGAAGTGGTGAACTGTCTGGCAAAGGGGGCGCGGCTGATCTAACCCTTTGCATGCGGTAATCGCATGAATTAAAACCGGATGATTCGAGCCCCCTCTGATTGAGTAGCGCTACACTTTAGAGCCCGATCCTAAGGTAAGAAAATTGGACATGAAAAAGCGCTTCAGCGAAGAACAGATCATTGATTTCCTGGGTGAAGCCGAAGCGGGGATGC
>NZ_REBQ01000144.1 GCF_007692655.1 Halomonas sp.
ACCCACCGATCGACCCCTACGAAACAGGCATGCTTGAGGTAGGCGATGGTCATCGGGTCTACTTTGAACGGGTGGGCAAACCAGGCGGTAAGCCGGTTGTGTTCCTGCATGGTGGCCCTGGCGGTGGCATTTCGCCTGATCATCGCCGTCTTTTCGATCCAGAGCGCTACGACATTCTGCTTTTTGACCAGCGCGGCTGTGGCCGTTCAGAGCCCCATGCCAGTATCGAAGCCAACACCACCTGGCACTTGGTCAACGATATTGAGAGGTTGCGGGAGCATAGTGGGATTGAGAAGTGGATGGTCTTCGGAGGCTCCTGGGGTTCTACCCTGGGCCTTGCTTACGCCCAAACGCATCCAGACCGTGTGAGTGAGCTGATTTTGCGCGGCGTCTATACGCTCACTCAAGCGGAAATCGACTGGTACTATCAGTTTGGCGTATCCGAAATGTTCCCAGATAAATGGGCGCTGTTTCAGGCGCCAATCCCAGAAGATGAGCGGCACGATATGGTCGCCGCCTACCGTCGCCGCTTGGTGGGGGATGATCCAGTTGCCCAGCTTGAAGCGGCAAAGGCATGGACGATATGGGAGGGGGAGACCATCACGCTACTGCCAGACCCCGCACTATCGGCTCCTTACCGAGAGGGGCACTATGCGTTGGCGTTTGCGCGGCTAGAGAATCATTTCTTCACCCACAAAGCTTGGCTAGAGGAGGGCCAGCTTCTCGCCAATGCCGATCGGCTAAAAGGCATTCCCGGTGTTATTGTCCATGGCCGCTACGATATGCCGTGCCCGGTTCGCTATGCGCTGGCGCTGCATAACGCTTGGCCAGATTCTGAATTCCATTTAATCGAAGGCGCAGGGCATGCCTGGAGCGAACCTGGCATTCTGGACCAGTTGATACGCGCGACAGATCGCTTTGCGTCTTAACCTTTAGCCAGGTAAATCACAGCAAGGTAAATCGAGGTATGAGCTTTGTCGGCAAGCGTTCTACGGGAGAATTCTGCTAGGTAAAAAGGCTTTCGACAGTGCGGTTTGATTCGCTAGCTATTTAGCTATTTGCCTTTTAGACAAGCTGTGTGGGCGTTTTAAGATATGATGGCTTTATGTAGGTTTAGCCTCAAATGAATGCTGGTATGAGCAAGGTTTTATAAAGATATTGCGAAAAGGAGCAATGTGCATAGTAAAAATAGGCTGACATATACCCAGGTAGCATTCTCAATGGCTCTCGGGCCAAAACGGTTCTCCCCTCGAGTACCTGGCATAAATAACATCAGTAACAGCATGACTGGCATCACGATAGGGACGAAGAATATCAACATCCACCAACCGGATGCATTGAAATCATTTAACCTTCTTGTGCAAATAATGATGCCTAAAACGGAGGCAATAACAGATACAAAGATCATGCCTAGTCCCAGCGCATCATGCCAGTCATGGTAGTACAGCTCCCATATAACATTGCTGGCAGCGCCCAGTGCAGACCATATGGTCAAGATCATCAAGGAATATGTCAGAAACCGAACCCTGCCTAACCTACCCCGACTGTTTAAAATATCGAATGACACTTCTGGAAACTTAGCTCTGTGCCTGCTGGCCTTTGGTGCTTGTGATGATGAGTTCATGGACTTCCTTGTTTCTAAAAATATAATTCGATATTTCTGTGAGTGGCCGTTGACTAGTGTCAAAGCCTAAAAATTAGTTGTTGGCTAGCCAAAACTATGACCATTTATTATCTGCATTTCGCTAATATTGTCTACTGCCCTGCACAGATAGATTGACTGTTCATGCTGTTAATTTAGTAGAGAGCCAAAGGAGTAACGACAAATGGAGGATGAAGTTAAAGTGAGTAAGTACAACAATGAATAGAGCCGCGCTTTACCGGCAGTTGGCCCCAGAAGCCCGGCAGCAGGAGGGGCTGTCAGCACTCAACCAAGTGATTGCTGTGCTTATTTTATTGGCGTCGTTGACGGCGATTTTGGAAACGGAGCCGACCCTCCGCGCAAGCGCGCCATGGCTCTTCCCTACGCTTGAAGCGGTATTCGTGGTGGTCTTCATTATCGAATATCTACTGCGGCTTTACACGATAGGCGAAGATCCCCGCTACCGCGGGCTGAGTGGCAGGCTTCGCTATATCTTTTCGTTTTGGGCGTTAGTCGATTTGATCGCTATTTTGCCCTACTTCCTGGGCTTTATGGCCCATGACAACGCCTTTTTGGTACGTCTACTGCGTTTGATGCGTATGTTGAGGCTTGCCCGCCTGGGAAGATTTAGCCAAGCATGGGCGGGGTTGGCGGATGCGCTCCACTCGCGCGCTTATGAGCTATGGTTAAGCGCGGGTGTGGCTGGGTTATTGCTGCTGTTCTCATCCTGCTGCCTGTATGTCGTTGAAGCCTCAGCCCAGCCGGAAACTTTCGGTAGCGTACCCCGTGCGCTGTGGTGGAGTATTGCTACGCTCACCACGGTGGGCTATGGCGATGTGACGCCTATTACCGCGTTGGGCAAATTTTTTGCAGGCCTAACGGCGGTGGCGGGCATCGGGATTATCGCCATGCCCACCGGCATTTTAGCGGCGGCGTTTAGCGATGCCTTTCAGAAAAAGCGTAATCCACCCAACGGTGAGCAGCTTTAATAGATGAATATGACTTTCCCCAGCAACTGTGGGCACTGGCTTAATTCATCATTCTGGCTTCAAATACTATTGGGCTGATCAGTCCCATGACACTGTCTCGCCGTTGCTGGCTTTAGCCCAGCTCGAGGTACTCAAAGCTTGTCGTCGCGTGGCTTCTCGTTTCTCAGATGTCAGCCACGAGCCGCTGTGATAGGCAGCGACTGCCCGCTGGCAGGCCCTGGCTAAGGGGGCTGGCGCATGCCGTTGCGCTCCTCATCTATGCGCGGCAGAAGACCTGTGACTCCCGGGCGTTGCGCGGCGTTAGCGCCTCTGGTGTTCGGCTGTCGGCGGCGGCCTCAATGCGCGCTGCCTCGATCAGGTGGTGATCCGGTGACAGGTCGCAGACTGGGTCGGTGGCCGCCGGGTCGCCGGTCAGTATATACGCCTGACAGCGACAGCCGCCCACGTCCTGGTGGCGCTCGTCGCAGCTGCGGCAGGGCTCCTGCATCCAGTCATCGCCGCGATAG
>NZ_REBQ01000039.1 GCF_007692655.1 Halomonas sp.
TTAACACTAGGCGGTATCAACATAGGTTGTTGTAAACATAGGCTGTTGTAAACATGGGCTTTTATAATCGTAAGTCATTGTAAAAAAGGAGATTTCATATGTCTCAGCAAAAATGTGCTTGCCCCAAATGTAAGTGTTCGGTTGATAGCAATGCCATTGAAAAAAATGGTGAGCTTTTCTGTTCCCACTCCTGCGCTACCGGCCACGCCGATGGCTCCAAAGACTGCGGCCACAACTGCCAGTGTGGGAAATAAACACGCTATCTAGCCTTTTCTGCTATTTTACTAATGCCCGTCAGCAGGTGATGTTCAACCTCGCTGCCGGGCGTTTTGATGGGGATGGATCCTGCTAGCAGGTAAACGCTACTTCGCCCTGTTCTCGCAGCGTGCACAATGGGGCTGTGGCGACTAAGCTGATACCTAAATCACTCAGAGGAAGAGAAAATGTCTACTACCACTATCGTTGTGATCGTTGTTGTTATTGTCGCCGTCTTTGGCGTTGGATTCAGCGGCGTGTTGCCTTTTTAAGTGTTGCTTTTCAAGCACCCTTTAGGAAATGAATAATTAGGCAATAGGTAGTCGCCCCGCCTTGTGACCCCTTTTACGAATAGCGTTCACCTAGCGGGGCGATGCATGGCCAAATCGTGATATCTGGCAGCCTGTTTGCTTTACTCGCCCTCCAACCGCTCTACGCTATCCAACGTCAGCCGACGCCCCTCGCCGGACGAAAAACGAAAGAGCCCCTCGACCCTAACGGTCTCTCCCAGATATGCCGCAATCTGCTCATGAGGGAAGATTTCGACTCTGTTTAGATGCTCGTCCTCAATCCAGTAGTGAAGTGGATCTTCGAAACGGCGCACCACACCCTGCGTAGCAACCTGTTTATCATCATGAGCGGCAGCATTAGTGACCAGTACGGAGAGAGGTGCCTCAGTCACCGAAGGCTCCCCACCACATCCTGTTAATAGCAGAGCGATAACCAGCGGCGTCGCTATGGTACCGGCACTTAAGTGAAGTGATCTCATCTACGCTCTCCTGATACCGCTTAAACCGTTTGAGTGTCGCACAAACGCTGCGAATGCGTCATTGCCATGGCGCTTTTCATCAACGCAGGCCCAGCGTAATGTGGATACAATATCACCTACTGAGAGTCACCGATGTTGCGACACCACTACCGCTGCAGCCTACTGCTGACTGGTTTTCTCGCACTATTGACGTCGGGACTCGCCTGGAGCGTATCGCCCCACTCTTCTACCGCTCGGACCTTGACCATTCAGCTTGATCCAGCCACAGGGACTCTCGAGGGTGAACTTCATCAAGTCATCTCGGAAAACCATAGCTTTCGTTTACTCGAAGGGTTGACGGCAACCTCTGCTCGACGCGGCGACACCTCCCTTGCGCTCACACAAGATGCTGATGGTCGCTGGCATCTGCAGGCAGACAGCGATACTGAAAGCAGCGAAGAGACGGTGATACTTCGCTGGCAAGGCACGCTGCCTGAAGCGGGTAATCGGCATCGCGTCGCCATTGAAGGCTCCTACCTGCCTAGCCGCGCCGGTTGGTACCCTCATTTGAGCGACGCCGCAGGCCCGCTGTGGCTAACGATTAACGTACCGGAAGGGCAACTTGCCGTTGGCAGCGGCTCGCTACTCGAAGAGGAGTATGCCAACGGCGATGGTTATAGGGCACGCTTTTACCACCCCCACACGCGAGAGGTGGAAATGGCAGCAGGGCCCTGGCAGCTACGTGAGCGCACGGTTGAAGGCGTACAGCTGCGCACGCTCTTCCCGACAGCCCTGGATCAAGCTTTTGCCGAGACTTACCTGAATCACACTGCAGACCAACTAGCTCTCTTTCAAGCTCGCCTGGGGCCGTTGCCTTATACAAGCTTTTCCATTGCAGCTTCACCGGCGCCGATAGGCCTTGCGTTTCCAGGGTTTACTTTACTGGGTGAGCGGGTTATTCCGTTACCCTTTATTCCCACCACCTCTCTGCCACACGAACTCATGCATGCCTGGTGGGGTGCCGGTGTTAACGTCGACTACCCCAGCGGCAACTGGTCAGAAGCGCTGACTACCTACCTGGCTGATCACACCATCGCTCAACAGCAGGGCGAGGACGAGCCGATGCGCCGTCGCTGGCTGAGCGACTTAGCCGCCCTGCCCTCCAGTCAGGACTCTGCTTTGGTCGATTTCCGTGGCGGCCCCGACCCGGCCAAACGCCTCGTGGGCTACCAACACGGTGCGTTGTTTTTCCACATGCTACGCCAGCGCATCGGTGACGAGGCCTTCGATCAAGGCCTGCGCACTTTGGCTGACGAATGGATGCATCGCACCGTTGACTGGCAGACACTGATCGATGCTTTCAGCGAGGCTGCTGGTGAACCACAGGACGCTTTTTTCACCCCCTGGCTGACGAGCCCCGGCCGTCCGTCGCTAAACCTGGACGCTGTTCAGGTCACCCCTCACAGCGACGGCTACCGGGTCAGCGGCCTACTTTCCCAGCGCGGCGAACATGCGCCCTGGCCATTAGACGTGCCGATTGAAGTCGACACTGAAGACGGCATCATTAGCTTCGTTCAGCCAATGGACAGCCAACAGCAGCCTTTCGAGCTTTCTCTGGCATCGCGCCCCCTGACCTTGGAGATAGACCCCAGCGCCGACGTGCTACGCCACCCGGGCCCAATGCCCCCTATCCTGCGCCAACTGACACTGGACCCGACAACACAGGTGCTGGCCTTGGACGACGCTTATCACTCCCTGGCGCAACAGTTACTGGGGCGTGAAGCTAAGCTGCTTCAGGGATCTACAGGCCTGCAAGAGGAGCCGCGTCCACCTCTGCTGGTGATAGGCACCACCACCGCCATAGGCGAGTGGCGTCAAGACAATGGCCTACCTGAGCCACCGCAGCCGCTAGAAACCGCGGGTGAAGCTCGTTTCTGGATGGTGCCAGGGCAACAACCAATTGGCTTACTCAGTGGCAACGATGTTGAAGCCCTTGCCCAACTCACTGCATCGCTTCGCCACCACGGACAGCAGAGCTATGTGGTCCAAGGAGCAGACGGACAAACGGCGCAGGCGGGTGTTTGGGCGACGGAGGAGAGCCCGCTCAAGGTGAGCTTTACAGCTCGCGATGTCCAGTGACCGTCACCCGCTAACTACACGATAAGGATCAAACCCATGACAGACGACGTGCAATTAAGGGCTTCTGCCGCACTTAAAAACCTCTTTGTTGGTGATGCACTGGCGATGCCAGTGCACTGGTTCTACAACGTCCGCGATATCGATGCAGCCTTTCCCAGCGGGATCAGAACCTTCGAAGCCCCGCCTGAACACCATCCATCGTCGATTATGTCAATGCACTCCACTAGCGGCGGCGGCCGCAAAGGTGCAGGCAACCAAGCCCAGCGCGACATTGTCGGTGGCGTTATTCTGAAAGGAAAACAGCAGTACTGGAACCGTCCAAACGTGCACTATCATCAGGGCATGCGCCCAGGAGATAACACGCTTAACGCCTACTGTGCGTTAACACTAATGGAAACAATGGAGGGACCTGATCAGCACTACGATAAGGAGAAATTTCTCCAGGCTTATATTACGTTGATGACATCAGAAACGCCGGCCCACCCGGACACCTACGCTGAGTCATACCATCGCGGTTTCTTTGCCAACCTTGAAGCGGGAAAGCCTATCGATAAGTGTGGCGCCGTTACCCACGATACACCCTCCATTGGCGGCTTGGTCACTATTGCTCCTTTGGTGATTGGCGAACGTTTGAAGGGGCGTTCGTTAGCGGATACGCGCCTGCTTTGCCGCGACCACCTGGCCCTTACTCACCCTGACGCTGGGCTTGCAGAAGTTTGCGACGCCTACGTCGAGCTGGTGGATGCTCTGTTATTTCGCAGTGGTGACGCCAGTGTCCAGGCGCTTTTACTAAAGGCAACCCGTGGCCTGTCGAAACGAGACTTAGCGAAGCTGGTAGACAGTGATAAACCCGAGCGAGAAGTGATCGGAAAAGTGCTTTCCACAGCCTGCTACATTTCCGATTCATGGCCTGCATTGCTATACCTTGCCTGCAAGCACCAGCAAGAGCCATTGAGAGCGTTACAGATCAATGCAGAAGTTGGCGGCGACAGTGTGCACAGAGGTGCCGTACTAGGCGTACTGTTGGGCTTGATCCATGGAGAGACAACTGGAAGCCTATTCGCCCAGTTAACCGCACATACGGCGATTAACCGGGCTATTGAGCATCTTGTTTGAATCCCTGGCTGTGAAGCGCCTCGTTAGGAGCGACGCTCCCAGAACGTGACTTCCGAGAGGCTATGCTGATATTTATGCATGGTCTCACGGATAACAAAAGGTACTTTCTCGGGTGCGCCGACCATCTGGAAGTGGGGCTCAAGCAGTTCCTTGAGGCCATCTAGCGTGCTGAAGTTCTCGCCATTTTTCTTGAATCCACCAATCCACTCTTCCATCGGTGTATATTCCTCCAGCCACGTATAGGGTGAAGCAATCATTAGAATGCCACCGGCGTTGATGCGTTCGTGAATGGTCTGCAGGAACTGCGAAGGCTTATACAACCGGTCGATGAGATTAGCAGCCACCACCAAGTCATAGCCGCTGAACTGTGGCTTAAGGTTGCAGGCATCGCCCTGATGGAAGTTAACGCGATCAGCCATTTCCTCTAGGCCCAAGCTCGCTAGCGTACGCTCTTGGTAACTAACCAGCTCGCCCTCTTCGGTGCGGGTATAGCGCAGCACTTTTTGCTCTGCCATTTCTACGCCCTGACGAATGAAGTTAGCTGAAAAATCAACCCCATCGACATGCTCGAATTCCCGAGCCAACTCAAAGCTGGAGCGCCCGCTAGCGCAGCCCAAATCCAGGGCACGTTTTTTCGGGCGTCCTGCCATACTGGCCAGCGCTTTGTTTGCCAGCACTTGCGGGAAGTTGGCAACACCAAACCACTCATCGCCGTAATGAAATTCGGCGTACTCCGCCATGCGGGCATCGCTTTCATAGTAGGCGCTGGGCATTGTGACTTCCGCATCTGACACTACGTAGCGGAAACCTGCATGCTGAAAGAAGTGGCGCCGAAACGCATAGCGCGCGCTGAGCCGGGTTTCGTTACCGCACGCTATCCAGGAGCCCCCTTTGATCAAGTTATGCTGGTTATCAAAGGTCGGTGTGGTGAAGTCATCGTACAGCGGATGGACTTCGAACCCTGGGAACGGATAAGTGGGCGTTTCTATCCATTGCCAAACATTGCCGACCACGTCAAACCATTGACCGTGCTGGAATCTGGTTACAGGACAGGAAGAGGCGCCATGATCCAGGTGGAGGTTAGCGTTGGCAGGCTTATCACTATCAAGCTCGGAGACACCCGCTTCATCAACCAGACGATGCCACTCATCTTCCGTTGGCATGCGCACGGTTTGACCTGTTTGTTCGCTTTTCCAGTTACAGAAGGCTTTGGCTTCATGGAAATTAACTTCGGCCGGCCAATCCCAAGGCATCTCCACTTCTTCTGTCATCAAGCGCAGGAACCACTCATTTTTCCACACCCAAAAAGTGGGGTGGGTCGCCTTGGCGAAATTTCGCCAGCCCAAGCCCTCTTCAGACCAAAAGGCATCGGTAAGATAGCCACCGGCTTCAACAAATTCGAGAAACTCGTTGTTACTGACCAGGAACTGGCTTGCTTTAAATTCTTCAACGTCGGCACGATGATGACCGTATTCGTTATCCCAGCCGTACCAAGGGTCGTCAAAGGATTTACCCAGCGTTACCTCTCCCCCCGGAACGGTAATCAAGGTATTTTCCGGTGGCTCACCGGTGGTGCGAATAGGCTCCCAGGCTGGCTGGGGAGTCACGAGGCTCAGTGACTGCTGGCGAATCAACACTGACGACGTTTCAAGATGGATGCGTTCGTGCTCAATGCCCATCACGATAGGCCAGAACGGGCTTCCCCAACCAATAGGCAACGACATTGGCAGCTCACGGATCAAGGCGAGCACTGCCGCGCGGACCTTGGCGCGATACTCCATCACCTCACTTACTGACGGCCACGAATAGTGGGCCTCATTCAGATCGTCCCAGCTCATCTCATCGACGCCAACGGCAAAAATAGACTCCATATTAGGGTCTATACGAGCAGGCAACAGCTTAGCCAGCACCAGCTTATTAACGAAGAATGTGGCGGTATGTCCGAGATAGAAAATCAACGGGTGACGCAGCGCGATGGGCTTACGAACGTAAGCTTCCTCGCTTGCAAGCGTGGTAAAAAGCGACTCGTAACGATCAAAGGTGGCGATGAAGTTGGTTTCAATGTCTCGGCGCGTGACTTCAGGGTCGTTTCCAGCCAAATAAACAGTGCGGGGAAAAAGATCAGTGAACGTTGATTGAGGGGAAACGGTTGAGGAATTTGTAAGATTCATATCCTGGAGCACCTTTTGTCTTTAAACGACGATGGTTTTCATGACGGGCTTTGTCACTGGAATGCCAATTCAGCATGGAACGTGTAATTTAAAAATTACTGTTTAGTTTGACAGATTACCCCATTAGAAACCAAAAACTTGGACAAAGGCTAGCGATAGTTATACAAAAATATCTTTTCGACTGATAAATATTTTAAATCTGACGGTCCTAACCACATCGACCTACCATGCCCCGGAAATTGACATCACAGCAAACCTCTACTCGGCTCGGCGGAAAATCTCGGCGCTCAGTCGCTTGAACAACACAAGATGCGCGGGAATCATCGCCATCCAATCGGCCCGCCCCACACTAACAATAGGGTTTCAAAACGCGGCGGCCGTTACGTCAGCACCGTTTCCCATTGGGGTGATCCTGAATTCCAGCACGCCCTGCCCAGGTGCATTATATTGTCAGCTCATCGGGATAAGATTAATGGCAAATGACACAACGTAAGGTAGTTATTACTGGAGCGACTGGATTAATTGGCAGCCGTCTAGTCGAGAAGCTGGCAGAGTACGGCACTGCCGTTACAGTACTGAGCCGTCATCCTTTGGCTGCCACTCGTCAGTTTCCGCCAACACGATTTCCTCTTGTCACAGTGGCAGGCTATGTACCTTTCGATCCTGCAACTATTGCTCCGGCACTTTCCGGCGCGTCTGCTGTGGTGCACCTAGCAGGGGAGCCTATTGCAGCTCGTTGGTCTACTGAGGTGCGTAACGCTATTCGTAACAGTCGCGAATTAGGCACCCGCGCATTGGTGACGGCTATCGCCGGAATGAGTGAACGGCCAGCCACCTTAATCTCAGCCTCAGCCTGCCGTTATTACGGGGTAAGCGACAGTTCTCGCTTTACTGAAGCGAGCCCGCCGGGGCCCGCAGGCGACTTTCTGACCGACACCACCCATCGCTGGGAAGCAGAGGCGCTGCGGGCAGCCGACCATGATATTCGGGTAGTTACTTTGCGTTTCGGGATTGTACTGGCAATGACAGAAAGGGGGCGAGCTACCCTGAAACGGCTGCGTGCATTTCTAGGTGGTAGGGTCGGATCGGGTCGGCAATGGGTTAGCTGGATCCACCGGGAAGATGCAGTGGCTATCCTTCTACGCGCCTTAAACACTCCCAAGATGCGCGGGGCTTACAATGCCACCTCGCCCTATCCCGTGCGGATGTCGCAAGTGACCGACGCTTTCGCCCACTCGTCGCACAGCATATTGCGCGTGCCGTTTCCTACCAGGGTCATTCGGCAACTTCTCGGCGACGGTGCAACGGTCATTCTCGACGGTCAGCGTGTATATCCCGAACGATTGCTCGCAGAGGGGTTTAGCTTTCGTTTCCCTCAGATCGGCCCGGCAGTCTACGATATTTTATCCTGACCAGCAGCGATACGTGCCAGGCCACGTAAGAGCGCACGCAGCACTAACGCAGGCACAGGCGCAGTTTGCGCATCATCATCTTAGGTCAGTCATTATGATCCGACGATTTTGAACATGTGTGCTGGAGCCTCGTATGCTGTGCGTATATCACGACAAACATAACCGCTTGTACCAAAGACAAGCCAGAGAGAGTCAGGTTTGCCAATGCAGGCCTGACTGAATCGTTGGCCACACATGTGCGTCGACAGGAAGCTCATGGAGCATCACCTAGCTCCAAGCAAGTTGAGCAGACAACAGGAGGACGCCAAATTTAGCAGACTCAGCCATTTCGGGTCGTTCTATGACGCAAAAAAGCCCGCGATTAGCGGGCTTTTTCGAAGGATTCTTGGCGGAGGGGGAGGGATTCGAACCCTCGAAGCCTTGCGGCTTACACACTTTCCAGGCGTGCTCCTTCGACCACTCGGACACCCCTCCGCGTTTCAGCCCTGTTGAAAGGCCAAACCTTTCGTAACAGAACGGCGCATATACTATTGGCTAAGCCTCGAAATAGCAAGCCTTTTCAAGCCGCTGGACTGATTGGTTACTGCTGTGGCAGCACTGCGTAGTTACCGCTAGCTTCAAGGCAGAGTGTCTCACCGCAAAAGAGCTGATGGTTCAGCGCGATGCGCCCTTTACCGCGCTCAGCCAGCTGGCTGGCAAGGTGCGCTGGCCCTTCTGACTCGGCGGGTGTGCATACCAGACGGTAGTCACGGGTAACTGGGGCAAGAAAGCGCTGGCTGGCTTCGGCAACCACGACATCCCGTGCCATGCCATGCTCGCGCAGCCACAGCGTTACCCAGCACCAGCCTTGTAGGGTGGTTTGCGCCGTCAGTGCACCGCCAAACCCCGTCCCCTTATCGTTAAGGTTAGGCGCCAACGCTAACTGCCACGTTAGTGAGCTGTTTCGCCGTGTCACCTCGCTAATGCCTAACGCGCCTACCATGGGTATAGCGTCACTCAGCCACTGCTGAAAAGCAGCTAAGTCCTCCTCCTGCCCCTCTGGCAGCGGCAAGCGTGGGTGCGGCACACCTGGTTGACGCGACGCTTTCATGACTAGTTCCAACGCTCTACAAAATCAGCAACGTCATGTTGTGGCACGGGTTTATGACGGCCGCCCAGGGTGCCCAAGTAGATGAAGGCGACAACTTCATCGTCTTCTTCCAAACTCAAGCCTTTGCGTACCACCGGGTCGAATGCGTACTTGCCACTGCGCCACATAGCGCCCAGGCCCAATGCGTGAGCAGCCAGCAGAATGCCGTGGGCGGCGCACCCAGCGGAGATTACCTGCTCCATTTTGGGCACTTTTTCAAGCTCAGGGGTGACCTTAGCGATAACGGCAATAACCATCGGTGCGCGCAGCGGCTTTTTACGTGCAGCGTCGAGAGTGGCATCGTCGCTGCCAGGGTCTTCTTGGAACTCGGCTTCGGCAAATAGCTCACCCAAGCGCTCGCGCCCTTCTCCACTGAACTCGATAAAGCGCCAGGGGCGCAGCTCTTTATGGTCGGGGGCGCGCAGTGCTGCCTGATAAATGGCGTTGAGCTGTTCAGCGCTGGGCGCTGGCGCCATTAGCTTACCCATTGAGCTACGTTCGTGAAGAAGCGTGAGTGCGTCCATTAATGACTCCAAATCCAAGCGTATGTGACTACTGTAGCACCATCATTTATAACACCGCCGTTTACTGCCTTGCCAAACGCAGCGGCGTGGGAGGGGTTAGCCCAGGTGTTGCGCGCCAGGGACTGATATCCAATCCACCACGGCGCACATAACGCGCCAGCACGAGCAATTGAGTGGGTTTTGCCTGGGCCATTAGGTCGGTAAAAATGTGCTCGACGCAATGTTCATGGAAATCTTGGTGCTGGCGATAACCAATCAAATAGCGCAGCACCCCTTCACGATCAAGCTTAGGGCCTTTATAGCGAATCATGACGCTTCCCCAATCCGGCTGCCCCGTTACCGGGCAGTTAGACTTAAGCAAATGGGAGTAGAGCGTCTCTTCGACGACCTCTTCGCCTACTGTTAGATGGGTACTGCTGGGAGTGTAATCGCTTACTTGAATATCCAAATTATCCAAACACTCGCCCGGCAACTGCTGAGGGGAAAGCTCAGCGGCATCCACATCAAATAGCTCGACACTCACCTCGGCACAAGCCGCGACAGCAAGATCGTTGGCAAGCGTTTCCATCACCTCTTCGCGGCTGTAAAAGCGGGTTTGGTTGAAGCTATTAAGATAGAGTTTCCAGGATTTAGACTCAATCAGATTAGGCGAGTGCGCGGGTAAGCGAAAACGCGCCACGGCCACAATAGGTTTACCCCGGGCGTTGAGCCAAGACATTTCAAAAGCGTGCCACTCATCCTCACCTACAAATGGCAGAGCGCCCTCTTCAATCCCCAGCGGCAATCGGTTGGCAGCACGAGGAATTGGGTAGAGAAGCGCCGCGTCATACTGATCAGGATAGGCCGAATCGCGTCCTAACGGCGCGTGTTCTAAGGTATCTGGGCGATGCACCATGTTGGTTACTCTCTGCTAAATGCGATCCACTCAATATCGACTATTGAAAGCCGTTTAGGGAGTGCCTTCATAGGTTTAACTGCGAATGCCTTTACCTCGTTCCAACATCGCCAGCGCAATGCTAAACAGCGCAATTATAAAAGCAAAAATCGCGGCGAGTGCCCAGCCAACAGGGATATCCGACACGCCCAAGAAACCGTAGCGAAAAACGTTCACCATATACAAAATCGGATTAAGCATGGACACGCCCTGCCAAAACTCCGGCAGCATTGATATGGAGTAAAAAACCCCACCCAGGTAGGTCAGCGGCGTTAAAACAAAGGTCGGAACGATGGAGATATCGTCGAACTTGTTAGCCAGTAGCGCGTTGATAAAGCCGCCAATGGAAAACAGTGCCGAAGTGAGCACCACGACCAACACCGTGAGCAGAGGATGCTCCATGGTTAAGCGGGTAAAGAACAGCGAAACAACGGTGACTATTAGCCCCACGCCCAAACCGCGCGCCATGCCGCCCAAGATAAAGCCCGCCAAGATGACCCAATTGGGCATCGGTGAGACCATCATCTCTTCAATCGAGCGCTGGAACTTGTTCGAGAAAAAGCTCGACGCCACATTAGAGTAACTGTTGGTGATCACCGACATCATGATCAGCCCCGGGACGATAAAGTCCATATAGTTGAAGCCGTCCATATCCCCGATCCTCGCACCGATCAGGTTGCCGAAGATAATGAAATACATGGCCATGGTAATGGAGGGCGGCAGCAGCGTTTGCGGCCAAATGCGCGTGAAACGCTTGATCTCTTTAAGCACTAATGTCCAAAGGGCGACGAGTGTTTGAGTGGCGTTCATACCCGCGCCTCTTTGGTTTCGATGTCCTTTTTTCCACTGTTCTTGTGGTCGATACCCTGGCTTTCATTACCCGAGCTTTCATCATCCATGCGCTTATCAATCGCCCCTTGACCACTGCTTTCCACCATGGACACGAACATCTCCTCCAGGCGGTTGGCTCGGTTACGCATGGAAACGACCTGAATACCCTGCTCGCTCAACGCATTAAAGACATCGTTTAAGCGCTGCCCACGATGCACTAGCAACGAAAGCTGGTTAGGCTCTAGCTGGTGTAGTTCAAACCCTTCAATTTTAGGCACTTCGGCAACTGGTTCAGCCAAATCCATCAGGAAGGTCTCGGTATCGAGCTCCGCTAATAACTCGCGCACGCTGGTGTTACGTACGATTTCGCCATTATTAATAATAGCTACGTTACGGCAAAGGCTTTCAGCCTCTTCAAGATAGTGGGTAGTGAGAATAATGGTGGTGCCTTCATCTTGGTTAATACGCCGCATGTACTCCCACATGCTGCGTCGCAATTCGATATCTACCCCCGCCGTCGGCTCATCAAGAATCAATAGCTTCGGCCGATGCATTAGCGCCCTTGCAATCATCAAACGACGCTTCATGCCACCAGAGAGCATCCGCGCATTACCGTTGCGTTTGTCCCACAGGCCAAGGTCGGTCAGCAGCTGCTTCGCACGGGGTAGCGCTTCACCACTGGTCATGCCGTAGTAGCCCGCCTGAGCAAGCACGATATCGAGCACTTTCTCAAACTGATTAAAGTTAAACTCTTGAGGTACTACGCCGAGTTGGTATTTGGCTTTGGCAAAGTCCTTATCCACATCAATGCCAAAGATAGAGACCTTCCCCGCCGTTTTTTGCACCAGCGAGCAGACCACCCCCAACGTAGTGGACTTACCGGCGCCATTAGGGCCTAACAGAGCAAAAAAATCGCCCTGCTGAACGTCGAGATCAATACCTTTAAGTGCCTGAAAGCCGTTGCCATACACTTTTGTGAGGCCACGGATCGACAATGCCGGTTCGGCCATGAAGATGTCCTGTCAGCAAATGGTGAGCACGAAAAACGAGCTAGAAAGGTGGATATCGGGGCAACTCTATGTTTTTTCAAGCCGCTCGAACGCTGAAGACCAAGAGTGCCGCTCCCAGAAGCTTATCGGCTGAGGAAAATTTATACATTAAATGACACTTTGCCACGCATTTACTGCAGAAGATTAAGAACTAATACTTTAGTATTAATCGCATGCCTCCTCGCGATACCTTTCGCCCGGCATACAAGGGAACACAAGAAAACACACAAGAGAGCAACGCACACAATGAGCGCCACCGTTATTCACTCATCACAGGCTTTAACCAGTTCACCACCAACACTTGCTTCTCCTGTCGTTAAGAAGGGATTCGCAGCAATGTCTCTGCAACGCCAACGTCTGCTTGGCGTTATCGTCCTCTGGCTGATACTGGCCATCATGATTGTCGTTAATGCATGGCAGAGCCGTGCAATGCTATATGAAGAACGCGAACAGCGTATGGTGACCGCCGTAAACATCGCCGTTTCGACAATTGAACATTTTGACATGATGGCTCAACAAGGTGACATCACACTAGAAGAAGCCAAGACACTCGCTTTTGAAACTATTCGCGACATACGCTTCGGGGCAGAAGATAACTACCTTTTTGCGTTTAGTGGCGATCTTAAAATGCTTGCCCACCCGCGGAGATCTTTTGGGGAGGATGTATCACAAGCCAGAGACCCCGAAGGCCTGCTCATTTTTCGCACCATCCTCGACAACACGCGCAGTTCAGGCAGTGGCGTTACCGACTACCACTCTAATTTTGCGCGGGGCAACGATGCAATGCCATTGGTGCGCGCTTACTCAGAGGCTTACGCCCCTTGGGATGTCTATATCGCCAGCGGCGTTTTTATGGGCGATGTTAGCAGCGCGATTATGAGCCAACTTATTGAGACCGTGATAGTCGGCATTGTGGCAGGCATCTTAGTCACCCTTGCGTTCTGGAGCATGGTGTCGTTAATTTTACGTCGCCTGGGAGGCGAGCCCAGCTACGCAGCAGATATCGTCGGTCGCATTGCTCAAGGTGACTTATCCGCCCCCGTAACGCTCAACTCTAACGATACCAGCAGCTTGCTTCACGATATTCGCTCCATGCGCGACAAACTTAGCGATACGATGCAAGAGATACAGGCCACTAGCAGCGCAGTTGACAATAACGCAGGTGAAATTGCCTTAGGCAACCAGGAGCTTTCTTCGCGCACTGAGCAACAGGCAGCTGCGCTTCAGCAAACCTCTTCCAGCATGGAAGAAGTAACTGCCACCGTGCGCCAAAATGCGGACAGCGTAGAACAAGCAAAAGAATTGGTACGCAATGCAGGTGAAACGTCCCAAGCGGGCCAGCAAGCCATTGGCGAAGCCGTGGTCTCCATGCAAGAAATTAACGCAGAAGCGGCCAAAATTACCGAAATCGTTTCACTCATTGACGGCATTGCATTTCAAACCAATATTTTGGCACTAAATGCATCCGTAGAAGCCGCCCGAGCAGGCGAACATGGCCGTGGCTTCGCCGTTGTTGCCGGCGAAGTGCGTCAGCTGGCTAACCGCTCGGCGAGCGCCGCCCAGGAAATCAAAACGCTCATCGACACCTCGAACGCGCAGGTGAGCAATGGCGCCAGGCTAGTGGGTACGGCAAAAGAGCGCATGCAGAAAATTGATCAACAAATCCAGCGGGTCAATGACCTCTTTGCAGACATCACTGCTGCTACCCATGAACAAACCCGCGGCATTGAGCAAATCAACATCGCGATTTCACAATTGGATCGAGCGACTCAGGACAATGCGTCCATGGTTCAGCAAACGGCGGATTCCGCTCATGATCTGACAAAGCGCTCACAGTCGCTAAACAGTGTTGTCAGCCAATTTACGCTGGATAGTCAAACAACGTATTAAGCGAGCAACTTAGCCGTAACACACTGCGCCCGAGCGATATCGCTTGGGCGCAGTGCATGCCCCCTATCGAATAGTGAAGAGCACGCGAATAGTGAAGAGCACGAAAAAACTCGCACAATGAAGGCGATAAACGGGGAGATAACTGGATAGTTTGGTTCAGCAAGAAGAAACGCAAAGAAGAAACGACAGAAAGGATATTTACATGGAGCGGGAAAGGAGATTCGACCGGGCTGGCGCTCCAGCTCCCGACCCTCGCCTACCGTTCCTATACTGCACTAATAAAACTGGAGCGGGAAAGGAGATTCGAACTCCCGACCCTCGCCTTGGCAAGGCGATGCTCTACCACTGAGCTATTCCCGCAATGCAAATCCCGCAATGCAAAAAATACAGTTTTGCTAAGCTTGATGGCGTCCCATAGGGGGTTCGAACCCCTGTTACCGCCGTGAAAGGGCGGTG
>NZ_REBQ01000010.1 GCF_007692655.1 Halomonas sp.
GTGAGCCGTTGTGATTCATCTTCATAAACGATTTGAGCACTACTGGAGGTGCTATTAAGTGCCGCCACACCGGCAACAAGAACGCACCCAAAAGAGAGTCTTTGAGACTTCACACTTTTGCTCCTTTTATTGTTGTTTAATAGTGTCTTTATTCAGTTTGTTGTCGTTATCCCTGCAAATGGCCGCAGCAACGCTGCTCCACTTGGCGGTATCGCCAAGAAGCCAAGTCGATAAAGTTCTTCGCAAGAGATCTCGAAAGAGATAATCGCAGTTGTTGGGCAGTACCAACGCGTACTGCCCATCAACCACTATGCATCAACAACTATGTTGCCCAGGCAGGCTCGCCGTTATAGGGCGCGCAGCCATCGTAGCGACCGGGAACCGCTTCGTAGCGCAGTACTTCCGTAGCGCCTACTTCTGATGTAAAGAAGCCGAACAGGGTTAATTGCTTCATCATGGTGAAGTAGTGTGGAAGCGCTTCCTCACTCTCCGCTTGCTCCTGAGATGTTTGCGTATCCGTGGTTTGGTTTTGAGCGGTCTGGGTTTCCGTGCTCTGCGCTTCGGCGGGGGTTGGCTGTTCGCGATTGGCCTGCTGCTGAGCGTGTGCCATCGCTTCACGGTCCAACTCGGTGACCAGTGCTAAACGCTGCTCGCCACTCAAGCCCATAAAGTCGCGTTCATAGGCCGCCCGGCTACGTGCCTCAAGCTGCGCTAAGCCAAGGTAAAAGATTTCACGCTCTGCTGGCGTATAACAGGCGCTGACAAACACGGCCATAAACTCTCCAACACCAGCGTCTTTAGCGCCAGGGGTGTCGGTTCTTGGCAGAATGGTTTCGGCAAGCTCGTCTAGCCGTTGCACATCGTCGCTGCTAAAGAGCAGGCCTGACTGCCCGCTATCACTAAAAGCAAACAGAGATTTACCGCCGATAAGTGCGGTCCCCGTCGTCAGGGCGATCAGTTTGAGTAATTCGCGCCGGTTCATGATAATTCCCCCCGCTTTAGCGCTTCCACGGCATACTCCACCGCCCGAGCGGTAAGCGCCATATAGGTTAAAGAAGGATTCACACAAGAAGATGACGTCATACAGGCGCCATCGGTGACGAAAACGTTCGGGGCATCCCACACCTGGTTGTGGCTATTGAGCACTGAGGTTTTCGGATCACGGCCCATCCGCGCGGTGCCCATTTCATGGATTCCCATGCCTGGCGCGTAATCACCCTCTTCGCCTTTAACATTTTTCACACCGGCAGCTTCGAATAATTCGACCGCATCCTGAACCATATCCCGTCGCATATCGCGTTCGTTCTGCTTGAGTTCGACACTGATCGACAGCACCGGCAGTCCCCACTTGTCACGAATGGAGTGATCAAGAGAGATATGGTTGTCATGATCAGGGAGCATTTCACCAAAGCCCGTCATGCCAATCCTCCAACTACCTGGCTGGCTAAGCGCTTGCTTTAAGTCAGCGCCAATATTGAGCTCGGCAATTTCCCGATCCCAGCCATGACGGCTGGCCGACCCTTGATAGCCAAAGCCACGCACATAACCACGCTGCTCATCGCCGACATTACGAAAACGCGGAATATAGAAGCCAGCCGGGCGACGCCCAAAGTAGTACTGGTCGAGATAGCCCTCTATATCGCCACTGGCACCGCAGCGGAAGTGGTGATCCATCACGTTGTGACCCAGTTCGCCGCTACTACTGCCCAGTCCTCCTTCCCAGACATCAGTGGCGGAGTTCATCAAAATCCAGGTGGTGTTGAAGGTCGAGGCATTGAGAAACACCACATCCGCGGTGTACTCGTGGACTTCATGGGTTTCAGCATCGATGACTTCCACGCCCCGCGCCCGCTGGCGGTCTTTGTCATACAGCACCTGACTGACAATCGAAAATGGCCGCAGGGTTAGGTTGCCAGTGGCCACCGCAGCGGGAAGCGTGGCGGACTGGGTACTGAAATAGGCGCCATAGGGGCAGCCCAACCAGCATTTATTGCGGTACTGGCAGTCAACCCGGTTTTGCTCCGGCTTTGGCTGGGTAATATTGGCCACCCGACTGTGGATAAGATGGCGCTGCCCACCAAAGGCATCTTCGATACGCTTGGCAACATCTTTTTCCACACAGTTCAGCGGAATCGGGGGTAGAAACTCGCCATCGGGGAGAATATCCAGCCCTTCCTGTGTACCTGCAATACCGGCAAAGCGCTCAACATAGTCATACCAAGGAGCGATATCCTCATAGCGAATCGGCCAATCAATGGCGATGCCTTCGCGCTCATTGGCCTCAAAATCCATCGGGCTTAGCCGGTAGCTTTGGCGCCCCCACATTAACGATCGTCCGCCGACATGATAGCCACGGAACCAGTCGAAGCGTTTTGCTTCTACGTAGGGATTAGCCTGCTCATCAGCCCATAATCCCATGGTGGATTCATTCAGTGGGTAATCGCGCTTCAAGACGGGAAATTTGGCGATCATTTCTTGGGTGGGTTGATCACGGTGGGGATAATCCCAAGCCTCTTTATTGGCATTATGGTAATCCTTCACGTGTTCGATATTGCGCCCACGCTCAAGCAGTAAAACTTTTAAGCCCTTTTCGGTTAGCTCTTTAGCGGCCCAGCCGCCGCTAATACCCGAACCAACCACGATGGCATCGTAGTGATTATCTGGCATGGTGGTCTTCCTTATTGTGTTGTTGTTTTTCGTGTTGGAAACGCTAAATCACACATCGCAGAGCTGAATGGCAGCCCGCAGTGATGCGACTTTTTCTTGTTGGCTAGTACGGTCGGGAAGAAACTCCTGGGCGATATAGCCCTTAAAGCCGGTATCGCGAATAGCGCGACAAATCGCCGGATAGTTAAGCTCTTGGCTATCATCTATTTCATGGCGACCAGGGACGCCGGCAGTATGGTAATGGCCGAAAAAGTGATGGTTTTCACGAATAGTGCGAATGACATCGCCTTCACTAATCTGCATGTGATAGATGTCGTAAAGCAGTTTGAAGTTGGGTGAATCAAGGCGGCGGCAAAGCTCAATTCCCCAGGCAGAGTTGTCGCAAAGGTAGTCGGGGTGGTCGATTTTGCTGTTGAACAGCTCCATCTGTAACACCACACCCTTTGACTCCGCAT
>NZ_REBQ01000037.1 GCF_007692655.1 Halomonas sp.
GACGCTTTCATAATTTACGCGTCGATGAGCTGGCTCGCTGTGCCTATCATTATCTGGACAACGATGCGGCGCGTCATTTAATGCGCGTGGCGGTTGGCCTGGATTCTATGGTGCTGGGCGAACCGCAAATCCTTGGTCAGTTGAAAGATGCTTATCAACAGGCGCGGCAGTCAAAAGGCTTGGGAGGCGAGCTCGAGCGCCTATTTCAGCATACTTTCGCGGTGGCCAAGCAAGTGCGTACTGAGACGGGGATCGGTAAAAACCCCGTGTCGGTGGCTTATGCTGCGGTCAGCATGGCCAGTCGTATTTTTGATGACTTCAGTCGTTCCCGTGCTTTGCTGATTGGGGCCGGTGAAACCATTGAGCTAGTCGCTCGGCATTTACACGAAGCGGGCGTTCGACAGCTTACCGTGGCGAATCGTACCCGTGAGCGTGCTGAACTGTTGGCTGGCCCTTTGGGCGGCACGGCGATTACCCTGCAAGAAATTCCAGATGCACTTGAGTATGCGGATATTGTGATTTCATCTACTGCAGCGCCGTTACCTATTCTGGGTAAAGGTATGGTCGAGCGTGCGCTAAAGAAGCGCCGCCACCGTCCAGTCTTTATGGTCGACATCGCGGTACCTCGGGATATTGAGCCTGAGGTAGGTGAGTTGGCCGATGTCTTCCTCTACACCGTGGATGATTTGGAAGAGGTGATTCAAGAAAACCGACGTCATCGTCAAGTGGCGGCGGATCAAGCTGAATCACTGATTGAGCACGGTGTTGGCAGTTGGCAGCATGAGCGACGCATTCGTAACGGCGGCGAATTGATTCGCGACTACCGCCACCACGGTGAAGTGCTGCGCGATCTTTCCCGTGACCAGGCGCTTGAACGGTTAGCGCGGGGTGAAGACCCGGCTAAAGTTATTGAGCGCTTGGCGCACCAATTGACGAATCGCTTGCTCCATCAGCCTACCCAGGCAATACGCGACGCGGCGTCCCAGGAGCATCACGAGTTGTTAAATGCGGCGCCGCGACTGCTGTTACCTACGAAACCTGCTTTTGAAGCCCCGCCTGCGCCCACGGTTAACCGCCAGAAGGATGATACGCCCGCATGAAAGAGACTTTGCGCCAACGCTTAGACAGCTTTACAGAACGGTTTGAAGAGCTGGCGATGCTGCTGTCTGATCCCGATGTGATTAATAACCAGCAGCGCTTCCGCGACTACTCCCGTGAATATTCCGAATTAGAGGAGCTGGTGGGTGCCTGGCAGCTGTACCGTGACGTTGAAACCAATATGCAGGAAGCCGAGCAGCTCAGCCACGATAGCGACGCTGATATGCGCGAGTTGGCGGAAATGGAGATTAGCGAGGGGCGTGAGCGATTAACCGAGTTGGATACCGAGCTTAAGCGCTTACTGGTGCCTAAAGATCCTGATGATGGGCGTGGGGTCTTCTTGGAAGTGCGTGCGGGTACCGGCGGCGATGAAGCGGCGATTTTTGCCGGTGATCTGTTCCGTATGTACTCTCGCTATGCCGAGAAGCGCGGCTGGCGGGTCGAAATCGTGAGTGCCAGCCACGGTGAGCAGGGCGGCTATAAAGAGATTATTTCCCGCGTCAAAGGCGATGGCGTGTATGCGCAATTGAAGTTTGAATCCGGTGCCCACCGGGTACAGCGCGTACCAGCGACCGAATCTCAGGGCCGTATTCATACGTCTGCCTGCACGGTAGCGGTAATGCCTGAAGTAGACGACGTTGGCGATATCGATATTAACCCTTCGGATTTACGTGTGGATACCTACCGCTCCAGCGGTGCTGGTGGTCAGCACGTTAACACCACTGATTCCGCGATTCGTATTACCCACCTGCCTACCGGGGTGGTGGTCGAGTGCCAGGAAGAGCGTAGCCAGCATAAGAACCGCGCCAAAGCGATGTCGCTACTGGCTGCAAAGCTCAAACGCAACGCAGTGGACTCCCAGCGCCAGGAGCAAGCGGACGCCCGCCGCTCCTTGGTCGGCTCGGGGGATCGCAGTGAACGGATTCGGACCTATAATTTCCCTCAGGGGCGTATTACCGATCACCGCATTAATTTGACGCTTTATAAGCTCAATGAAGTGATTAGTGGCGAGCAATTGGATGACGTGATTAATCCGCTGATTCATGAGTACCAGGCGGAACAGCTCTCTGCTCTCCAGGACGGCTAATGTCGCTTGATAACCTGCTGACACAAGCTGCCCAGCGTCTGCAAACGGCAGGTTCCAGCTCACCGCGTATTGATGCTGAGGTGCTGTTAAGCCACGTGCTGGGGCGTGATCGAACCTGGCTCTACACCTGGGGGGATAGGGAGTGCACCCTATGGGAGCATGCCCGTTTTGATGCGCTAATCGCCGCCCGTGTCCAAGGAGTGCCGGTTGCTTATCTCACAGGCGAACGCGAGTTTTGGGGCCTGCGCTTAGCCACTTCTCCCGATACGTTAATTCCCCGGCCCGATACCGAAACCTTAGTGGAGATTGCACTGAGTCGCGCGATTCAGCCAACAGGCCGTCTGCTCGACCTTGGTACGGGCACGGGGGCTATTGCGCTGGCGTTTGCAAGCGAGCGGCCTGGTTGGCAAGTGGTCGGTGTCGATGTGCGCGCAGAAGCGGTTGCCTTAGCGACACTCAATGCGCAGACACTCATGTTAACCAATGCAGCGTTTTTGCAAAGCGATTGGTTTAGTGCGCTGGCAACGCATGATGGGATAGGTCAGCCTTTTGATATTATCGTCAGTAACCCTCCCTATCTTGCCGTCGATGACCCTCATTTAGGGCAAGGTGATGTTCGTTTTGAGCCTCGCTCTGCGCTTGTTGCTGGTGCCAATGGCATGGCAGATTTGCTCTATTTAGTACATCACGCCCAGCACTATTTAACAGAGGCAGGCTGGTTGTTGCTTGAGCACGGCTATACCCAAGCTGACAAGATACGTACTGCACTTGGCGACGCAGGCTATCAAAACGTTGAAAGCGTTCGTGACCTAGGTGGTCATGAACGCGTTACTCTAGGGCACCTTTAATAACTGCCTGATTCATCAGTGTTGGATCCTGCCATGAAACCTAAAAATAGAACGCTGGACCGTATTGACCTTAAAATTTTGCGCTGCCTGCAGGAAAATGCGCGTATCTCTTATGTTGATCTAGCCTCGGAAGTGGGCTTGTCCACCACCCCTTGCCTTGAGCGTGTTAAGCGCTTGGAGAAAGCAGGCATTATCCGTGGATATCAGGCCATTCTCGATCCCCGGGCATTGAAGGCCAATTTATTGGTGTTTGTGGAAATTAGTTTGGAGACGCAGTCGCCTGCAGTATTTGATGAGTTTCGCCGCGCCGTTGAGAAGCTGCCACAGATTCAAGAGTGCCATCTTGTCTCTGGCCAGTTTGACTACATCTTGAAGTGCCGTATCCCTGAGATGGCGGCTTACCGTCAATTGTTAGGCGATGTGGTACTGACGCTACCGGGCGTTAAAGAGTCTAAAAGCTATGTGGTGATGGAAGAGGTCAAAGAGAGCTTTAATTTGCACATCCCCGCTTTTGAGGAATTTGAGGATAAGTAAGCCAATGATGGATGACCAGGCGCTGCTGCGCTATAGCCGTCAAATCATGCTGCCTGAGGTAGATATTGAGGGGCAAGAACGTTTGCAGTCTGCTCACGCACTGATCATTGGTGCGGGGGGGCTGGGCTCACCCGCAGCCCTCTATTTAGCCGCTGCTGGCGTCGGACGTATTACGATTGCCGACGCCGACCATGTTGAGCTTTCCAACCTCCAGCGCCAAATTGCTCACCACCAAGCCAGTATCGGTCTCAATAAAGCCCACTCTGCCCAGTCCAGCATGATGGCGCTCAACCCGCATTGCCAGGTCACCGCGTTAGATCAGCATCTGCACGGCGATCAGCTTGGGGCGTTGGTCGCTTCTGCGGATGTAGTGCTGGACTGTACGGATCGTTTTTCGAGCCGCTATGCGGTCAATGCTGCCTCACAAATGACAGGAGTGCCGCTGATCTCTGGTGCGGCGATTCGCTTTTCAGGTCAGCTAGCGGTATTTGACCCCCGCGACGCCACATGTCCCTGTTATGCCTGTTTATACCCGCCTGATGACGGCGGAGATGAAGCGCTAAGCTGTGCCGAAAGTGGTGTCATGGCGCCTTTGGTGGGCTTAATAGGCTGCTTTCAAGCAGTTGAGGCATTTAAACTGCTCAGTGGCGCTGGCAATGTCCATCGTGGTCTTTCGACGTTCGATGGCTTAAGTGGACAATGGCGCCACTTTCAAGTGCCACGTGATCCCGCTTGTGTTGTATGTGCCAAGCACCGTTAAAGCTGCTGCTGAGAGCTTAACCGTCAGTGTTGACGTCTGTTTTGTCATACTCCTTGGCGTCAGTGCGTATTGACGAAGACTTGTCTACCGTTGTTTCCTGCAAGTTAGCACTGGACGGGCCGTTTAACGTTGACGGTTTTGTAGTGCTATTTGAAGAATCACTAAAAGCGCTTTTTAGAACGTCATTGTCGGGGTCCATATCGATACTGCCGTGAAAAACGCTACCATCTTCCAGTACCAAGCAGGGAGCGATGATAGTGCCTGACACCTGTGCACCTTTATGAATCGTCGCCCGGCTTAGAACGACTAAATTACCTGCTACTTCGCCTGATACATGCAGGGTATGCGCAAATACATCACCTTTAATATAGCCTTTTGCGCCCAATGTAACGGTGTGCTGTTTGCAGGTGATAGTACCGCAAACGTGGCCATCCACTGTCAAATCCTCATCACTGTTGATATCCCCTTCTACTTGCGTATGGCTGCCAATAACCGAAACGCTAGGGCGTGAACTATTGGGTAGCTTGCCTTGGGCCGCTGGGGATGAGGAAGTGTCAGAGCTTACCAGCGTAGAGGATTTGTGCTCGGGTGGTGCATTTTTGGCTTTGTTGAACATTGATCGACTCCTATTTAAGGGCGCCAAAGCGCCTTGTTTGATGAGGTTAGAAAGTGACAAATGAGATTAGAAAGCTAATAGGGTTTCATGAAACACTCTAATCGGCTTGTTGGCGTCTCAAAGCCTGGAGTTAATACAAGTGAGGGCGCTTATTCGCGACGCCGTAAATTATTAAAGGGAGTATAACGTTTACTGGGGCAACCACATTTGAGGTGGTAGGGCAGGATTATGGGCATTCAAGCATGGTTTATCGTTTTGGGCGTTGGTGTAATGACGTTGATTGTATGGGATGGCAGGCGTTGCAAGGTAAAGCAACGTTCTTCAGCCGTCTCTGATGCACCACTGCAGGCGCAGGCTGTATCCGAGCCTCTTTATTCGCAGCCAGCGCTTAAGGATGAATCGGGATCAAGTAAAGTGCTCGCCACATTAGCGGCCCCCACCCATGAGCCCTCTCTTGAGGGCAGCAGAATCGGGTTGGCCACACACATTGCAGGCAGGGTGATTGCCGATGAACCTGTACATATTAAAGGGCGCATTGAAGGATCGGTGATTGCGCCTAATCATCCTGTTTCGGTGACCACAACCGGGCATGTCTCCGCTTACATAGAAGGGAACTATGTGGATATTGATGGACATGTGTTCGGTGGGCTAAGAGCTAATACGAAAGCGACCCTGCTATCAGGAGCGCATGTGCACGGCACTGTTGATACGCCGAGATTAGAATGCATGGCGGGCGCTTGGCTTCAGGCGGATGTTATGGATAAGGCCGCTCAACCCAGAGTTGCTATGTTGTCTTGAGACTTAGGTGTCTTGAGACTCAGGTGTCTTGGGACTCACGCTACCTTTACCGCACCTCCCGAGTTATACAAAGGTCTAAATTTCACCCATAACGCTTCAGTTGTCCTTAGCTTAGTCGATATCTAATTGAATAACCTATAAATACTAAGGGATCATGTGATGAAGCACCTCTCTATTAAATGGAGCCTGACGGCAGCATTAGCCTTGCTAGTGCTTATGATTGGGTTGATCAGTGGTCTTGGGTTTTATGCCAACCAAAACAGCTCCCAAGCGCTCGAGGAGTTAACGGCTACCAACGTGCGGCTTACCAACTTGGCTAACCGCACACAAGTGCATGCGTTAAGAGCGCAGATATTTTTAGATCGCTACGCAAGTTTTAGCACTCAAGGTAATCCTGATAAAGGCCAGGAAAGTCGCCTGATGGCGGTAGAGGCTGTTGCTACTGCGGAAAGGCGTTTTAACGATTTTCGTGCAATATCCGTTAGTCCTGAAAGTGCGCTCTCCTCTCATCGCGACGACATTATTAGCGCCTATGAGGCATATGTAACGGAGGGTATTGTGCCACTGCTGGAGGCTGCCCCTTTTCAAGTTCAGCGCAGCCAGGAAGAGCTAGCTTCGTTAAGCGTAGCGCTAGACGCGGCAATGAATGATTTTGTTGCATACAGCGAAGAGCGGGGGACTGGCATTCTGCAACAGGTTAATCACTTGGCGAATATCATTGGTGTGATCGCTATTGTACTGCTAGTGATTGCATTAATTGCAGTGGTGGCGATTCGTTGGGCAATGATGCGAAGCGTGGTATCTCCATTGAGAGTCGCCAGTGAACATTTTGCAAGAATTGCTGACGGAGATCTAACGGGCAATATTCAGGATCGTGGCCGCAACGAAATAGGCCAGCTATACAGCGGTTTATCCGCTATGCAACAGAAGCTAAAAGCACTAGTGATCGCTTTGCGGAGCAACAGTGAGAGTGTTTTCAGCGGAGCTGGCGAGATATCTGTGGGTAGTCAGGATCTTTCTTCACGTACTGAGCAACAGGCTTCAGCCCTTCAGCAAACCGCATCCAGTATGGAGGAGATGTCGGCGACCGTGAGTAAAAATGCTGAAACGGCGCAAGAAGCTGATCAGCTCTCGGTAACGGCCTCCCAATCGGCAGAGTCGAGTGGCGAAGAGGTAGAGCTTACCGTGCAGTTAATGCGTGATATTGCCTCAAGTGCAAACAAAGTGAACGATATCATCGGCGTCATTGACTCGATTGCATTTCAAACTAACATTTTAGCGCTTAACGCATCCGTCGAGGCAGCGCGGGCGGGGGAGCAAGGCCGTGGCTTTGCGGTCGTGGCAAGTGAGGTTCGTTTGCTTGCAACGCGCAGTGCAGATTCGGCCAAAGAGATTCGCAGCCTGATTGAGCAAACGACGTCGCAAATCAATGGAGGTGCCGAACAGGCAGAGCGAAGCGGCAAAACCATCCATCAAACGGTAGAAGCTATTCGTCAAGTCACTACTTTGATGGGTGAGATTTCCACCGCCACGCGCGAGCAGAATAGTGGCATTGAACAAATCAATGAAGCGCTGACGGAGATGGATTCAGTAACCCAGCAAAATGCTACGCTTGTGCAACAAACCAGCGCAGCAGCAGGCTCTTTAGAAGACCAAGCCCGTCAACTTGCAGATTTGATGGCGACGTTTCGTATTGATGACAGCGCTTCAAACGGTGCCTCCCACGACGCTGAAAACACCACAGTGGCACCAACGAAGCAGGTTTCAGTGCAGAGTAAGAAAGTCACCGCCGATGAGTGGGGTGAGTTTTAACAGCTAACGCCTTAACAACGGTAGCCACTAATAAACTGTAATAAAAAGTCCGCCGCTGATATGTCAGTGGCGGACTTTCTTCTTTCTTTCTTCTTCAGGCTCGGGCGGCAACGCGTAGCCTTACATAATCCGCGGTCCAATTGCCTTGTTCATCACGTAGGCTGTGGCCAAGTAGGGTTAAGGTGTTTTCCAACACCGCTTCTTGCACCTCTTCCTCCAGCCCATTTAAGAACGGGTTGGCAAACGTTTCTAGCCATCCCATCATGCCAGTGGGTAGTAGCGTCGGGCGCGGGATTAGCTCAATGCTTTCTACCTTAAACCCCACGGTTTCCAGCAAATGGCCGTACTCATGGGTAGTAGGGAAGTACCAAGGATGACGGCCACGAACGCTAATGCCTCGGAACTGAAGCGCTGCCGTCAGTGCTGTACAAATAGCAGCCACATTACCATGCCCACCAAACTCCGCCACGAATCGGCCGCCAGGTTTTAACGCACGTTTAACGCCTGCCAATACTGCCTGTGGGTCAAGCATCCAGTGCAAGGCGGCATTGCTAAATACGGCGTCAAATTCATGGTCGAAAGGGAGTTGGTGGCCATCGATAACCCGCGCAGTAACGCCACGCTGGCGCGCCGCATTCACCATATCTTCGGACGCATCAATACCCAACACGTCTGCGCCCAATTCAGCGAGACGTTCAGTTAAAGAACCATCGCCACAGCCCAGATCCAAAATACGTTCGCCGGGTTGAGGGGCCAATAGTTTAACGACTTCGCTACCTAATTTAGGCACAAAGTTAGCGTTCTGGGCGTAGTTACTGGCGCTCCACTCTTGCCCGGGAGTGTTATGGGGGATATTGGTCATGTTGGCTTCCTGGCGTCGTTATTATTCTGACGAGTATCAGTGCTAGCATTATAGCTGGATGAAGAGGAACTTATTAGCTACTAAATAAGAAACTAATGGTTCGTTAGGTTCGAAAGTTTACGGGCCTCAAACAAAGTTGTACGACTTGGACGCTTTTGTTCGAATATAGTTTGCAACCAGCCTCAATCAAGCTGGGCTGCCCTTGCGTTTAGGCGGCATACAGGTTCGGAGTGCGTCATTAAATGTCGTAGCAACAAAGGGGGATGTCATCGCCCGCAGGAGAGCGGAGTAGTCGAGGCCAAAGCGAATTTCAGCGCCAGGCGGCATGGCAGTCTGTGTTTCTAGCACCAAGTGGTCGCTGCTGGCAGCAAGGACGCTGACGCCGGAAGGCGCTACCAAACCTTCAGGGTCGATATCCTGTCTTCCGATGGAGGCGATGGTCTGCATAATCGTTCCCCGCTCGCGCATCGCTACTGGCGTACCGAAAGCGGCCTGGCCGGTAGCGCCGCGGGGTTTCGTTGGTTTAGCCATTGACTCAATGACCGACACCACCAGCGTAAAAGCATCGGTGTGCAGGCCCTCAAGAGGCACCCTTGTGAGGGGGTCACAGCCCAACAGAATCGACTCGCCAAGACGCAGGTCATTAATGCGGCCTGTAGGGAGCGCCATCGCCCAGGAGAGGTTGGCCGAATTACCCCCCGAAATGATGGGTAAATGTACGCCTAGTTGGCGTTCGAGCCGGGTCGCGAGCAAGGCCAACTCTTGCATGTTATCAGGGCTGGGAACAACGCCGGCCCGGCACGCCAGGTTCGTGCCGATGCCTAAGAGTGCCACATGGGGCGTTTGTAAAAGACGTTGGGCAAAGCCTAGTGCGTCACTAGGAAGCACGCCTTCGCGAAGATCGCCTAATTCAATCATGAGTATAAGCCCATGGATCACGCCTCGTTTCGCCGCTGCGACTGCCAGTGCCTCTACTACCGAGAGTTCGCTAACCTGGCTAATGCTCGCGCAGGCTACCGCGCGTTCGGCCTGCTCGGGTGTGGGGGAGCGTAGTAGCGTTAAAGGTAGTTGAATACCGCCAGTGCTGAGCGCTTCGAGGTTTTCGATGCGCGAATCGCCTAGTCTTATCACCCCTCCCGCTATCATTGCATTTGCCACCTCTGGCAGGCCTAGCGTGGCCTTGGTAATGCCCGTAACGGCGATACCTTTAGCGCCTAAAAGGGACACCAGGTGACGAGTGTTGTGCTCAATCTTGGCTAGGTTGATCTCGACCCGTGGCGAGATCATGCTATGGCAGTTTGTGGACGCGCCAGCAGGGTTGGGAAAGCAGCGGTGACCATGGCGACTAAGGCAGAGGGCTCATGCCACAAGGCATCGGTAGCGGGGATGCCCAGCTCTGCCTCATACCGAACTGTTGCCGCTAGAACTTCAGCTTGCGTCATGTTTTCGTGGTTGATCGCGACTCCAATAACCTTAGTGTCACCAAAGAGTTCAATGAGTTTAATCTCAGACAGGGGCGATGGCATGGGGACATTAGGGTAGTCACTGAGCATGAGCCGGGCGGGTGCATGTTGCATAATTACCGCCTGGGGGCGGCTGGCGCGCAACACCACGGTCGAACTTAAATAAGCAGGATGGCTAAGGGCTCCCTGACCTTCAATCACGATAACGTCCGGGCGCTCGCCTTCGTAGGCAGCCAGCACGGCGCCCTCAAGTTCACCTACGCCGAACTGGGCGGGAATGGCATCCAAAGCAACGCCATAGGCGGCTCCCTGCATCAGACCGGTTTGGCCGGTGCCCACCATGACGGTACGAATGCCCGCGTCGTTAAGCGCTTGGGTTAATAGTGTCGAGGTAGTCCGTTTGCCTATGGCTCCATCAGTGCCCAAAACAGCAATGCGAATGCAGTCCACCTCACCAATCGCACCATCAAACATACGCAAATGTTTTGTCGGCCGTGGTCGGCGGATATCGTAAAGCGCCGCTCCGGAAGCGAGTGCGGCCGCTGCAATTTCCTGATCATCGGCAAGGAATTCGTGCAAGCCCGAGACCACACTGACGCCTTGGTTAATAGCGGCTATTACGACCGCTCGATCCGCGCTGGACATTAAGCCTGACAGGGGGGCAAGACCAAAAATCAACACATCGGGTCGCTGTTCACTTATTGCCAGCGCTGCGTCCAGGTCTTTCACGACAGGGATGCCAGCTGACGCTGTTCCCAGTGCACTGCCTGCGTCTTGGCCTGCCATGGTGCTATCGATTACCGCTAGGATACGGTACCGCTCACTGCTGCGGACGAGGCCGTTCGCGGTTTTGCCATCAATGCGGGTGAAATTACCTTCGCAATAGATGATGGCGGATTGATATTCATCAGGACGGTCATCAGCAGGTAACTTTGCAGCATTGAAAATGGCTTTAAGAGAGCTAGGAAGCATGAATCGCAAACCTCAGATCTGGACTCAGAGGAGGCGACAGGAAGGTTTCGGCCAAGCCAGCCGATAATCAACGAGAGGACTCCACCAAGGTTAGTGGATGTACGTCAGCATACACAGATCGGGGGAGTCCGTACGTTTTCGTCATTCTGGAGACAGTAAGAGCCGCGCTTCGTTGCCCCCCCCCGACTATTCATTCATGTAAGCGGGGGTGGGGGTTTATTGCTCTGGGAGTGCGTAGGCGATCACGCTATCGCCCAAGGTAGTTTCCGCTTGAAAGGATCCACCGGCGGCGATGACCACGTATTGGCGTCCTTCATGCATATACGTCATTGGGTTAGCTTGTCCCCCTGCAGGTAAACGTACTTCCCAAAGCATCTCACCGTTCGCGCTATCAAAACCACGCAGATAGTCATCCATGGCTGCCCCTATGAAAGTGACGCCTCCCTGAGTCGCGACTGGGCCCCCGCTAGTGGGCGCGCCCACCGTCATTTTTAGTCGAGACGGTATCCCTAACGGCCCTTGATCAAAGCTGGTACCCAACGGTTTTGACCATACTATTTCACCGCTCGTAAGATCTGTAGCACTGATAAATCCCCATGGGGGCGCAGTGCAAGGCATATCGAGAGGGGAGAGCCAGGCCCCTCGTTCAGCGGCCACCGGCGCGCCAAGCATCGGCTGTGCTTGTTGGTCAATATAGCTGGCATCCTGCTCTCCGATAGGGGCGATATTATCCATCTCGTCGGCTTCCTCCCGGGGGTAGAGCACAATCCTGGATGGCATCCGATTATTATTGACGATCATCAAGTTTCGCTCGCTATCGAAAGACGCGCTACCCCAGTTGATGCCTCCCAAGATGCCTGGAAATTGGAGCATACCCCCTTCATCCAGGGTTGGAGGGGTAAACATACCCTCATAGCGCATACGCTGAAATTGGATTCGGCAATAAAGGTGGTCAACCGGTGTGGCTCCCCAGGTATGCGCGCCCGTTAACCGCTCGACCGGCTGGCCCGGCAGCGAGCCGAAATTCGGCATGCCGGGCGAAAAAGGCTGTACCTCAGAGGCCCAGTCTCCGTCGATGGCCCCCTGGGGCGCCGGACGCTCTTCAACTGGCGTAAGGGGTTCCCCTGTGGCCCGATCAAAGACAAAGACTTGACCGTACTTGGTCGCTTGAACTACTGCTTGACGCACACCGTCCGGCGTGGGGAAATCGATTAATGCGGGCTGGGCACCGAGGTCGTAGTCCCATAGATCATGTATAACAGTCGTAAATTTCCACTCGACTTCACCCGTTTGAACATCCACGGCCACCAGCGTAGAAGTGAACTCATCCTCAGCTGGCAGGCGATCCCCACCGTACTGGTCATTGGTGGGATTGCCTGTAGGCAGATAAACCAACCCTAGCTCTTCATCAGCGGAAATGGCTGCCCAGACATTCGGCGTCCCGCGAGGATAAACATCTCCCTCACTGGGTTGCTGGTCCGGCGTTGTCCACACAGCATCCCAGGTCCATTGCCATTCGCCGGTAATTGCATCATAAGCACGAACGGCGCCAGATGGGCCGTCTCGACGTTGATTGTCGGTGACTTGATGTCCGATCACTACCCTGTCATTTACGACCGTAGGGCCTGACGTATTAGATAGAAACCCCGGCGCCTGCGGATCCATATGCTCGTAAAGATCTACCGTACCCTGTTCACCAAAATCACTACACAGCGAGCCGTCCTCGGCATCCAAGGCCATTAAACGGCCATCCATAGTGCCCATCAAAATGCGGCGAGGGCACTGCTCTACAGCTTCAGTCGCCTCGTGATAGCCTAAAGAGCGGCATGTGGCTGAAAATACATTTTCCAGCGCTTCACGTTCGACCTGAGGATCGAAATGCCACTGCTGCTCGCCACTGGCCGGATCCAGCGCAAATATCTGGTTACTTTGGGTACAAACGTAAACAGTGTTGCCAACTTTGAGTGGCGTATTCTGAAACGCGTAGGGAGTCGCTTCACTATGCGGCGTGTCTCCAGTGTTAAACTCCCAGGCCTTTTCTAGTTGCGAGGCATTTGCGGGGGTAATTTGGGTAGCGGGTGAGAACCGCTGAGCCAAATTGGTACCACCATAGGCGATCCAATCTGACGAGCTTGGTAACTCAAGGGTGTCATTAGCATTGACCCCATCCACTGCTTGAGCGCTTATCTGGGTGTGGGTATCCGTTAGCAATAGCCCTAGCGCGGCGGCAAACCCCGCCAAGGCAATGACCCCTAGATAACGTGTTGCTGTGGCAGGGTAGAGGCCTCTCCGCTGGTAAAGGAGTGGTAAAAGCAGTAGTGCCACTACCATAAGCCCCACTAGAACGCCCATTCGCGCCATTAGGTCTACTTGCCATACGGGCATCCATCCTTTGGCGGCTATTTCCCATAGCGACCAAATAAGCGTAGCAGCGACGGTGGCGACATACAGCCAAACGCCCCAGGGGGAGTCGCGAAACATAAGTACAGCTGATAATAGAATGGCAATACCGGTTAAAAGAAAGTAGGCACTTCCTCCTAAGTAGAGCAGATAGCTACCCCCGATAACCAAAGGTAAGCTCAACAGCAACAACACAACTGCAAGGGCGGTGATTGCCCAGCCAGCAAAGCGTCGACGAGAGGAAGCGTCCATGGCAAATACCTTTTGTCTAAATCGGTAGGCTTGGTGGTAACTTAAATAGGGGAGATAAGCACCCTTTCAACGTAGATAACCGCTGGCATGTTATCCAGTGAGTTGAAAATAACATGTAACGTTTTGGCTTTAATTTTAAAAAATTAACTTATGTTGTGAACTTTGCTAAACAAATAAGCCTGCTGACTTGGCTCACTGCTATTTGGTCACTTCAGGTACATGACCCATACTGCTGCACTTATTCCATGAAACCAGGCTGCTAACGGGAGAGGCTATTAATGAGCTCACTTATACCGCGCTATAACACTGGCTTCCCCATAGGAGTGATTGCTGATACCCATGGACTGCTGCGTGAGGAAGTACTTGAGTTGCTAGATGAGTGCGAGCTGATCCTGCATCTGGGTGACGTGGGCAATAAAGAGGCTGATAAAGCGATCTTGGAACGCTTGGCAACAAGGGCGACAGTTCATTGCGTGAGGGGCAATATTGATACGGCAGCTTGGGCGGAGAGCCTGCCACTACATCAAGATATTATGGTGAATGACCGTCGCTTGCATCTCGTGCATCGCTTGGAGGATTTTGACTCCGCAATCCCTTGTGACGCCGTTCTGCATGGACACTCCCACAAACCCCGCAACGAAATCCAGGCGGGCAAGCGCCTCTTCAACCCTGGCGCCGCTGGGAAACGTCGCTTCAAGCTGCCTATTACCTTAGGCAAGTTATGGGTAGATGAAGGCGGCGTGCGCGGCGCGATTCTTCATCTGCTGTAGCCAGTTTTTTAGAGCGGTAGGCGCCTCCTGCTATGCGGTGTAATTCTGTTACCCTATATTCAGCTTTTTACCTGTTTAAGTTAAGCGAGGCCTCATGAACGACGTTATTGATCTGCTAAAATCTCACCGTTCGATTCGCAAGTTCAGCGATAAGAAAATTCCTCACGAACTGTTACTAAACCTTATTCGCGCAGGGCAGGGTGCCGCTACGTCCAGTCATGTTCAGGCGTATACGGTTATCCACGTAAAAAACCATGCTAATCGCGAGAAGATTGCTGAGCTTGCTGGGGGGCAAGGCTATATTGCTAGCTGCTCAGACTTTTTGGTTTTCTGCGCTGACATGAAGCGTCCGACCG